>NZ_CP113060.1:600000-900000 GCF_026625725.1 Pseudomonas sp. SL4(2022)
CGAGAAACTCGCCGCTTACCAGCTGCTGTCGGCGTATATCAACCACTCGATCCGCACTGACGGCGAGTCGATCTGGATTGCCCAGGCCGAAGGCCGCGCCAAGGATGGTGATGACCGCACCGATTCGGCAATCCTCAAGATGTTCCATATGAGCCGCAAGGACGAACCCTTCGCCGACGTGATCAACGCGCTGCGCCTGACGCCAGTATCGATCAGCTACGAATACGACCCCTGCGATCAGGCCAAAGCCCGCGAGCTATTTATTCGCGCCAGCAGCGGCAGTTATACCAAGGCCGCCGGCGAAGATGACCAGAGCATCGCCCTCGGCATCACCGGTTACAAAGGCCGCGTGCACGTGCACTTCGGTACGCCGGTGAGCCAGGGCCTGGAGGACAGCAAACT
Source organism: Pseudomonas sp. SL4(2022) (assembly GCF_026625725.1). NCBI lineage: Bacteria > Pseudomonadati > Pseudomonadota > Gammaproteobacteria > Pseudomonadales > Pseudomonadaceae > Pseudomonas > Pseudomonas sp. SL4(2022). The sequence goes on from NZ_CP113060.1 coordinate 600,403, forward strand.
GCTGGCAGCGGAAATGGACCGACAGATTCTCACCGGCTACCGGTTGTTCCCCGTGCATTATCTGGCCTACGCCATGTGGGCAGACCGCGACACGGCGCTGGCGGTGCCGAATGCCGCCGAGCTGTTCCCTGCCGAAGAGCTGCGTACCGCACAAGCCGAGTGGCAACGCCGCCTGGACAACTGTCCGATTGCGCAGCAGCCCTACCTGATCCTGCAATACGCCAACCCAGTGCGTAACCAATACCGGATCAAGGCTGGCCTGCCACTTTAGGCCAATCGGAGTCATAAAAAACGGCAGCCATTGGCTGCCGCTTTTTATGGCCTGAACAATCGAATTACAGCTGGGTGCTCAGCCAAGACAGCAACAAGGCAGCCCCCAGGCAGGCATGGCCAAAGCGATAAAAAAAACGATTCAGCCGCAGTGTCGGCTCATCAAAGGCATATGCCTCATCCGCCAGTTCATTCAGCTGATTGTCCGCCAGTAACCGCGCCTGGGCACGCTGCTCGCGCATACGGGTAGCCAGTAGCAACCACGCCCCCGCCAGGGCGAAAAACAGCGCCAGTCCATTCACACACTGCCCAGGCTGACCTTCGATCAGCAACCAGAGCGCTTGCAACGACATGCTCGACCTCAACTTCTATAAGGCATGCGATCAATGTCGCGCCTGATTATCAGCACACCCGATGCAGTATCGGGCTGTCCAAATACGGGCGCGGAGTCTACCGAAGGTTGCCGCCCTCGCGGTTCGATTCCGACGAATCGCAGCCACTATGACTAAGCGGTCTAAACACTGTCATTTGTGTGAGCTATGGTCTAACACTCGTCCCTACGCCTCGGCCAAAAAGGCTTGGCGCAGAGAGACAGGCCTTAAAATCCATGGAGGATCACCCTATGCTGCACGCCCAACCGCAAGACCGTGATTACCTGATTGATTCGCTGGATGACGTGGAAGCCGTCATCGACGGACTGTCTTTCAATGTGCAAGACGACCACTGGCTGGTGTACTGCGCCATGGGAGGTCACGAGCATTACGCCCTGCCCGACGTGGATACGCGCACCGGCATGAGTCTGCCGGAGTTCTACAGCGAAGCTGCCTGAAGCCTCGAATTGGACAAGCCAGATACGAAAAAGCCCGGAACAGTCCGGGCTTTTTCATCAACGCCGATCAGCCTTACTGAGCGAGCATCTGGCCGATGGTCGGATCCTTGAAGGCACGGGTCAGGGCATCACTCAACACGTCACTGACCAGCTTGGTGTTGGTTGCCTGGTTTGGCGCCATGCCAAAGCGCTGATTCAGCGAAGCACCATAACGGCCACTGTAACGGCGGCTGCTGTTCTGCACATCAACCCGGAAGGTGGCAGTCATGTCGGCTTCAGTGACATACAGCCCTTCTTTCGGCGACTGGTATTTCAAATCAGCCAGAGTCAGGGTCAGTTGCGGTGCATTGTAAGCATTAGCGCTCGGGGTAAAGCCGAGCAGACGTACAGCCGCCTCAGCCTGAGCCTGCAGCTTGGGTAAGATGTCCTGGCCAGTCACGCTGATGGCGCTGGTTTCCGGGTAAAGGCCACCACGGGTACCCAGTACAGGCGATGGACGACCATCGGTCACCCGCACCACAACCGGCTGGCCCTGACCAACGGCGGTCAGCGGGCTGTTGAGTTTGGGTTGTGGGCTGAGTTGTTGCGGGCTGTGGGCGCAACCCACCAGAGTAAGGCTGGCAACAGCCACCAGACCAAACAGCAGACGATGCAGCATGCTCAACGCTCCATAAATGAGGGGTAGAAGTGGTGCGCAGTATAACCAGCACGGAAAATGCCCGACAGCGCTGCTTTCAGGGTCTGTTGCTATTTCTCGGGGCAACACGGCTCACGATGAAACGGCACAGTCCCTATGACGTTTATCGCGCTAACAGGTTCCCGTAACGCCCTTGTCATGCGCGTCAGGCATAAGACTTTAGTCTTCCCTGTTCGTGAGTGATTCGCCATGTTCTCACTGCGCAACCTGCTCGCCCCCCGCCGCCCGATGCGCTCATTTGCCCTGGTCGATGCACAAGGTATCTGCCGCGCCCTGCGCCAATCAGCCCAGACGCCACAAGGCTCCGGCTGGATTGAAGTGCAACACAGCTGCCTGAGCTGGCTCAATCGCCCCCTGCCAGCCGGAGTCAAAACCGTACAAGTCACGCCATGCCTGCGTTTGCAACAAACGCTGGCAGCCTGACCGGCGGAAGAAGAAAAGTCACGCCAGGCGATCAATTTTCCTGCTTTGCCCTTATAATCGCGCCCCGATTATAAGGACGCCTCCTGTTCGGGCCTTGCCGTATCGCTGATGCTCCATTGCACCAGCTCCGCCCCAGAGAGTCGCCCACTTCGCGCTGCCTTCCGGCTGCTGCTTACTCCCACGTAAAGCGCCTGCAATCGCTGCATGGCCGTTCTATGTCGTAGAGAAGCGTGCCCAGCAGACGTGTTTTGAGGTTCACGACTCCAAAAGAGCGTGGAAGAACGGTTTGGAAAACTTCACAAGAGTGTGGCGAAAATGAACGATCTCGCGGTTGGCATCTGCTTCCAGAAGCCTGCTTCCCTCAACCCTGAGCGTCTCGGCTGCTGATCGGCTGTGTTCACACAAGCTAACTAACGTCTTTTGAGTGCTGGTTTGCGGAGAAGTGGTAATGACGCAGAACGATTACGAAACAATGGATGTGGTGCTGGTGGGTGCCGGCATCATGAGTGCGACCTTGGCCGTACTGCTGAAAGAGCTCGACCCGGCGATCAAGCTGGAAGTGCTCGAGATGATGGAAGCCGGGGCGGTTGAAAGCTCCAACCCCTGGAACAACGCAGGCACCGGTCATGCTGGCTTGTGCGAGCTGAACTACACACCGGAATCGGCGGACGGTTCGATCGACATCAAAAAGTCGGTGACCATCAACACCCAATTCGAAGAGTCCAAGCAGTTCTGGGCCTACCTGGTCGAGAAAGGCCGCTTCGGTTCACCCAAATCGTTTATCAACTCGGTTCCGCACCTCAGTTTCGTGCGCGGGCAGAAAGGTATTGATTACCTGAAGAAGCGCTTCCAGGCGCTGACCGTGCACCATGCCTTTGCGCACATGGAGTACACCGAAGATCACGCCACGCTGGCCGAGTGGATGCCGCTGATGATGCCAGGGCGTGATCAGCAGGAGCCAATCGCTGCAACGCGCGTCATGGCCGGTACCGACGTCAATTTCGGCAACCTGACCACGAGCCTGCTCGCGCATCTCGGTCAGCAAGCCGATGCCAAGGTCACCTGCAAACAGAAAGTGGTTGGCCTCAAGCGCAGCGGCCAAGGCTGGCGGGTCAGCGTCAAGGACCTGCAGAGTGGTAACAACCGTGAAATCCAGGCCAAGTTCGTCTTCCTCGGCGCCGGTGGCGCGGCTCTGCCGCTGCTGCAGATGTCCGGCATTCCGGAGGGCAAGGGCTTCGGCGGCTTCCCGGTCAGCGGTCAGTGGCTGCGTTGCGACAACCCGGACGTGGTCAAGCAGCACCAGGCTAAGGTCTACAGCCAGGCCGCGGTGGGTTCGCCGCCCATGTCCGTGCCCCACCTGGACACCCGCGTGGTAGACGGCAAGACCTCGCTACTGTTCGGCCCATATGCCGGCTTCACCACCAAGTTCCTCAAGCGCGGTTCGTTCCTTGACCTGCCGCTATCGATCCGCTTCAACAACATCGGCCCGATGCTGGCGGTGGCGCGCGACAACTTCGACCTGACCCGCTACCTGGTCAAGGAAGTGCTGCAGTCCGAAGCTCAACGTCTGGAAACCCTGCGTGGCTTCTACCCGCTGGCCAAGGCCGAGGATTGGAGCTTGGAAATCGCCGGTCAACGCGTGCAGATCATCAAGAAGGACGCCAAGAATGGCGGTATCCTGCAGTTCGGTACTGAACTGGTGGCCGCTCAAGACGGCTCCATTGCTGCTTTGCTCGGTGCCTCACCAGGTGCCTCGGTGACCGTATCAATCATGCTCGACCTGATTCAGCGCTGCTTCGGCGAACAGCTCAAGACAGAACAGTGGAGCCGCAAACTGAACGAGATCTTCCCAGCTCTGGGGGCCGTTCTAGCCAAGGATGCCGAGCGCTATCGCGACGTGCAGCGCCGTTCGGATGTCCTGCTGCAATTGACGCAGAACGTCAGCGCCTAATCCACCCGCTCAAAAAAACCGCCTTCTGGCGGTTTTTTTAGAGGCGCTGAACGATGAGAAATTCAAGCGGACGCGGCCATCGGCCGGAAACTGAAGTAGTGGCGTAAAGCATCGACCATCTCGACATAGTCACCCGGCGGCGCCACCAGAGAGAAACCTGAGTCATAGCACCCGGGCGTCACATCTTCACGGCACCACTGGCAGGTGGCCGAGAAGTCGACGTAGTGCGGTGCATCATGCCCAGGAATTTTCAAACGCATGTCAAAACGCGCACCCACCAACATGGGCAACTGGCTGATCAGCAACATGCCATCCAATGAGACGTTCCCGATGTAGCCCATAGGCTTATCGGTGATGCGATTGAACACCTTCAGGTAGTAAGGCAGCTGGTGACGCTCAATGCGGCGCTGAACATGCTTAGGCATAGTGGCAAATCGCTATAGATGGCCACTGAGTATGGCCTCACTACTGCGTGTAAACCAGATTCAGGAACAGCGTTCGGCAATCTGACGTTGAAGTTGCTGACGAGCGGTATCTATTTGCTGGTCACTGTAATATTCACGCTCACCATTGGCAGCGGTACGGTAATAGCTGAAACCCTCAGGAATATTGCCCAACCGACTGCGCAGATCCTGGCATTCGGCAGCACGCTTACTCTGACGTTCGGCGGCCTCGGCTGAAGCCTGCGCCTGCTCGTCACGGCGGGCATCAAAGAAACGGCTGGTGCGCTCTTCGCGCTCACGAGTCAACTGATCGCGCTCGACCACCTGCGGCTTGACCTCAACCTGCTGAGCGCCGGGTGCCGGACGCTGGCTGAAATGCACCTGGCCATTGGCATCGGTCCAGCGATAGATCTCAGCCATCGCCAAACCCGGCAATAACATCAGGCTCAACAAAATACGCATGGACTCCCTCCCGTAAACCTCAGCTTACTGCCGAGAATAGCCGCGCCAATCCTGTAACGACCAGCGGTCAGGGCTTGACCGGATTGACCTTGACGGCCACATCAACGCTGTCATGCCCCAATTGGCGCAGAGTATCCATGCGCGCGCGGGCCCGGTAAGCATACTCACTGGCTGGGTAGTGGGTAACGATGAACTGGTAGGTCTGCATGGCATCGACAAACAATGCCTGACGCTCCAGACACTGGCCGCGTAGCAGAGAAATTTCCGGCTGCATGTAACGTCGCGAGCGGCTGTTGCGCTCCGCCTTAGACAGCGAGAGCATGGCCGCTTCACATTCGCCGCGGTCATAGGCCTCATAGGCGCTGTTGAGGTGATGATCAAACGTATAGCGGTTACAGCCAGCCGCCCCCAACAGCACCAGTACAACTAACAGAATGCGCATAAGCCTCTCCTCCGATGAGCAGTGTATCGACTGGCCGGATAAATTCTGCAGCAACATATCCTCTGATGGGTAATGCCGCCAGCCACTTGGCCACAGTGGACCTGCCTGACTAGACTGGCGCACACCGGCCCTGCGCCCAGGAGTTCTCATGCCGTTATCGTTCCGCCTGCCGCTGCTGCTATGTGCCGCTCTGTTAAGCGCCTGCTCGCCCACCACACCGCTGTTTATCGCACAGATCACCACCAACGAGGTGGTTGAATACAAAACCCTGAAGAACAACCGCATGCTTGCCGCCATCGAGGATGAAGGCGACCTGCTGACCTACAGCGCTCAGGCCATTCGTGATGCCAAAAGCGAGCAGGCCGAGCAGCTATACCTCACCGGGTACCGCGATGAGAAGCTCAGCGACGAAGTGCGGGCTATCTCGCTTTACCAGATCGGCCTGCTGTACATGAACCGCTTCAACGAGCAGCGCGACGATAACAAGGCACTCAACTACTTCTACCAGGTGCTCAATCAGTTCCCCGCCAGCCGGGCTGCCGAGCGGGCTGAAGCCCGGATTGTGATGATTCGTGAACGCGCCAATGAACCTGTACACAAGACCTCACGCGAGCTGCTTGCACACTGGAAGCCCAACCAGCAACTCGATTTGTACAAGCCCAGCCTTGATACCGACATGACGCTGCTGTCGCGCCGCGCCGTACTGAAAAACCGCGTTAGTGAAGCCGAAGAGCTGTATCTGTTAGCCCTGAGCGACCCTGGTATCCCCGCAGACATCAAAGAGAAAGCCCTCTACCAACTCGGCCTGATGTACTTGGCCCCGGATAACCCGCAGGCCAATCGCGACAAATCCATTACCTACCTGCGCCGCCTACTGGTGCAATTCCCCAATAGCGACCTGAACACCAAGGCCGCCCGTCATCTGGATCAGGCGCTCAACCGATAAGAACCTGTTTACGATCTGGCGAGCTAGAGAGCGGCAAGACGCTACGCTAGCAACCGCCAACGGCTAGTCAAAACAGGCGAGAAACGTAGCGCAGCGTAGTAACAGCCAACGGCTGACCCATAGGGTGAGCTCAGAGTGTACGAGCTGTACATAAGCATTACTCGCTTCGCTCACCCAGCGGGTCGCGCTAAAGCGCGTTAGCCGCAAACGGCTTGCCGAGCCGACGTTTAACGCAGCAGGGCCGACGCGCAGCAGATCGTATATAGGTTCTGGTAGTGCAGAGGAACAATGACTACAGAGAGGCGGCATAGTAGCCTCGCGCACAGATGCCAATCAGGAGCCTGTGCATGACCTTCCGCCGTACCAAAATCGTCGCCACCCTCGGCCCCGCCAGCAACAGCCCCGAGGTGCTTGAACAACTGATCATCGCCGGTCTGGATGTTGCCCGCCTGAACTTCTCCCACGGTTCGCCCGATGAGCACAAAGCCCGCGCCGCATTGGTGCGTGATCTGGCCGCCAAGCACGGTCGCCACGTGGCCCTACTGGGCGACCTGCAAGGGCCGAAAATCCGCATCGCCAAGTTCGCCAACAAGCGGATCGAACTCAAACTGGGCGACCGCTTCACCTTCTCCACCAGCCACCCTCTGACGGCCGGCACGCAAGACATCGTCGGCATCGACTACCCGGATCTGGTCAAAGACTGTGGCGTCGGTGACGAGTTGCTGCTTGATGATGGCCGTGTGGTGGTGCGCGTGCTGGAAGCCACTGCCGATGCCCTGCACTGCGAAGTGATCATCGGTGGCCCGCTCTCCGACCACAAAGGCATCAACCGCCGGGGCGGCGGCCTGACGGCGCCTGCACTGACCGAGAAAGACAAAGCCGATATCAAACTCGCCGCCGAGATGCAGTTGGATTACCTGGCCGTGTCCTTCCCGCGCGATGCCGACGACATGCACTACGCGCGCAAGTTGCGTGATGAGGCGGGCGGTACGGCTTGGCTGGTGGCCAAGATCGAACGCGCCGAAGCCGTGGCCGACGACGAAACCCTCGACGGTTTGATCCGCGCCAGTGATGCGGTGATGGTGGCCCGTGGTGACCTGGGCGTGGAAATCGGCGACGCCGAACTGTGCGGCATTCAGAAGAAAATCATCCTGCACGCGCGCCGCCACAACAAGGCAGTGATCACCGCGACGCAGATGATGGAGTCGATGATCCAGAACCCGATGCCGACCCGCGCGGAAGTCTCCGACGTAGCCAACGCCGTGCTCGACTACACCGATGCCGTGATGCTCTCGGCGGAAAGCGCCGCCGGTGCCTATCCGCTGGAAGCGGTGCAGGCCATGGCGCGCATTTGCCTGGGCGCGGAAAAGCACCCCACCAGCAAGAAATCCAGCCACCGCATGGGCACCGAGTTCGAGCGCTGTGACGAAAGTATCGCCCTGGCTGCCATGTACACCGCTAACCACTTCCCAGGTGTGAAGGCGATCATTGCGCTGACCGAAAGTGGCTACACGCCGCTGATCATGTCGCGCATCCGCTCTTCCGTGCCGATTTTCGCCTTCTCTCCGCACCGCGAAACCCAGGCACGTGCAGCCTTGTTCCGCGGCGTCTACACCGTGCCGTTCGACCCCGCTGCCCTGCAACCGGCCGAGGTCAGCCAGGCCGCAGTAGACGAATTGCTCAAGCGTGGCGTGGTACAGGCCGGTGACTGGGTGATCCTGACCAAAGGCGACAGCTACCACACCATCGGCGGCACCAACACCCTGAAGCTGCTGCATGTGGGTGAAGCACTCGTTTAACTGCTTCGCTGCAACGCAAAAGGCCGCTCAATCGAGCGGCCTTTTTGTTTGCCTCAACGCCTCAGGCGAACTTGCTGAAGTCCGGCGTGCGCCGCTGCATAAAGGCAGTCAGCGCCTCGATGGCCTCCGGCGAGCGCAAGCGCTGGCCGAACAGCGCACCCTCCTCCTCGATCACCCTTCGCAGTTGCTCGCGATCCGGCGCACGCATCAGGCGTTTGCTGTCCGCCACTGCCGAAGGGGCCAGGCGTTCGAAGGCATGAGCCATTTCCCGAGCTTTGGCCAGGGTTGCCTCACCACTGTCCAGCGCCTGATTGGCAATGCCCCAGGCGGCCGCCTGTTCGCCGGTAAAGCTCTGCCCGAGCAGCAGCAACTCGGCAGCGCGGGCATGACCGAGCAGACGCGGCAGAATCAGGCTTGAGCCGTATTCAGGGCACAAACCGAGGTTGACGAAGGGCATCTTCAAGGTGGCATCACGGCTGACATACACCAGGTCGCAGTGCAACAGCATGGTCGTGCCAATGCCCACTGCCGGGCCGTTAACGGCGGCCACCACGGGTTTACTGAACGCGAACAGCGCCTGCATAAACTGGAACACTTCGCTGTTCAGCCCGGTGGGCGGCGCCTTGATAAAGTCGGCGACATCATTGCCGCTGGTAAAACAGTTCTCACCACCGGTGATCAGCACGGCACGCACACTGTTATCCTGATCGGCCTGCACCAGCACTTCGGCCAAGCCGCTGTACATGGCGCGGGTCAAGGCATTCTTCTTGTCGGGGCGGTGCATGCGCAGGGTCAGCAACCCTTGCTCACGCTCAACCAGCAGGTGCTCGCTCATCATCACTCCTCACGGCAGGCCACCCGCGCGCTGAAAACCTGAACGGCTAGCGCGCGTGGGGCAAAAAGACGTCAGCGAAAACCTGGCTGCGCGGCAAACCCGCCAGATACAGGCGGCGCGCAAAGCTTTCGACGCTGTCGGGGTGGCCGCAGAGTAAGGCGACGGTTTGCCGTGAAACAAGGCGCAGTTCGGCCAAAGCAGCCGGCAACTCGGCCGCCACAAGCAGCTCGACCTGCAGTCGAGGATGGCTGAGCGCCAGCGCCCGCAAGGGCTCGGCCAGGTAATGTGCGGACGCATCATGGGCCAGGTGAATAAGCCGTATAGCACCCTGATGCTCCTGGCGTAGCGCTTCGCGCAGCACCCCGTAAAGCGGCGCCAAGCCGGTGCCGGCGGCCATCAGCCAGAGCGGACGGGCTTGCCAGTCCGGGTCATAGTGCAAGGCGGCACCGCGCAACTCACCCAAACGCAGACAATCGCCCGGCTGAAACGCGCGTGCGGCGCTGGCAAAGGCGCCACCCTGGCGGCAATCGATATGAAATTCCAGCCAAGGATCGTCACCCGGCACGCTGGCCAACGAATAGGGTCGGGCAGTGCCGTCCCCAGTCCAGAGCTGTAGATGCTGGCCAGCTCGGTAGCGTAGCGGCCGCTGAGGGGTCAGACGCAGGCGCAGCACATCGCGGCTGAGCCAGTCGCAACTGTGAATAACGGCAGGCGCGGCATCGCGCAGCGGGTCGAACACCTCGATCTGTACGTCCTCGACCACGCGGCACTGGCAGGCCAGCCGCCAACCCTGTTCGCGCCGCGCATCGTCCAGGGCTTCGGGTTTGCCGTCGAGCAACTCACCGCCCACACAGCGCACCAGGCAAGCGTGGCAACTGCCGGCACGGCAGCTGTAGGGCACGGCGATGCCGGCAGCCAGCAGGCTGTCCAGCAGATTACTGGCGGGGGCGACCTCAAGGCAGCGATCAGCGACCCGCAGATCAGGCATCCACATCCTCCCAGGTCGCCGCGCAACGGTTACGGCCATTGCGCTTGGCCTGGTACAGCGCCTGATCGGCACGTTGCAGGGCATCCTCAAGGTCGTCGTGTTCGGTCAGCAAGGTCATGCCGATGGAAACACTCAAACTCTCCACCTTCACCCCCAAGGGCTCAGCGCGGGTAAAGGCATCACGCAGGCGCTCGCAGCAGGCGGTGAACTGATCAGCTTCGGTATTGGGTAACAACAACACAAATTCCTCACCGCCATAGCGGGCTACCACATCACCATCACGCAGGCAGGCTCGGGCGACGGCGGCGAACGTTTGCAGCACACGGTCGCCGGCAGCATGACCGTGGACATCATTGATTCGCTTGAAATGATCCAGATCGAGCAGTGCCAGGCCATGCTGGCGCCCATTGCGCAGCCCTTCGAGCTCACGGCTGGCCAGAAGCAGAAAGTGCCGGCGATTACACAACCCCGTTAACTCATCCGTGGCGGCCAGATCCTCCAGTTGACGCATCATGCCACGTAGGGTGTCCTGATGCGCCTGCAGAGCAAAACGCCGCTGACGCATACGCTGGCGCATGGCCTGGGCATAACTGGCAAACAGACACAGCCAGGCCAGCACGACCGCCAGTACGCACGCCTGCATCAGCGCCACGCGCGGTTCACTCAGCTGCAGGGTATAGGCTTCATACAGGTTCACCCCGGCAAAACCAAAGAAGGCAAACAGCGCGCAACGGGTGAAGACACGTGGCGGCAGCTGAAACACACCGAACAGCAGTATCAGCAGATAGATCACCAGCATACTGCCGCGCCCTTCGCTGAACAGCGACAGCAGTACGGTCAGCCAGGCCAACGCCACCAGCACCTGGGGTTCAGTCAGGCTGGGGTCGGCTAATCGCAGGTTGATGCGGGACAGAAACAGCCCGAGAAACACCAGTTGGCTTAGGGTGGCCAGGGCGGTGATGGTCAGAGCAGTCAGGGGAGAAGCATGGAAAAGCCCGGCAAATACGCTGATCCAGCACAACAGCCCGGTCAGTGCATAGGTTGCCACTGCCATGCCGAAACGTTTCAGCAGCAGGCTCTGCAAAGATCGCTGGGTTACCCGCTGGCTACTTAGGCTCATGGGGTTATGGGCTCCATCCCATGCTGGCATCTAGCCGCCACTCTACCCCTGTGATCACAGAATGCCTAGGGTCAGACCAGGGTTCATTCGTCGGCTCAAATGACCGACCAGCGACCATGGTCTGGGGCGGCACAGGTGTCCGCCTGGCGGTGCGCGCGGTATACTGCCGCGCCTTTTTATCTTGTGCTTTGGCCTTGTCCTTTGACCTTGATAGCACTGCGCCGGGCCGAGACCCAGCGCTGTTCGAAGTTCCTGCCCTACTCCTCCCCCTACAAAAAGGAGCGCCAAGCATGACCGTGATCAAGCAAGACGACCTGATCCAGAGCGTCGCCGACGCCCTGCAGTTCATTTCCTATTACCACCCCGTGGATTTCATTCAGGCCATGCATGAGGCCTACCTGCGCGAAGAATCCCCCGCCGCGCGCGATTCGATGGCGCAGATCCTGATCAACTCGCGCATGTGTGCCACCGGCCACCGGCCGATCTGCCAGGACACCGGCATCGTCACCGTGTTTATCCGCGTCGGCATGGACGTGCGCTGGACTGGTGCGACCATGAGCGTTGACGACATGATCAACGAAGGCGTGCGTCGCGCTTACAACCTGCCGGAAAACGTCCTGCGTGCCTCGATCCTCGCCGACCCAGCTGGCGCGCGGAAGAACACCAAGGACAATACCCCGGCCGTGATCCACTACTCCATCGTTCCCGGCGACAAAGTGGAAGTGGACGTAGCAGCCAAGGGCGGTGGCTCCGAGAACAAATCGAAGATGGCCATGCTCAACCCGTCCGACTCGATCGTCGACTGGGTACTGAAAACCGTGCCGGAAATGGGCGCTGGCTGGTGCCCGCCGGGCATGCTCGGCATCGGCATCGGCGGTACTGCCGAGAAAGCCGCCGTCATGGCCAAGGAAGTGCTGATGGAGCACATCGACATCCATGAGCTAAAAGCCCGCGGCCCGCAGAATAAAATCGAGGAAATGCGCCTCGAACTGTTCGACAAGGTCAACCAGCTGGGCATCGGTGCCCAGGGTCTGGGCGGTCTGACCACGGTGCTCGACGTGAAGATCATGGACTACCCGACCCACGCAGCTTCCCTGCCGGTGTGCATGATCCCCAACTGCGCCGCCACCCGTCACGCCCATTTCGTGCTCGATGGCAGCGGCCCGGCTGAACTGGAAGCGCCGGATCTGTCCGCCTACCCGGAAATCGTCTGGGAAGCCGGCCCGAGCGCACGCCGCGTCGACCTCGACACCCTGACCCCGGAAGACGTGCAAAGCTGGCAGCCGGGCGAGACCGTCCTGCTCAACGGCAAGATGCTCACCGGCCGCGACGCCGCGCACAAGCGCATGGTCGATATGCTGAATAAGGGTGAAGAACTGCCGGTCGACCTCAAAGGTCGCTTCATTTATTACGTTGGCCCGGTCGACCCAGTGCGCGAAGAAGTCGTCGGCCCAGCCGGCCCGACCACCGCCACGCGGATGGACAAGTTCACCCGGCAGATCCTCGAAAGCACGGGCCTACTCGGCATGATCGGTAAATCCGAGCGCGGCCCGATTGCCATCGAAGCGATCAAGGACAACAAGGCCGTGTACCTGATGGCCGTGGGCGGCGCTGCTTACCTGGTCGCTCAGGCGATCAAGAAATCGCGCGTGGTGGCCTTCGCCGAACTGGGTATGGAAGCCATCTACGAGTTCGACGTGAAAGACATGCCAGTCACCGTGGCGGTCGACACCAAGGGCGAGTCGGTGCATATCACCGGTCCAGCAATCTGGAACAAAAAGATCCACGACAGCCTGGCCGTCGAGATCAAGTAAGCCCCGCGTCAATCCCAACAACCCGGCCACGTACCGGGTTGTTGGTTTTTGCGCTTAGCAAAGAGCAGCCATAACCACTGATCCAGTGCTCAGTCGTCGCGCGTCAGCACTTCCAGCAGCTCAATCTCAAAGATCAGGTTGGAATGCGGGGTGATGTGCGCGCCAAACTGACGTTCGCCGTAGCCCAGATGCGAGGGCACAAAGAGTTTGCGCTTGCCGCCGACTTTCATGCCCATCAGCCCCTGATCCCAACCCTTGATCACCCGGCCAGTGCCGATCACGCATTGGAACGGCTTACCGCGCGCGTGCGAGGAGTCGAACAGCGTGCCGTCCTCCAACCAACCCTGATACTGGGTGGTGATCAACGCCCCCTTGACCACCGCTTTGCCATCGCCGGGCTGAATATCTTCGATCACCAGTTCGTTGCTCATCACTCACCTCATTTAACCGACCATTGAAGCCGGGGTTACGGGAAATCTATTCGGCTTTGGGTTCCAGCACGGCCAACAGGTCGGTTAGCCGCGCCTCCAGTTCAGCCAATTGCGCAGCCGCCAGTGGCGCAACAATGCGCGCCTGATTGTGGACATGTGCGGTTACCGCACGGTCGATCAACTCCAGTCCGGCCGGAGTCAGTTGCACCAGCATGCTGCGAGCATCATGCGGGTTGCTCAGCCGGCTGACCCGGCCGGCGGCTTCCAGCTGCTGCAACTGCCGGGTCATGGTGCCCGAGGTAATCATCAGCGCCGAGAACAGCGTGGTCGGTGCCAGACAATACGGCTGGCCGGAGCGGCGTAGCGTGGCCAGCACATCAAACTCCCAGGCACTTAACCCAAAGTCACTGAATACCACCTCCAACTCCCGTCGCAGCAAGGCCGCGCAGCGTCCAAGCCGGCCGAGCACACCCATCGGGCTGACATCCAAATCCGGCCGCTCACGCTGCCACTGCTGGAGAATGGCGTCGACGGCATCGGTTTGCGTTTGATTACTCATGGCGCGGCCTCAAAGTTATCTTGAACTCAAGACAAATCAGTATTAGCCTCGTATTTTATCTTGAATGCGAGACAAATGCGCGAGGTAGATGGCGGTGAATAGACCCTGGTTAAATGTGCTGATCACGGCACTGGCCCCCGCCATTTGGGGTTCGACGTACATCGTCACCACTGAACTCCTGCCGCCGGACCGGCCGTTTACCGCCGCGCTGTTACGCGCCCTGCCCGCCGGCCTGCTATTGGTGCTCTACAGCCGCTACCTGCCTCATCGCAGCGCATGGCTGCGCCTGCTGCTGCTAGGCGCATTGAATATCGGCTTTTTCCAGGCGCTACTGTTTGTCGCGGCGTACCGCCTGCCGGGCGGGCTGGCTGCAGTGGTGGGTGCCATTCAGCCGCTGCTGGTAATGGGCCTGGTGTGGTCGATGGATCACCAGCGGCCGGCATCTGTAGCGGTGATATCCAGCGTGGTGGGTATTGCCGGCATGGCTGCTCTGCTGCTCGCGCCTGGCGCCAGCTGGGACCCGATCGGCATTGCCGCCGCATTTGTCGGCACCGCCTGCATGGCCAGTGGCACCTACCTGACGCGTCGCTGGCAGCTGCCTGTACCGCTGCTGGCCTTTACCGGCTGGCAGTTGCTGATTGGCGGTCTTTTGCTGCTGCCTGTGGCCTGGCTGATTGATCCGCCTCTACCGTCACTCAGCCCAGCGCAATGGTTGGGGTATAGCTATCTGTCGCTGTTCGGTGCACTACTGGCTTATGTGCTGTGGTTTCGCGGGATTACCCGCCTGAGCCCGGTCGCCGTATCGTCGCTGGGGCTACTCAGCCCACTGGTAGCCGTGTTGCTGGGCTGGGCGCTGTTGGGCGAACGCCTTACCGGCGTGGCATTGTTGGGCTTGATTGCGGTGCTGAGCAGCATCCTGGTGGTGCAGTGGAGCAGCGCCTCACCGGTGCGTAAAACCGCGGCCGCATAACCCCTGTCACGCAAGGCGCAGCATCAGCCTGGATGCTGCACCCCGATGCGGCCTAGAAGCGCAGATTGAAACCGGTGTAGAACGAACGCCCCATGCCCGGCACTGCCGTGCCCCAACCGATGCCATTGATCGCCATGGTGCGGCCTTGGGCGGTATATGCGCCCCCCGTGGGCAGGTAATAGAACTTGTCCGCCAGGTTTTCAATGCCAACGTCCACGCGCAGGTTGTCCCAGCTGTGGCTCATGCGCAGGTTGAACAGGCTGTAGCCCGCCGTCTGGATTTCATTGCGCACCGTCGAGCCATCGTTCTTGGCTTGCACGCTGACCATTTCCAGGCTGTTGCTCCAGCCGCCCTGTTGTTGCGTCAGGGACAGCGTGGTGTTGAGCGGCATGATGTTGTAGAGCGCATCGCCCGTGTCACGGTTTTTGCCGTTACTGTAATTCACCACCGCCTGCACGCCCCACTGCCCCCAGTCATTGCGCAGCAGCGGCATCCGCCCGGCCATATCGACACCATAAATGCGCGCGGACTGGTTGCTGTACTGCAGCACGTTGAACTGGTCAGCAGCGACCGTTTGGCCTGGCAGGGCCTGCGCATCGATGAAGTCGTTGATGTAGGTGTAGAACGGCGTGACCTTGAGCTCATGGCGGCGGTCTTCGCTGTGCCAGTCCAGTGTGACCGAAGCGATGTGCGCGGCTTCCGGCTTGAGGTCGACATCGCCGACATAACCGTTACCGTCGCCGACAACGTTGTTCATGGTCGCGGCCATGGCCCAGGTGGACCAGGTGTAACGCTCATACAGATTGGGCGAGCGCACCTTGCGCGCCACACCGAACTCAAGGTCGAGATGGGCGTCATGGTTGTAACGGGCCAGGGCGGTCAGGTCGATGTTGTGGTCACGCTGGCTGCGATCACGGGCATTGAAGGCGGCCGAATCGCGGCGCTGATTGTTCAGCATCATGCCCATGCCGTTGGTATCGGCGTAGCCTTTCACCTCGCCGGCATCGGTGGCGACGTGCTCATAGCGCAGACCGAGCAAGGTCAGCCAGGCGGGGTTGATCTGCCGCTCCCACTCGCCAAAGACGCCGATGCGGTCACGCTCACCGTCGTTGATGTTCTCAAAGGTGCCGGGCCACATGCCGCCACCCGAGGCCGGCCAGTAGTCATTCAAACGGTAGCGCTGGTATTCGCTGCCGATGCGCAGCAGATCATGCTCGGTCAACTCAACCGTGGCCTTGAGGTTAAGGCCCAGGGTTTTGCCCTCACTTTCCATCGGCATGCCGGCAGCACAGGTGGCGCTGATCGGGCTGCAGGCACTGCCCGCCCCCGAGGCCGCTCCATACCAGAAACGCTTGTCGGCACCGAAGTCCATCTTGTGCTCGACCTGCTCGTGGTACAGCTGCGTTTCCAGACGGCCCCACTCGAACTGCGCGGTGTGGCGCAGGTTGATGCGCTGCTGGCTGTTGTCGGTCATGTCCATGCGCTGATTGGGGAACAACTCTTGCGGCACCTGCTGATAGCCCAAGGTCAGCGCCAGCACGTCCTCCCCCAGCTTGTAGGCCATGCCCAGCTCATGGTCACGGCGCTCAAAAGCAGTGGACGCCACTTCATCCAGCGCCGCGCCCTCTCCCACCCGCCCCGTGGCGGTGCTGTTTTTGAAGTCAGCACCGGCCATGTAATTGTTGGCCTTGCTGTAACTGCCGCTGTAACGGATGTGGAACACCTCGCTGGCATGCATCACCGAGGCATTGCCGCCGCGCGCGTCGTTATTGCTGCGCCAGAAACCACCCACCTCGCCTTGATTAAGGTTCTCGGCTCCGGCCGCAGCGAAAACCGGCTCCTGACTCTGCGCCACGATGGTGCCGCCAATACTGTCACCGCCCAGGCTGACCGGGGTAATCCCGGCCAACACCTGCAACATGCCCAGGTTGCTGGGCGCTACATAGGACAAGGCCGGGTTCATGTGGTTGGGGCAGGAGGCGACCAGGTCCATGCCATCGACCTTGATGCGCAAACGGTCATTACTCAAACCGCGAATGGCCGGCAGGCTGGAAAAACCACCCGCGCCGTTAAGGCTCACGCCCGGCACATCGCGCAGCAGCGAAGCGGTATCAGAGGTCGCCGGGATCAGGCTGCTGATGCGCTCGGCGCTGGGCTGCTCGGCGACTTCAACGGGGGACTGGCCTTGCACAAGGGTATCGGGCAATTGCAGGTATTCGGCCTGCGCTTTCGGGCTGACTTCAGCGGCAACCGCCAGGGCCAGCGGGCTCATCAAACTGATAAGGGCAACAGAACGGGCGTAACGAGGTGCAGACATAGGTAAAAATCCTGTCAGGCAATGCATTCACAGCAGCGCCCGCACCTTGCAGAGGCGCGGTGACGCTGAATCAAAAAGCAAGGTGAAACACACGCTGAAAAACGTGTGTCAGGCCTGACGAGGCGGTGCGCGCGATTGCGCACCGGGGAAGACACCGCCCGGCGGCAACGCGGGATCAGCGAAGGGAGAAACGGCGGGGGCTGCCACCACGCGCAGCGGCGCAAATGGCGAGGTGTTGAATAATGCGGGCGATGACAACAGGAGGGTGCAATAGCCGCACTTGGCCCACTCATCGGCATGCGCCTGCGGCATGTCGGACGCTTTATGGTCGCCGCACGCCAGCTCATCGAGCCACTGCCAGTCCGTGGACGACTGCCCCAACGCCAACCCCTGACCCAGCAAAGGCCCGAGCAGCAACAGGCACATGGCCGCAAGGCCAAGCCAGTTACCGAAGCGGTGGGAGTGTTTAGGCAACACAGGAAATACCCGAGCAAAGGGGGCGCGATGATAGCCGGATCCGCCACCGCGCAGGCTGCCTGAGGCAAACCGACGCAGCGTAACCGCGCTATTAGAACCGTGTCGCTCGGGCGCGACACTGATCCAGGTCAGCCGCGCAACACACTCAAGCGCGCCGGGCTTTGCGCAACCGATGGCCGCTGACTCAAATACCGCGTGCAACTGACCCGCAAAAACGACGCGAAATTGACCACCTCACCGCGATAGTCCATGACCTCGTCATACAGCTTGGTGATCAGCTGATTGGTGGTCATGCCATCGACTTCGGCAATCTCGCGCAGGATGTCCCAAAACTGATTTTCCAAACGCAGGGTGGTGACCACGCCGCGAATTCGCAGCGAGCGGGCACGGGACTCATACAGAATCGGATCGGCTTTGACATACAGCTCGCACATGGCAGCTCACCTCCCTGAGTGTTGGGGCCTGACGGGCCCCGGCAGTTTATAGCGTGATCTGCGTGCCGAGCAGGCCGAGGAACGCCGCCAGCCAGTTGGGGTGCGCGGGCCAGGCCGGCGCGGTGACCAGATTACCCTGCACATGCGCCTGGTCCACGGCGATATCGATATAGCGTCCGCCGGCCAGGGTCACTTCCGGTCCGCAGGCCGGGTAAGCGCTGCACTCCCGCCCTTTCAGCACGCCAGCCGCAGCGAGCAATTGCGCACCATGACAAACCGCCGCAATCGGTTTGCCGGCCTGATCAAAGGCCTGCACCAGCGCCAGCACCTGGGCATTCAGGCGCAGGTACTCTGGGGCACGGCCACCGGGGATCAGCAGCGCGTCGTAATCGCCGGCCTTAACCTGAGCGAAATCAAAGTTCAGGGCAAAGTTATGCCCCGGCTTTTCGCTGTAGGTTTGCTCGCCTTCAAAATCATGGATGGCGGTGCGCACCGTCTGCCCGGCGGTTTTGTCCGGGCATACGGCGTGCACCTGATGACCGACCATCAGCAGCGCCTGAAACGGCACCATCACTTCGTAGTCTTCGACGTAGTCGCCGACCAGCATGAGAATCTTCTTCGCTGCCATGTGCCTGCTCCTTGAATGAACCGAGAAGGCCACAGTCTGCGGCCGATGCAGCGGTCGCGGGTAATAGCCCGGTACTACAACGCAGATGGGTTGATCGACGGTCAGTGGTAGATGCGATTGAGGCGTAAAACGACGAAGCCCAACGAGACCTGTCACAACCCGTTGGGCTTCGCTGCGCTCAACGCCAACCAACAGCCGTGCTGGGCTGGGCTGGGCTGACTTATTCCAACACTTCCTCGTCACGCAGCAGCACGTAGGTGCAGCCGCTGTCGTCTTCCAGGTAGTCGTGCACATAGAACATCACGACTTCACCCAGGCCCGGCTGCGCGGCGACGTAGTCACCAATGTCCACGGTGAAATGGCCCTTGGAGCCCGGCTTGGCTTCGCACTCGATACGCGCATTGACGAACAGCTCAGGCGCGCTGTCGCCGAAATAGTCCTCACGCTCTGCCGCGTCCCAATCGGCCGGTGCCTCGAACGGGCCGCAGAACAGCACCTTGGCATCACCCAGATCCACTTCCTCGGCATCCGGGTCTTGGTCATCGGCGCGGTACACCGTGCAATCCTGTGCCTCTGGATTTTCCAGGATGGCCAGACGGGCCGCCAGTTGTTGCTCAGCATTCATAGGGTGCATAACGATCTCCGAGCGTTTTGGCGTTTAAGGGAAGGGCAAATCCAGCCGACAGTCCGCCTGCCGACAAGGCTTTGCAGGCTATGGGCTGATGCGGTTGCAACGCAAGCAATGAAATGCCCGCCATCGCCCCGCGTAAAATATTTCGCGACTTAATTTAGCGTTAAGGCTCACGGCAGACACTCGCACCCACGTTCTCAGATGAGGTTCCGGTTATGGAGCTGCCTTGGGTGTATCAAAACACTGCACTTGCACAGATCGGCCGCGAGCAGCCGCTCAGCCTCTATCTGGCCAACGCTGCCAGCCCGCGCCGCGCAGGGATTGAAGGCTTTATCGGCGAGCGCTTCGCGGCTCAGCATCAAGCGCACATCCGTCACTTTATGCCGTGCCTGCTCAGCCTGGAAGACAGCGCCGGTCAACTGCTCGGCGCGGTGGGCCTGCGCTGCGCCGCCAGTGGCCCGCTATTTTTGGAGCGCTACCTGGAACAACCGGCAGAACAGGTAATTGCCGCCCGCCAGGTGGCCAATGCGCCGCAACGGACGCAGCTGATCGAGGTCGGCAACCTGGCGGCAGGCAGTCCCGGCGCCGCGCGTTTGCTGATCGTGGCACTGACTGATCTGCTGGTGGCGCTGGGTTATCGCTGGGTGACCTTCACCGGCACCCTGGCCCTGCTCAACAGCTTCCAGCGCCTGGGCCTGACGCCTGTGCCACTGGGCCCGGCCAACCCGGAATGCCTGGGCGATGAGCAGGCCGACTGGGGCAGCTACTACGCCAACCAGCCGCAGGTGATGGCGGGCGATATCTATGCCGGCCATCAACGCCTGCTGCAGCTGGGCGCCTATCCGCGCCTGGCCCACCACGCCTTTTATGCCCTGGAGGACATGCCCGATGTGGCCTGCCGCTGAAACCCTGTTTAACCGCCTGGCCACCCTCGGCGATGCCATTGCCCTACGCGAGGGCGAACAACAACTGAGCTACGCCCAGCTGCTGAGTGAGGTCGCACAGCGCAGCAGCCAACTGCAGCAACGTGGTGCCCAGCGTGTCGCCCTGGCCCTGGACAACGGCATTGACTGGGTACTCTGGGACCTCGCCGTGCTGCATGCCGGGCTGGTCTGCGTGCCGCTGCCGAGTTTTTTCTCCGACAGCCAGCAAACCCATGTACTGGACAGCGCCAGCATCGACTGCCTGATCGGCCCGGCCACGCCATTGTTCAGCGCACAGGGCTTCAGCCCTAGCGCCCACGGCATGCTGCAGCGCTCCCAGACGCAGGTCAGCGAACTGCCAGCCGGCACCTGCAAAATCACCTACACCTCGGGCACCACCGGGCAGCCCAAGGGCGTGTGCCTGGATATCGCCACGCAACTGGCGGTGGCGCAGAGCCTGGTGCAGGCCAGCGCCAGCTGCGCGGTCGAACGCCACCTGTGCGTCCTGCCCTTGGCCACGCTGCTGGAGAACATCGCCGGGGTCTATGCCCCGCTGCTGGCCGGCGCACGGATTGAATTGATGCCGATGGCGCAGGTCGGCCTGCTCGGTGCCAGTCAGTTTGACCTGCCGCGCTTTTTGGCCGCCCTGGCCCAGGCTCAGCCCAACAGCCTGATCCTGCTGCCGCAGTTGCTGCTGGCATTGGTCAGCGCCGCCGAACGTCGCTTGCCCCTGCCGAACAGCTTGCGTTTTATCGCCGTCGGCGGTGGCCGCGTCGCCAGCCAATTGCTGCAACGTGCCGAGGCGTTGGGCTTACCCGTCTTTGAGGGTTACGGCCTCTCTGAATGCGCTTCGGTGGTGTGCCTGAACACCCCGGAAAACCGCCGCATCGGCAGCGTCGGCCAACCGTTGCCGCACCTGCAGGTGCGCCTGGGGCCAGACGGCGAGGTGCTGGTCCAAGGCCCGCGTTTGCTCGGTTATCTGGGCGAGCCAAGCCCGGCAGAAGAATGGCTGGGCACCGGTGATCTGGGCCATTTCGACGGCCCGTTTCTGGTGCTGCACGGGCGCAAGAAGCACCAGTTCATCACCGCCTTTGGCCGCAACGTCAACCCGGAATGGGTCGAGGCCGAACTGGTCCAGCAACTGCCCATCGCCCAGGCCTGGCTGCACGGCGAAGCCCTGCCGGGCAACGTGGCGGTGCTGGTGCCGCGCTTCCCGAATACCCCTGACAGCCGATTGGCCGAAGCCGTGGCGACGGCCAACCAAGCCCTGCCCGACTACGCCCGCGTGCACCACTGGCTGCGCGCCGAACAACCCTTCAGCAGTGCCAACGCGCTGGCCACCAGCAATGGCCGCCTGCGCCGCACTGCCCTGTTTAACCACTATCAACACGCCATCGAGCAATTGATGGCCAGCGAATCCTGCTATGGAGATGCCTGATGAGCTTCTATGAATCCCTGCTCGAACACACCAGCGCTGAACGCAACTACCTGCTCAGTGCACCGATCATTGCCCAAGCCATGGCTGGCACCGTCAGCCTGAACAGCTACGTGGCTTTTCTCACCGAGGCCTATCACCACGTCAAACACACCGTGCCGCTGCTGATGGCCTGTGGCGCGCGACTGCCGGAGCGACTGGAGTGGCTGCGCGAGGCCATCACCGAATACATCGACGAAGAAAAGGGCCACCAGGAATGGGTGCTCAACGACATCGCCGCCTGCGGTGCCGATAAAGAAGCCGTGCGCAACGGCATACCCAAACTACCCACCGAACTGATGGTCAGCTACGTATACGACCGTATCGCGCGGCATAACCCGGTGAGTTTCTTCGGCATGGTCAACGTACTGGAAGGCACCAGCATCGCCCTGGCCACCCAGGTGGCCGGGGTGATTCAAGACAAGCTGCAGCTGCCGAACAAGGCTTTCAGTTACCTGAGTTCCCACGGCAGCCTTGACCTGGAGCACATCGAGTTCTTCAAGCGCCTGATGAATCAGCTCGACAACGACGATGACAAGGCCGCCGTGGTGCACACCGCCAAGGTGGTCTACCGCCTGTATGGCGACATGTTCCGCAGCCTGCCCCTGAGTGTGTGAGGACTCGCGATGAATATTGCTGAATGCCGCGCCGTGATCACCGGCGCCAGTGGCGGAATCGGCCAGGCGCTGGTCGCCGCCCTGCTCAACGAAGGCGCCCAACTGCTGCTGGTCGGGCGTCAAACCGAAACCTTGCACACACTGGCGCAGGCCAACCCCGGCAAAGTCACGGTAGTGGCCGCCGACATCCGCCAGCGCAGCGGTCGTGAGGCGGTGGTCGCGGCGGCGCAGCGCTTTGGCGGCATCAATACGCTGATCAACGCCGCCGGGGTTAATCATTTCGGCCTGCTGGAGCAGCATGACGAAAGTGCCATCGCCGAGCTGATCGAACTCAACGTCACCGCCACCCTGCAACTGACCCATCGCCTGCTGCCGCTGCTGCGGCAACAGGGCCGGGCGCTGGTGGTCAACCTCGGTTCGACCTTCGGCTCCATCGGCTACCCCGGTTTCACCGCTTACTGCGCCAGCAAATTTGCCCTGCGCGGGTTCTCCGAAGCCCTGCGCCGCGAACTGGCCGACACCCCGATCAAGGTTCTCTACTTCGCCCCGCGCGCCACCCAAACCCGCATGAACGCCGCCAACGTGGTGGCCATGAATGACGAGCTCAAGGTGGCCATGGACGCCCCCAATAGCGTCGCACTGCAATTACTGGCGGCGATTCGCCGCGAGAAAGAAGAGCGCTACCTGGGCTGGCCGGAACAGCTCTTCGTGCGCCTCAACAGCCTGCTGCCGCGCCTGGTCGACCAGGCCCTGC
This sequence comes from Pseudomonas sp. SL4(2022), assembly GCF_026625725.1. Taxonomy (NCBI): domain Bacteria; kingdom Pseudomonadati; phylum Pseudomonadota; class Gammaproteobacteria; order Pseudomonadales; family Pseudomonadaceae; genus Pseudomonas; species Pseudomonas sp. SL4(2022). Next base: position 623,637 of record NZ_CP113060.1, read on the forward strand.
GCAAACAACTGCCGATCATCCAGCGCTTTGCCCGAAGCAAACCCTAAGAGGACACCCCAATGAAGCTTATCCGTAGCGCCGCCTGCACCCTGCTCTGCCTCACCAGCCTGCCCAGCTTTGCCCTCAGCGAACAGGGTCAGATTCAGCTGCAAACCCTGCAGAATCGTTGGGCTGAGATCAACTATCAGTTGCCCGAGGAACAACGCGAAAAAGCCTTCGCCAGCCTCAGCGAACAGGCGCAAAAAGCTGTCGCCGCTGAGCCTAATGCCGCCGAACTGCAGATCTGGAACGGCATCATCCTCAGCACCTACGCCGGCGCCAAGGGCGGCCTGGGGGCGCTGGGTCTGGTCAAGGAGGCCAAGGCCAGCCTGGAGCAGGGCCTGGCACTCGACCCCAAGGCGCTGTCCGGTTCGGCCTACACCAGCCTCGGCAGCCTGTACTACCAGGTGCCCGGCTGGCCAGTGGGCTTTGGCGATGACGAGAAGGCCGAAGTCATGCTCAAGCAGGCCTTGGCGATCAACCCGGACGGCATCGACCCCAACTACTTCTATGGCGACTACCTGGCCCGTGCCAAACGCTTCGACGAAGCCAAGGCCGCTCTGGAGAAAGCCCTGCTGGCCCCACCACGCCCTGATCGCCAGTCCGCCGATGACGGTCGCAAGCAGGACATTCAAACCTTGCTGAACAAGGTCAATGCCCAGCTGCAGTGATAGGCTGGTGTATGTTGCTTGCCCTGCATGCCGATTTATCCCCGCAGAGCAGGCCCCAATCAATTAACTCGGAAACGCCTGTCATGCGCATTCTGCTGGTCGAAGACGACAACGCCCTCGGTGAAGGTATCCGCACGGCACTCAAGCCCGAGGGTTACACCGTCGACTGGGTGCAGGATGGCAGCAGCGCGCTGCATGCGCTGACCTGTGAGAGCTTCGAGTTGGCCATCCTCGACCTGGGTCTGCCACGCATGGACGGCCTGCAGGTGCTCAAGCACCTGCGCGCCGCTGCCAACCCGGTGCCGGTGCTGGTACTGACCGCCCGTGACGCCACCAGCGACCGCATCGCCGGGCTGGATGCCGGGGCCGATGATTACCTGATCAAACCCTTCGATGTCGCCGAACTCAAAGCCCGCATGCGTGCCCTGTTGCGGCGCAGTTTCAACCGCCCGCAGCCGGCGCTGGAATACCGCGGTATCAGCCTTGATCCGGTCAGCCAGGCCGTCAGCTATCAGGGCCAGGCGGTCAATCTGCCCCGCAAGGAGTTTCTCCTGCTGCACGAACTGCTCGCCCAGCCAGGCCGGGTGATGACCCGCGACAAGCTGCAACAGGCACTCTATGGCTGGGATGAGGAGCTGGAAAGCAACGCCCTGGAAGTGCACGTGCACCACCTGCGCAAGAAGTTCTTTCCCGAGCTGATCCGCACCGTGCGCGGCGTCGGCTACCTGGTGGATAAACCCGTATGACGTCCATTCGCGCCCGAACGCTGCTGTTGGTGCTCGGCTTGCTCAGCCTGTCGATGACGCTTATTTCCTATAAAAGTTATCGCGATGCCCAACATGAAATCGAAGAGCTTTTCGATGCCCAACTGGCACAAACCGCGCGTGTACTGGCGGGGCTGGTAGGACGTGGCATGCTGCAAAGCGAACGTGACAACCTGCAGAGAACACTCAACCAGGCCTTGCAGAATCACCAGGTCAACGACAACACAACGACTCAGGCAGGACACGCCTACGAAGGCAAACTGGCATTCCAGGTTCTCGATGAGCAGGGCGAGCTGCTGTTGCAATCTGCCAGTGCGCCGACTGGCGTATTGGCGCAGATGGTGGCCGAGTTCCACCGCTTCGACAACGACGCGCATCAGCATGCCGATGGTGAAACGCTCTCCAGCCTGAGTGCCCATCTGATCGGTTATCACACGGTCCCCCTCAACGGCCACCACTGGCGGCTGTTCATGCTCAATGATGCGACCGATCAACACATGATTCTGGTCGCCGAGCGTGAAGATGTGCGCGGTGAACTGGTCAAGAAAATTGCCTTGCGCAGCTTGCTACCCGACCTGATTGGCCTGCCCTTGCTGGCGCTGCTGGTCTGGCTGGCAATTGGCTGGGGATTGCGCCCCTTGCAGCGCATGGCCGAACTGATCAAGGCCCGCGCACCTGACAACCTCGCCCCACTGATACTTGAGCCCCTGCCTGCCGAACTGGAACCGATGGGCGCCTCGCTCAACCGCCTGCTGATGCAGGTCAACCTGCTGCTGGATCAGGAAAAGCGCTTTATCGCCGATGCCGCCCACGAACTGCGCACCCCCTTGGCGGTGCTGCGCATCCACGCCCAGAACGCCCTGGAAGCACCCGACCCACAAGACCGCAATGAAGCGTTGCGCCTGCTGGGTACTGGCGTGGAACGCGCCACCCGGGTAGTCGCGCAGCTCCTGACTCTGGCCCGACTGGACCCCACTGTGGTGCAACTGGCCATGGGCGAGTTGGACCTGCTCGGCTATGTGCGTAACGAGCTGGCGGAGCTCATCCCACTGGCTCTGGCGCGCCAACAGGAACTCAATCTGGATGCCCCGGAGCCGGCGGATTATCAGCTGCTGGCCGATGGCCCGAGCCTTGGCACACTGTTGCAGAATCTGATCAGCAATGCCGTGCAGTACACCCCTGACGGCGGGCGCATTCAGGTGCAGTTGGACGCTCAGGCGGATGCCATCGTGCTGCGCGTGCAGGACAGCGGACCCGGCGTCGATGAGGCGCAGCGGGAAAAACTCTTCGAGCGGTTCTATCGGCTGGGTACAGGCCAAGGTGCTGGATTGGGCCTGTCCATCGTGTTGCGGGTGGTCGAACTGCACCGCGGCAGCATCAGCCTTGGCGACTCACCATTGGGTGGACTGGAAGTCGCAGTGCGCCTGCCCAGACGCTAACGCGTACTGCCCCGGCGCAGGGCGCGCTCTTCGCGGAGCGCCTGTTGCTGCACTTCGGCCAGCACTTCCTGCACATAGTCGATATGCCGGTTGGACAGCGCGCGGGCGTCTTCGGCGCGACCGTCGATAATCGCCTGATACAGCGCGCGGTGCTGCTCGATCAGCATGTCGCGGGTTTCATCACGCTGCGCGTACATGCCGCCAATATTGGTCACCACGTTGCGCTTGAGCAGGTCGAACAGCCCGCGAATGGTGTGCAGCAGTACGGCGTTGTGGCTGGCTTCGGCAATCGCCAGGTGGAAGTTGGCATCGGCTGCCCCTTCTTCGGCGCGAGTCACCTTGCCGCTGCGGCTGTAGCAATCCTGCAGGGCCGCAAAGGCTTCATTCAGACGCTGACGATCCAACTCGGTGGCGCGCTGGGCGGCGTAAAAGGCACAGGAGCCTTCCAGGGTGTGACGAAACTCCAGCAGGTCGCGCTGGGCTTCGGGGTTACTTTCCAGCAGGTGCAGCAACGGATCACTGAACGTCGACCCCAGGGTTTCCGCCACATAGTTGCCGCCGCCATGCCGACTGACCAGCAGCCCCTTGGCCACCAGTTTCTGAATCGCCTCACGCAGTGATGGCCGAGAGACACCAAACTGCTCGGCCAGAACCCGCTCGGCAGGCAAGCGTTCGCCGGCCTTGAGCGTGCCCTCGAGGATCATGGTTTCCAGTTGGCTGACGATATCGTCCGACAAACGGCGCTGCTGTACCTGACCAAACCCCATAAACCAATCGACTCCGTAAACAAGCGCTCAGAACGCACTAGGCCGGCGTTACTGCTCCTAGCTCTGGCAGCCTAACCAGTGGCGCAATGCCTAACAAGCTACTGCCGCACTCGCCGCCTACAACAAAAGTCGTAGGCGGACAAATTGACGCACACGCGCTTTAGCTTTTATTCTGCCCCACAGCACAGGGTAATTGGTATTACCAATTTACAAGGCACGCACAGCCTCACTGCGTGCTGTTTAACCCGCGCTCCCAACCAACAACAATTAGTGGGTCCTCACCATGCAAACATGGCAACAGCTCTACACACCGCTCGGCAGCCTAAGTCTGTCCGCGCTGGCTGCTCTGATTCCGATTGTATTTTTCTTCCTGGCCCTTGCCGTGTTCCGCATGAAAGGCCATGTGGCGGGCGCGATCACCCTGGCACTGTCGCTGGTCGTTGCCATCGCCGCCTTTGGCATGCCCGCCAGCATGGCGTTCGCCTCGGCAGGTTACGGTTTTGCTTACGGCCTGTGGCCGATTGCCTGGATCATCGTCGCGGCGGTGTTCCTCTACAAACTCACGGTAAAAAGTGGTCAGTTCGAGATTATTCGCAGCTCAGTGCTGTCGATCACCGACGACCAGCGCCTGCAGGTGCTGCTGATCGGCTTCTCCTTCGGCGCGTTCCTTGAAGGTGCGGCCGGTTTCGGCGCACCAGTGGCAATTACTGCCGCGCTGCTGGTTGGCCTGGGCTTCAACCCGCTGTATGCAGCCGGTCTGTGCCTGATCGCCAATACCGCGCCGGTGGCCTTCGGCGCACTGGGCATCCCAATCATCGTGGCCGGCCAAGTCACCGGTATCGACCCATTCAAGATTGGCGCCATGGCTGGCCGCCAGCTGCCAATTCTGTCGATTATCGTGCCGTTCTGGCTGGTGGCGATGATGGACGGCTGGCGCGGCATCAAGGAAACCTGGCCCGCCGCCCTGGTGGCCGGCGTGAGCTTTGCCATCACCCAGTTCTTCACCTCCAACTACATTGGCCCAGAACTGCCGGATATCACCTCGGCGCTGGTCAGCCTGGTTTGCCTGACCCTGTTCCTCAAGGTCTGGAGCCCAAGCCGCGCGGCCGAGCCGGAAGTGGTCGGTATGTCTGCCGGGGGCGCAGCAATCGTTGGCGGTTTCGGTGGCCCGCGCAGCACCACGCCGTCGCCTTACAGCTTCGGGCAGATCCTCAAAGCCTGGTCGCCATTCCTGATTCTCACCGTGCTGGTCACCATCTGGACCCTGAAACCCTTCAAGGCCCTGTTTGCCGCTGGCGGCGCGATGTACAGCACGGTGTTCAACTTCGCCATTCCGTACCTCGACCAACTGGTGATCAAGACCGCGCCAATCGTTACTGCCGCCACCGCCATGCCGGCGGTGTTCAAGCTCGACCCGATTTCGGCCACCGGTACAGCGATCTTCTTCTCCGCACTGATCTCGATGCTGGTGCTGAAGATCAACGCCAAAACTGGTCTGACCACATTCAAGGAAACCCTGATTGAACTGAAGTGGCCGATCCTGTCGATCGGCATGGTGCTGGCGTTCGCCTTCGTCACCAACTACTCGGGCATGTCCAGCACCCTGGCGCTGGTCCTGGCCGGTACCGGCGTGCTGTTCCCGTTCTTCTCGCCGTTCCTCGGCTGGCTGGGTGTGTTCCTCACTGGTTCGGATACCTCGTCCAACGCCCTGTTCAGCTCGCTGCAGGCCACCACCGCCCAGCAGATCGGCGTCGACCAGACCTTGCTGGTAGCGGCCAATACCAGCGGCGGTGTAACCGGCAAGATGATCTCGCCGCAATCGATTGCCGTGGCGTGCGCTGCGACCGGCATGGTCGGTAAGGAGTCCGATCTGTTCCGCTTTACCCTCAAGCACAGCCTGATCTTCGCCACCTTCGTCGGCCTGATCACCATGGCCCAGGCCTATTGGCTGACCGGCATGCTGGTGCACTAAAGCGCTACCGCCGGGCCGCTGGCCCGGCACTTTCATTACGGGAACTTGCCCCCATGATCATTTCTGCCTCCACCGACTACCGCGCCGCCGCGCAACGCCGGCTGCCGCCGTTTCTGTTTCACTACATCGACGGCGGTGCCTATGCCGAGCACACGCTCAAGCGCAACGTCGCCGACCTGGCGGACATTGCGCTGCGCCAACGCGTGCTACGCAACATGTCGGAACTGAGCCTGGAAACCCGCCTATTCAATGAAACCCTGAGCATGCCGGTGGCCCTGGCCCCGGTCGGCCTGACCGGCATGTACGCCCGCCGTGGTGAAGTGCAGGCTGCCAAGGCCGCCGCCGCCAAGGGCATCCCCTTTACCCTGTCCACCGTGTCGGTGTGCCCGATAGAAGAAGTCGCGCCGGCCATCGACCGGCCGATGTGGTTTCAGCTCTATGTGCTGAAAGACCGTGGCTTTATGAAAAACGCTCTGGAGCGCGCCAAAGCTGCTGGCGTCACCACCCTGGTGTTTACCGTGGACATGCCCGTACCCGGCGCACGCTACCGCGACGCCCACTCCGGCATGAGCGGCCCGAACGCCCCCGTGCGCCGCATGCTGCAAGCCATGACGCACCCGCGTTGGGCCTGGGATGTCGGCCTGCTCGGCAAGCCCCACGACCTGGGCAATATCTCCGCCTACCGGGGCAACCCCACGGGCCTGGCCGACTACATCGGCTGGCTGGGCAACAATTTCGACCCCTCGATCAGCTGGAAAGACCTGGAATGGATCCGTGAATTCTGGGACGGCCCGATGGTCATCAAGGGCATCCTCGATCCGCAGGACGCCAAGGACGCTGTGAGTTTCGGTGCCGACGGCATCGTCGTCTCCAACCACGGCGGCCGTCAGCTTGATGGCGTGATGTCCAGCGCCCGCGCCCTGCCGGCCATTGCCGATGCGGTAAAAGGCGACTTGGCGATTCTGGCCGACTCCGGCATCCGCACCGGTCTGGACGTGGTGCGCATGATCGCCCTCGGCGCGGACACGGTGATGCTCGGCCGCGCCTTTATCTATGCACTGGCGGCTGCCGGTGGCGCAGGGGTGAGCAACCTGCTGGAGCTGATCGAGAAGGAAATGCGCGTGGCCATGGTGCTGACCGGGGCCAAGTCGATCAGCGAGATCACGGCCGACTCGCTGGTGCGCGAACTGCACCACGCCGCATCCTGACTTTCGGAGCCTGCATGAGCCTGCCCAGCGCCTTTCTCACCGCCGTCGAACGCCTGATCCCTGCCGAGCGTCGTTTTGATGACCCGCTGTCGACCCTGGCCTTTGGCACCGATGCCAGCTTCTACCGGCTGAGTCCCAAACTGGTGGTGCGCGTCGAGGCGGAGCTGGAAGTGGTCGACCTGCTCAAACTGGCCAGCGCGCATCAGGTGCCGGTGACCTTCCGCGCCGCCGGCACCAGCCTGTCAGGCCAGGCCATCAGCGATTCGGTGCTGATCGTGCTGGGCGACAATTGGAACGGCCGGGAAATCCGCGGCCAAGGCCACCAGATCCGTCTGCAACCGGGCGTGATCGGCGCACAAGCGAACGCTGTGCTGGCCCCTTTCCAACGCAAGATCGGCCCTGATCCAGCGTCGATCAACGCCTGCAAAATCGGTGGCATCGTCGCCAACAACGCCAGCGGCATGTGCTGCGGTACGGCGCACAACACCTACCACACCCTGGCCGGCATCCGTCTGGTGCTGGCCGACGGCACGGTGCTGGACAGCGAAGACCCACTCAGCGTCACGCGCTTTTTCGCCACCCACGCCGACCTGCTGGCGCAGCTGAACGAGCTGGGCAAACAGACCCGTGCCAACAGCGAACTGGCGGCAAAAATCCGCCACAAATACCGCCTGAAAAACACCACCGGTCTGTCCTTGAATGCACTGGTCGACTATGACCAGCCCATCGACATCCTCAGCCACCTGCTGGTCGGCTCAGAAGGCACGCTGGGTTTTATCAGCGCGGTGACCTACAACACTGTGCCCGATCACCCGCACAAGGCCAGCGCCCTGCTGGTGTTCCCCGATGTGGAAAGCTGCTGCCGCGCGGTCACCGTGCTCAAGCAGCAGCCGGTGTCGGCCGTGGAACTGCTCGACCGGCGCAGCCTGCGCTCGGTGCAAAACAAACCCGGCATGCCTGAATGGGTCAAAAGCCTGTCTGACCACGCCTGCGCCCTGCTGATCGAATCGCGCGCCGCCAGCCAAAGCCTGCTGCACGAGCAGCTGCAACTGATCATGACGTCCATCGCTGACTTCCCACTGGAAAAGCAGGTGGATTTCAGCGAAGACCCGGCCGTTTACAACCTGCTGTGGAAGATCCGCAAAGACACCTTCCCTGCCGTCGGTGCCGTGCGCCAAACCGGCACCACAGTGATCATCGAAGACGTCACCTTCCCCATCGAACAACTCGCCGAAGGCGTTAACCGCTTACTCGCCCTGTTCGATAAGCACGGCTACGACGAGGCGATCATTTTCGGCCACGCGTTGGAAGGCAACCTGCACTTTGTCTTCACCCAAGGCTTTGACAGTGAGGCGGAAAAAGCCCGCTACGAAGCTTTTATGCAAGACGTCGCACACCTGGTGGCCGTGGAGTTCGGCGGCTCGTTGAAAGCCGAGCACGGCACCGGGCGCAACATGGCCCCCTTCGTTGAGCTGGAATGGGGCGCGGACGCCTACCAACTGATGTGGCAAATCAAGCGCCTGCTCGACCCCCAGGGCATTCTTAATCCAGATGTGATCCTCTCCGAAGATCGCGACATCCATCTGAAGAATCTCAAACCGCTGCCGGCCGCCGACGAAATCGTCGACAAGTGCATCGAGTGCGGTTTCTGTGAGCCAGTGTGCCCGTCAAAAGGGCTGACCTTGAGCCCGCGCCAGCGCATCGTGATCTGGCGCGATATTCAGGCAAAAAAGCACGCGGGCATCGACACCCGCGAGCTGGAAGCCGCTTACCAATACCAGGGCATCGACACCTGCGCCGCCACCGGTCTGTGCGCGCAACGCTGCCCGGTGGGTATTAATACCGGCGATCTGGTGCGCCAACTGCGCGCCCGCGATGCCAACAGCCCGCGCAGTGCCGACTGGCTGGCGAATAACTTCCACCGCGTCCTGCAAGGCGCACGGCTGATGCTGCACGTGGCCAATGGCGCACGTCGCGTCTTGGGCGCACCGTTACTGGCGCGCACTTCGGCGGCGCTGAGCAAGGCCAGTCAGGGCCGCGTACCGCAGTGGACGCCCGCCATGCCGCAAGCGGTACAGCGCCTGCAATTGCCAGCGGTGATGGAAGATACCCGGCCACGGGTGGTCTATCTGGCCGCCTGTGTATCCCGCGCCATGGGCCCGGCCGTGGGTGATCGCGAGCAAATGCCATTACTCGACAAGACCCGTGCACTGCTGGAAAAAGGCGGCTTTCAGGTGGTGTTCCCGGCGGAGCTGGACACGCTCTGCTGCGGCCAGCCGTTTGCCTCCAAAGGCTATGCCGAACAAGCCGAGCGCAAGAAACAGGAGTTGATCGACGCGCTGCTCAAAGCCAGCCGTGGCGGCCTTGATCCGATCTACTGCGACACCAGCCCGTGCACCTTACGGCTGATGCAGGACGGCCTCGACAGCCGCCTGAAGCTGCATGATCCGGTGAAATTTATCCGTGAGCACCTGCTCGACCGCCTGCACATCACCCCGCAGGACAAACCCGTCGCGGTGCATGTGACCTGCAGCACCCAGCATCTGGGTGAGGCGCAGGGCCTGATCGATATCGTTAGACGCTGCACCTCAGAGGTGGTGATTCCCGAAGGTATTCACTGCTGCGGCTTTGCCGGCGATAAGGGCTTTACCACACCCGAGCTGAACGACCACGCCCTGCGCAGCCTGAGGTCCGCCGTGCAATATTGCGAGGAAGGCATCAGCACCAGCCGCACCTGTGAAATCGGCCTGAGCCAGCACGGCGGCATCGATTATCACGGGCTGGTGTATTTGCTGGACCGAGTCAGTCACGCCATCCGCTGACTCAGCCCCAAGGCCGGGCACATGTGCCCGGCCCGCTTCAGAAAGCCTGACCCAACAGGCTCAGCGCCACCTGACGCACCTGAGCCAGATCAATCGGTTTGGCCAGGCAGGCCTGCGCGCCGCGGCGACGTGCCTCGTTGAACAGATTTTCATCCGCGGCAGCGCTGATAATCAGCACCGGCACCGACTGCAGGCGCGGGTTCTGGCGCATGGCATCAAGCACCTGCAAGCCATCGCCATCGGGCAGGTCAAGATCCAGCAACAGCAGGGTCGGCGTACATTGCTCCAGGTCGGCCAGAGCACGCTGCACCGAACCTGCTCCGCGCACCTCGGCAAATTCGCGCAGTGCTTCCTGCACCACCTTCAGGCAGGCTGGGTGGTCTTCCACGCACAGCACCTCGGCCAGCGGTCGGGACTGCTGCCCTGCTGCAGTGCTCTGCTGAGCAGGCTGTAACGCGGGGGCAGCCGCGCCCGGCAGGTCAATCCAGAAGCGACTCCCCGTGCCAACCGTACTGCTAAAGCCCATTTCCCCGGCCATCAGGCTGGCCAGCTCACGGCACAGCACCAGACCAATGCCGGTACCTGGAATGCTGGAATTCTCCCGACCCAGGCGCTGGAATGGCTGAAACAGCCCCGCCTGCTGCTCAATGCTGAGCCCCGCCCCATTGTCTTCGACCCACAGCCGCACACAATCCGAGCGCACTTCGTAGCCCAGCCGAATCAGCCCCTGCGGGCTGTTGTACTTGATCGCGTTGGACAACAGGTTAAGCAGCACCTGGCGCACCCGCCGCGGGTCCGCCTGCACATACAGCCCTGCATCCGACTCGGCCAGTACCTGCAACTGCAGTTGCCGCTGCTGCACATCCGGCAGTACCAGCTCGGCGCAACCATGCAACAGCGCACCCACTTCAACCGGTTGCAGCTTGAGCTGCTGGCGACGGCTCTCGATGCTCGACAGGTCAAGAATGTCATCCACCAGAGCAGTCAGGTGCCGGCTGGCATTAACGATCTCACGGGCGTAGTCGGCCTCCTGCTTGGCATCGGGCTTTTCCTGAACCTCCAGTTCGATCAACTGACCAAAGCCGTAAATCGCATTGAGCGGCGTGCGCAGTTCATGGCTCATGCTCGACAGAAAACGGCTCTTGGCCTGACTGGCAGCCTGGGCCTCCAGGCTGGTGCGACGCAGGTCTTCCTGCACCTGCTTGAGGCGGGTGATATCGACATGGGTGCCGGCCGCGCGCAAGGCGCGCCCATCAGCGTCACGCTCCAGGACTTTGCCGCGACTGAGCAGCCAAACATAATCGCCCTGCGCATCGGCGTAGCGATACTCGGCCTCGAAACGATCCTCACTACTGCTGGCAAACAGCTGACGCAGGTGGCGGATACGCTCCAGATCATTGGGATGCACACGCTGGTTAAACTCGCTGAAGGCCATGCGCGCCTGTGTCAGCCCGAAGCGTTTGAGAAAACGCTCGCTGAGGCTGATGCTCATGGTTTGCGCGTCAACCTCCCAAAGGCTTTCGGTGGTGCTTTCCAGCACCAGTTGGAGAATCCGCTGCGCCTCGACCCGCTGCGTTTCACTGGCCTGCAATTGCTCACCGGTCTGCTGCACGGCCTTGGCCATACTCACCAACTCATCGATCTGGCTACTCTGCGCCGCAGGTTGGTAATTGCCCTGCCCCAGCTCGCGCATCATGCCAATAACCCCATCAATCGGCTGCACCAATTGCTCACTCAGCCGCCGCGAACGCAACCACATCAGCGCAAAGAACAGCAGATAGAACAACACCAGACCGAGAATCAGCAGATAACCGATGTACAGGTAGCGCTCAGCCAGGCGGTTGGTCTCACTGAAGATATTGGCTTCATCCACCACCAGCAGCAGCTGCCAGCCGGTCTGCGGAATCTCGCTCCAGGCAATCAACTGCTTGCGCCCACCGAGCATGACCTCCTGCACATTGCCCTGTCCTGCGGTCATGGCCTGCAGCAGCGGCTGCATCTCGGCACGCTTGCCCAGATTGAAGTCCTCAGGCTTGAGTACCTCGCGGCGCACGGCCTCGGCATAGGAGTATTCAGTCAGCTCGCGCAGGCCGAAATCCTCTTCACCCGCTTGCGGCAAAGCCATGATGTTATGGTCGCGGCTGACCAGCATGGCGTAACCCTTCCACGGCACATCCAGCTCACCGATCTCGCCGAGCATCTGCCCCACGGTGATATCCAGTCCCACCACCCCTTCCAGAAAATCACCGCGATAAACCGGTGCCACGGCCGACATCATCCAGCCCATGCCTGCTGGATCGAGGTAGACGTCAGTCCAGGCCACCTTGCGCTCCGGGTTGTGCTTGGCGTCAGCCAGGTAATAGAAGTTGTAATCGGGTATCACCATGTCATGGGGATATTGCTCGTGCGTCATGAAAAAAGGGTAGATGCGGTTATAGCTGTCCCAACTGTTGAAGTAGGCCGCCGCCACCCGTGGGTTGGCCTTCTGAATCGAGCGCATCAGCGGGTCAAGCTGCGACAGCCGCATTGCCTTGCCATGATCCTGCTGCGCCACGGGCGTGCTGTTGGCATAAAAGGACGCCGCACGACCATCGTCGCTGCGGGTGTAATACACCCCATTGTCCGTTAGGGCATGACGCTGGCGCTCCAGCTCATCGGGCTGAAAGCGTTGATCAAGCAAGGCATTCAGTGCTGCATCCCGAAAAATCTGCACCTGCGCCTCAACCGAACGCAGACGCCCATCAATCACCTGACCTTCACGCTGAACCGCCGCTGCCAAGTCCTTAAGGGCGCTCTCCTGCAGATGCTCGATCTGCGCATCGCGAATCGCGGCATTGCTCAGCAAATACACCGTGATCAACACTGACTCGACAAGAATCAACGGGATCAGGGCGCTCTGCACAAAAGCGCGCCAGATCCACTGGCGCAAGGGATAACGCGGTACACGCGACATACGGCAATCTCATCCAGAACAGTCGGTTATGCAGACAACCATCATAGCCGGCTACGCCCTGACGCGTCCGCAGACAAATGCCGGGTCGACGCTGTGGAACCTTTGGCGTAAACTCGCGTCCCAGTAGCAGAGCAAAAGTTTCGGGGCCGATTAGGATTCGACGCCGGTAGCGAAGCTCGAGGTGCATGCCGACTTGGTAACAGAAGTCGTAAATCCACTGTTGCAACTTTCTATAGTTGCCAATGACGAAAACTACGAGGGCTACGCTCTCGCTGCGTAAGCGGCGCGACTAGTCCTTCTGGTAGCTTCGGCTCCAGCGATCACTAGGGGATGCCTGTAAACCTGAAGTGATTGTCATGCAGAACAGGATCGCCGCGTAGTACGTTGTGGACGAAGTGGCTAAAACTTACACAACTCGTCCAAAGCACCCTGCCCGTCGGGCGGCTGCGGATTAACTCAATAGACACGGCTAAGCATGTAGTACCGACAGTGGAGAACTGGCGGACGGGGGTTCAAATCCCCCCGGCTCCACCAATCCAAGCCTGGAACCCGTCTAGAACGAGGGTTTCAGGCGGTTAGGACAGAGGTAGATATCGCGCAGTCCAACTGCAAACCCTAAGGGCGATATCTACCATGTCCAAACCGTTCAAGCGCAACCACCCGCTTCACCTCTGCCGTTCTGGCAATAGCTTCCAATACAACCGCATCTTTCCTGAGGGTTTCCCCTCGGCTCCCGGCATTCCGAAACAAATTCGCTGGTCACTCGGACTGGACTTCGGCATAGCCGCACGCTGCGCAGAACTCTTGAATCGCAGCTTCGATCTGCTGGTCAATCAGGCACTCGAACAACGCTGGCACACCCAACGTGTTGCCACCGCCATTGAGCGAATCCGTGCAGAGTTCAAGGAAACCTTACAGCACATCCAGCTCCCCCTGGGCGAACTCCCTAGCCCCCAGATGCTGGCCTGCGCGGACTTGGCACAGGGCTATGAACGACTAAATCAGGCCTGTCGAATCGCCAACCCCATGGCACTCGATACAGATGGTTTGTATCGCCTAACGCTCACTCCCAGTACAGAACTGCGCAGCCGCTTGCTAGTGGATTTCCATCGCTTCGACTGGTGTTTGGATACGTCAGAATTTGAGGTCGCGTGCTGGAAGGCGGCGTACATCTTCCAGGGAATAGTCGAGTTGGAGCGTTTGGAAATTCGAGGACACCTGACTGAGATAAGACGGTTTCAAGTCATGGTTCATGCCTTGTACGACTACCTGGCGTACGTACGGAAAGATCATGGCGTAGGGCTCCACCATATTCCGATAGGTTTGCCGCAATCGGTAAGCGAGCTGCTGAGCAAACCATCGCACCAGGAAAACAGCGACTGCAAGCACCTCGAATGTCTGTTCCTGTCCCAGGATAAGGACGGCTACTTTGTGCTCGAAATTGATCTCGCACCGCTGTCGATTCCTGGCCCGACCCTGCACCTGAACCTACGCACGACCTCCATCATCAAGGCGACGCTCGCCTTCATCATGGTGATGAAGGAAGTCGGCGACTGCCTCGATGAACTGAAACTCACGAACACCATCAGCGGTGATGCGGTTGCATCTGCGATGGCCGAGATCACAGAGCTGTTTTGCCGATACCTCGATCTCAATCAGGGTGACCATCCCTTGCTGCCTTCCCCTCACATGAACCCAGCAGGCGATCCAGAAACGGCTGACCCAAAGATCGTGGCAGCAATCACGGCCATGGCCAATCTACTGCCGGCGTCGCAGCAGAATAGCCTGCAGCACCTTCTGAACGCACCTCCTCCGGTTTATCCAGGCAACGAGCTACCGAGCCGAGCGCTGCGCTTCGGTCAATTGGTGGACGAGTTCAGCCAGCAACAGGAAATAGAGCAGACGTGGTCGCATCCAAGAACGCGGCAGTTGAACCTATCTAGACTGGGGGCACTCGTCGAGATCGTTGGTGCCGACCGCGTAGCATCAACACTCACACGGGCTGAGACCATCAAAATCCGGGATCAGATACGTCTGTATCCTCGCAACCGCAACAAGCTGTTTGGCTGCAAAAATGCCCCACTTCATCAAGTGATCGGCAAAGGTACTTACACGCCCATTCACCCGCGAACGGGCAAGCAATACTTCGAGCTCTTACAGCGCGTACTTCGATATGGACTGGACTTCGAGCTGATCCCTAGTGATCCCAGCTCAGGCCTCACTTTTAACACCAAAGGTGCAGCGCCGGCTCGGCGCCGTACCTGGGGCCGAGACCAACTAGAAAGGGCCCTGCGCGGGCCGGTTTACACACTTAAAGAGCCGGCTCGCTGGAGGATGGGTGACTTCAAGTTCTGGCTCCCGCTGCTCGGTGCCTACCAGGGAGCTCGACTGAATGAGTTATGCCAACTTACGGTTGGGGATATCCGTAAAGAACATGACATCTGGTACATGAGCCTTAACGATGACGGCGACGATGAAAGCGGGATGGCTCAGAAGCGACTGAAGAACATGCAGAGTCGCAGAAACGTGCCGCTCCATCGCGCGGTACTTGAAGCCGGCTTTTTAACCTTTGTCGAACACCGCAAGGCCATTCCGGGCAGCACGTCAGCATCGCAACTCTTCGGCGGACTGACATCACATGGCACAAGCCACTCAAGCCATACCGCGAGTAAGTGGTTCCTTGGGAACGGTACAAGCAGCGGTGGGTATCTGCAGCAATGCGGTCTAGGCCAGGAAAGACTGACCTTCCATGGACTGCGGCACACGTTCATCAACCAGGCCAGACAGCAAAATTTAGACGTCCTAGTTGTCAAAGCGCTGGTAGGCCATACCGATGACAGTGTGACAAGCCAGTATGGCGATGCATATTCATTGCAAGTGCTGAACTCAGTGCTACAGAAACTGGATTACAACATCGACACGTCGCATATCCACTATCTCAACTACTTAAACCTAGCGTCAAAAAAGCATTCACCAACAATTTAATGACCATTAATGGTAAACAATAAAAAATCGCCAACCAATAGAAAAAATAATAACCGTCGAATACTCCTGTAATTACAGGAGTATTCGACGGTGAGGATAATTTTCTAAGATTTGGTATCTTGCCAAAATTGAATTGGACAAATAGATTTGCTCCGAAGCCGCTTACTTCAAGCAGCGATACAGGGTAGTCCCATGCAAATCCAGAGCACACAAGCTGAACAGAACTTAGCAAGATTTCTACTCAAGGATGGCACTGCCATCGAGTGCGACATCTCAAATGTCGGAAAGATCACCAACATTATTGCCTCGCTCGGTGGTGTGCAATGCAACAACTTCTTTCATTCCGAAGCTAACAGTGAAGCTTACGATGTATACACCTGCACGCTAACCGAGCACATTAACAACATCATTCGCGGCATACGCGCTTCGAAAGACGGTACAAACAGAAGCAAAGCATTAAGTATAAGTCGCCTGGAAAAGATAGGTGCTTTTCTGATTCGCAAAAGAAAAAGAGACAAGTCTGATAGGCATGACCGCCTCGCCTCTTCTCTCAGCATGAGCGATGCTGATGACATCGAGGTTTATCTTGAAAAATTCCTAGAAGAGCAAACGGGAAAAACATATAAGTCTCTAACCATGACCATGTACTTTCAGCTTTTCAATAGAATTGCTCGCATGGCAGCCGAGCGAGATTTAGTGAGGCGAGCGCCAAAAATCAAATACAAGCATCACTCTCCAGAAGACCCTGAGACTCCAGTTCTGCATAAGGAAGATCTGCAAGAATTGCTAAACGGATGGATTTACAAGGATTACAATCTTGAAAGCACTAAGATAAATCCAAATGCCGACTCCTGGAAATTTTGGCTCATACCGTTGGGCATGTTCACCGGCGCTCGACTGAATGAGCTTTGCCAATTGAATGCACGAGATATATCGAAAGATTCTAAGGGCATCTGGATACTCGAAATCACTGACAAATTACATACTCAAAATTGTAAGACGACAAACTCTAAACGAAGAATCCCTCTGCATCCCACGCTAATAGAGATGGGATTCCTAGACTTCTGGGCCGAGCAGAAAGAACGTTTCGGCGCTAGAACCCAGCTATTTACAGAGCTGACATATTCGAAAAACTATCATTACTCACGCCAGCCCAGCAGATTCTTTAGCGGTAAGAATATTGGGGATGGCTACATGGGCAAACTGATGATACCCCAGGATCGCCAGACACCAAGCTTTCGCTCATTACGCCGTACTTTTGCTGAAACGCTAGCAATCGAAGACACACCAATTTCTTGCATAGCGACGTTACTCGGTCACCAAGATGACAAAACAGACACCACCCTTAAACACTATGTGAAGAGGATCTCCAGCCAGCGAAAGCTTTCGATCTTGGTGGAAAATCTAATATATGACATCGACTTTTCACACATTCACTGGCGGAATTACAAGCCTTTGCTAGAAAGCCAGCGGAACCGCGCTTTACGAGGCCGCCGGGCGTAATAACGAGCATCTGAATAACCAAGATGGTTTCAGTCTCTATCTCCTCTTTGTGAGGATCGCATGATGCGAGCTTCGAACACCTAAAGGCCGGAAATTTTCCCGGCCTTTTTATTTAATCGGCAAACACTTGCAATAACCAATCCTGTAAGTATTATTCACACAGGCACGACGCCTGTATAACCTTCTCACTCTCTGCACGACGCACTTACCCGTAGGTAATGCGCACAGTGCCGGCCTCAGATTACAACCATACTCCCCCTAAGCTCCCCACATTTGCTGAGCTTGCCAATTTCGCTCACAGCGAACTGCACGCTCTTGCATATCGAATTGCACAACTCCATCAGCGCCGTATTGCTCAGCTCACTCCAACCGACCTAGCAGGCTACGTGAGAGAGGAGCATCAATATGGTGTGCATTTTCCTGCAAACAATAAATTGAGCCTCAATGGCCTCAGTGAACGCTTACAGGATGTGGCTTTTTGGCGGCGAATCATAAACAAGAACGCAGATGCATCACGCGAACGACAGGAGGTTCTGTCTGGAAAAGTGGGGAGCCTCGGCCAGAAATACTGCTCAGACGCAACACTTCGAATGCTGGAGGAGCGCGAAGAGCTAGCCAATAGAAAATTTTATATGCGTTCTAAAGCGCATCAGTCTGTGCCAGCCATGAGTCTCAACGAGATAAAGCACTCAAGAAACAATAAAAAATACTTATTGGCACTCGCTCTTTTAGAAATATCAAAGTTAAAAGCATTCAAAGCGTTCTTCCTAACAATTACATGCCCTGAAAGACCCAGCACAGTTAAAGCTCACAGCGAAATAGCTACTTCTGAAGGCGCTTATGACGGCGCGTACAGATTCCTCGAAGAATTCTGGAAATCTCTCAATTCGTATCTGCGAGGCAAATTCAAACTACAAGTTGATTACTTCGGATTTCGCGCTACAGAAGTCCACACAGATGGATGCCCTCACTACCACATAATTCTATTTTGCAAGCCGGAAATGGAACCATTTTTGCGAAAAAAAATTGCCAAATTATTCAATACTGATCCACTGCGGCCTTCAGAATATTTTAGTAGTTTTGAGCAGGAAATAATCAAAGAATTCGACACTGACAACTACAATGAGAGAGCGCTTCTTAACTACGCACTAAAGCTATTCTTTGACGACAACCAGTCGGAACCAGAAATACAACAAGAACGTAACGAAAGAAGAAGACGTTCAAAATACGCAATTAAGTCATCGCGTAAACGATGCGTCCAGCCTTTTGGCGTGGAAGGAATCCAGCTGAAAATGGATATGGCCAAAAAATCAACACGAGATAACGCAGCGGATGAGGAACTGAAAAATATCGGACGCAAGCTCATCGTTGATCGCCATAACCCACAGCATAATGAGATTCGCTTAGCTGCGGTGGTTAGGTTTATCCAAGACGATGCGCCGCGTATTGAGTTTACGTGGTCAAGTAGGGAAAACAAATATGGGGAAGCCACTAGGAAGGTCACGGGCATTCGTTTGTTACCCGTGAACCTTACATCCAGCTTACCCAGTGCCACTCAATTTCCTGCAAATACGTTAACAACCGGGACAAATAGAGTGTGGCAAAAAAACTCATCGTCCCGTAAGGCTACTCGTACGGATAGACATAAACCAAGAAACATGCGAGTTACGCATAATACTTCTAGATATAGAGGGACTTACATCTCTAGAAGAAAACTCTCGTCGCAATCAGTCTTTTCACTGATTCACCGACGGTTTCGCATTCGATCATGGAGCTCACCAGTAACTCAGCCGCACTCACGGGCCCCACCATTGCTGAAAACCCGACTATCGCTGGCGGGCTAAATAGCGCTACTCCTCGACGACTCAATTTTAATAAATCTGGAGTAGGGTTCAGTCATAGCCGCTGATCAAAATGGCATCTGAGCGGCGTTACTCCTGGCCACCTCAATGCCTAGTTGATCATGTCGTGAGTTCGCAAGCTTTGAGTGTGGATCCGCATTCCACTTCTGCGAATTCACTCTTGTATGATGCGAATCCGCTCTCAATAAGTGTGAATCCAATGCATATCACTCTCCGGCATTGCGAATTCACTCTCTGACATAGTGAATTCGCATTCACACCCAGCAAACTATTAGTTATACATCGATCTTATTTTATAAAATCTCGCCCCGCACTATTGTTTTGCTTGAAGCTCATCATTAATCATATGCATATAGCGCTAAATAATAGCCAGTTGTGTCTATGGCAGACAATTAGCTACTCACAGCCCTTCGGGTGTTGCGTCAATAATAAAATTAATAGTTGGGTGCTTATGAATAACAACAAGAACAAAGCAAACAGAATAACAATCAGGTTAAGTAACGATGAATTCCAGACGTTGAGCGCAAAGCTCGATCTCTCCGGGTACAGAAAGGTCAGTGCCTTTGTCCGTGACTACCTGATTACCTGCGAGCCGAAGGTCAAACAGGTAGTGAGGATGGATGTAATCGAAGTACAAAGGGAGCTGATGAACCTAGCCTCGATGATCAACGCCGCCAAGAGCCGCGACGAGCTAATGGATCAAGTTAAGAAAGTCTCGAGCGTAAGCCTGGGAGGTGCCAGATGATTGGCAAGATCTTCCCCAAGAGCTCAGGAAGCTTTAAAAATCGGCTGCGTTACATCTTTGGCTGCAGTAAGCACGACCATGAAATCAGCCTCATCAAAACCATGGACAGCAACTGTATGTCCCGTGACCCACTACCAGGCATCCTTTCAGGTAGTGAGGACGCGTTGAAGGCGCTGATCCAAGAGTTCGATCAAATCGAGGCGTTCAGAAAACTATCACTCGACTCCGACAAGCCCATCAAGCCTGTTTACCACGCAATTCTCTCACTACGTCCCGGCGAAACCCTTGCGGACGAGCAATGGCAGATTGCGATCCGGAAGTATCTGGCTGACCTGGGGTTTGGTGAGACCACGAAGTACGTGGCTGTCATGCACCGCGACAAGGATCACGAACACGTCCATATAGTTGCTAACAGGATCAGATTCGAAGAAAGCTTACCGATGGTAAAGGACAGCAACGAACGCTTAGTCAGCCTCAACAGCGTCAGCGAGATTGAAGACATGCTGGGCTTGGTAAAAGCACCTCAACCATCGAAGACCTGGGGCACGAACATCACCCATGCTGAGCTACAGGCTTCAATCAGGGCCGATGAGATGCCGCTCAAGTATCGGTTGATTGCGAAGATTGCAGGGGCAATCGAAGCAACTCGCGATACTGATGGCGACATGTTCGATTTCGTGAGGTTACTCAGGAGGCAACAGGTATACCTGCACCTCACTCTAAGCGACAAAGGACAGCCCCAAGGAGTGGCTTACGAGCTCAACGGAAAGGTCATCAGCGGCAGGAAGTTAAAAAGATCACGATTGACTTGGCAAAAACTAATAAAACAAGAAGGTATTCATTATGACCCAGAAACTATTTCTGACCTTCAGATTGAAATTGCAAGAAGAGATCAGGAAGAGCGCAATCGATTCCTCCGCGTTTACTACTATGAATTCATCCGTAAGAACCAAAAGCTCTACATCAGGTTTACGGCAGAGCAAATCAAAGTCATCCGGATGATCGAGGAGATACTAAAGTTGTTGAGCGTTATTTTCGGTGGAGAATTTACCGCTAGACGCTGTGAACCGGTGAGATTTTTTATTGACTACGACATAAGTAAATCACTGGACTTCCAGCGACAAACAGAGCTAACGTTGTGAACAATTCGAGGGAACAAAATCCTCCCGTTAAATGGAAAATAACAATGAATAACCAGCACTTTCAAGAAGCCAGTTTTATTCCTATTTTCAACGGTGTGAGAGTGGATGGTGATGCTTTCTTCGTTGACGATAATAACCGTGACCTGGAAAAGCGGCTTAGCACCACCATAAGCGAGGCGTACTTTCATCAAGGTAAGTTATGGGTCATGTCGGATTTTCTTGGCCCTTTTATTATCGGCACCCTCTACGACGACAACCCTTCCACGCATCTGAAGGGGCTTTCGCACGTGCTGGCCGCCGCCTTCATAGACGAGCGATATTCATGCGAGTGAACTGGATGGTGCCTGTACGCGGACTGGCTCAACTGGCTGTAAGAATGGCAAGGCTGGTATGGATGCCAATCGAGATCGCAATAGCAATACCCCTTGTCCCCCTGATGTACCTGCTGGTGCTAATAGCTACAGGCTTCGAAGTCACATGCCGAAAAGTGAGGAGACTGTTTGTGGTTGCCGATCTTGCGTTGACCGACACGATGTTCGATGAGTTTGGTCATGTTTGGGCTAACGTCGAGGGCGAGGACAGCTTTGTCATTAACAAGTACACCAGCCTACGACTTGTCGATGAAGGCCTTGTCATCGAACTGGTGCATGATAAGAGCCGATATCTTGCCCCACATGTCGAGCATGACCACGCTCCTAAAGCTCTAGCTAAAGTTCTTGCAGATATTATTCTTATGCAAGATATCGCCAATATCAAACCAGTGAAATATTAGCTCTAAATGCAAATAAGCCAGCGTTGCTCGAATACGACTAAGCTAGCCGCTGCGCGAACTATCAACATTTAAGCAATCTAACAACCCCCTTCGTGCAATTAACTAATACAACTTACATATTTATCTGCATTCAATATACTTGAGCCATACAAGTAAGGAATGCATATATGAGCAAATTGCTTGCAGTTATCTTTGTAACAATAGCGCTTTTGCTTTCGAGCGTAACTGCAATTTCGGTCGCTCTAGCAATTTACGATCTTATTGAAGACCCTCGACTTGCCCTACTCTTTGCATCCGCCGCCGTTCTGTTAGATATCTTCAAATATCTCGCATGGCCTGTAGCAGTTCGAGTGTTAACTGGCCCTCGCTCTCTCCTGATGATGTGCTGTGCAGTGATGCTTTCGGCAGTCAGCGCCTGGGCCACATATGACCGTCTGCTTTCCTCAATCAGTAATAGTCGCGTGACGCACGATGTTCTGAACAAAGACCGTGCAGCCGTACTAAACCAGCAGGCTCTAAAAAACTCATCATTGATAGAGTCGCTAGATATCCAACTCGAAGAAGCCTCATCGCAGGCAAACCTTCTCCGCTCACGTGGAATGGTGTCTAAGGCCCTGGAGCTCGAGGAATCAGTAGCAGCTCGTGTAGCCCAGCAACGTACTGAAGCCCTAGATGCAATCAACACAGCATCCTTGGAGCTCACCCGCATTAAGTCGACGCAGGTAAAGGCTGCAGGCGTCACCCCAGCGCTCATCCAAATCTTGTGCCTGAGCTTTGCGCTCTGCCTTGAGATCGTGCCAGCCCTAGCCCTGTCCAGCGTCCGCTGCAACAGGGTTGTCGATAACCAAGAAGTCAAAACAACTATAAAAACCGCGACAACCACAATTACTGAAGAAATCGCTGAAACCCCAATTGAGGGCAACTCAGAAATCTTGAAGAACCTTGTTGAAACCGCGAAATCGATAACACCTGGAACGCCCATAAAGCTCAAGGAATTCGCAAAGAAAAGCCGCATCGGAAATCTTCGCGCCGGACGAATTTTTCGTGAAGCTGAAAAACTAGGTCATGTAAGAAAAACTTCAATTGGTTACGTTTCCGTGTGAGTAGAAACTCTTGCAATTAAATTTTCTCGCAATAAGAATTAAGGCCATAGCTAAGGAACGAAAATGATAAAGTTCAAAACCACTGCCGCTATATTTATTATAGGCGTGCTTGCCTCAAAGTTTTTTGCAGGCGCGTATGAGCCCCCAATATTTAATCGTTTCGCGGGAGAAATAAGAGAGGTTAGTAACTTCGTAGGGCCGAAAGCCGGAATTGGAATCCAATTCGAGATTTTTAACCAATTCTACGCGGGAAATGAAATCAGATTTATTGAGTTCGATTTTCTAGGCAACCCGGAATCGCTTAAAAAATTTGGCGCCCCGGAAAGTAGAGTTTCTTGCAGTATAGATAAAATATATCTGATGAAGGGATTTGGCAAATCAATGTATTTTGACTTATCCGGTGATCATTACATGTGCACAGGATTGAAAATAAATGCACAGGATGGTGATGGTCGTATCGCAGTTCAATTCCAAGGCAATGGAAAGGTCTTGTACACCGAAGCCGGACGAAACAATTCTCGCGGCTTTATCGTCGGACTAATGCAAGGTATAAGATATTCAAACTGGACTCGCAGCGCTGGGGGCGTATGATGAAAAAGCATGCAGAAGCAATATGGACACTTTTCTCGCTTATTATTTTCCCGACTGCGTTTCTCGTCTCCCCACTTATTAGCCACTTGGGATTTAGTCAGACACTCGACTTTACTTATGGTTTTATAAGCGGCCACACATGGGAATTGGTTAGCACTATTATACATATACCCGTAGGTATTGTGGCCTACCTTATGCCGAACGACATTGGTTACTTTGTATCGGCTTTTCTATTTATTTTCATGCAGGCTGGAGTATTCGTTATCTACTTGTTTTTTGCCATAACGATCCCACCAGAGTTCCTTGCTTCACCGCATTCTAAACAACCAGTACAGTCTGAATAGCAAAGGGCCAAAGGGGCTCTTACAAATCAAATGAAGCCTTGTAAGAATGAAGATATCAGAAATGACTACGACGGATCGCGATGACTACATCTGTCGTCAAAGCGCGGCAGTTCTCCGCGCGGCAGGCTACAAAATGCCCGAGCGTGCGGCTCTTGACTATCTTTTCGAGATCGACGAAGTCCCGAGCTACCGTTTTGACGTGTTGCAATGCGTGTTCAATTGCGTCTCGTACACGCTCGAACACAAGCGCAACGACACAGCAATCAAGGAAGCTTTCGAGAACATGCTTATCGAATGTGATGCAATGAATGTAGATCGTCTGACTGATGAACTGTTCAAGATTGCCGAGGATTCAAACCAGAATTTACTCACCCCTATAATCGGGAGCGATCATGTCTGATCAAGATGATTTAGACGATAAAGTCTATTACTTGGAGTCGACTCCCTACCAGAGCCCTATAGACATTAGGCAGATAGATATCGACACGAATCTAAACAACCTTGTTATATTTGGCAAGAGAATAGAATTCAACCCCAATAACGAATTTCACCATATCGTTAGTGAAGTCGGTTACCACCTATATCTACGAGTGATAGAAATTGCTACGGCTGAGCAAGCCGACAATATCTCAAGATGCCTTCCGGTTGCACAGGTTGCATTGAACGTTAAGAACCGCGCGCTAGAGCTATTTGCTGACAATAACTTTATGAACGGGTTGAAGCTTGAAGACGAACTTGGACTATGAAAGCGAACGTATATTCTGAAGCCATTCAGGTTCTTGGGATTTGGAAGCTGTGTGAATTTGATTGCCTCATCGGACTCCACGGTATCGATCTATTTCATTTCGCGCTGCGGCTCTGCATTCAAGAAATCGCTCCGAACCCATTGGACTCCTTCACACGGGACGACCTGGTGAAACGGCTTTATCACTACTACCTAGACGTTCAAACCCTGCACGGTTTAAGGCTAGAGCACGAGCTTGGCCTCTGATTCCTTCTTCCCGGGCTTCTGGTAGTCATTTCAGATACCCGGTAGTGCACGCCAAGAAACTTTAAGATTGGAACCGCAGCAGCTCCGGTTACTTATCCAATGCCGCACTATCTATATAGGCCAGCACTTTCTTTCGAAGTTTAAGGTCTAGCTTATGAAACTTTACTAGCAGCTCCGCCTCTTCATCTTCTTTTGCGTAAAAAAAAGCTGAGGGGAATCCGAGCTCATCGGCCAGCCGCTCTATGAGCTCTAGATCAGGTACCCGCTTCGCCAGCTCGTATCGGTTCATTCTCGCGCTGGCGGAAGCAGGGTCGATTCCGATCCTTATCCCAAGGAGCTCTTGCGAGAGCCCTGACTGAACACGCGCCTGCTTGATTCTCTTAGATAAGGTAGACATTTCGATTTTCAGATACTTGAAAGTCGAAATCGTCCCGGTTTATGCTTCTTCAAATACTACCAATTTGGTAGTATTTGAGAGATCGTAGGGGGAGCGCTTCGTAAAGACATGCAACAGTTGGCTCTCGCAACAGAAATCACCTTTGGCATTCCGTTTTTCCGTGAAAGTAAGGAAGCCGTTCTTCCACTTTCCGAAAATCAGAGCCAATTAGTTTTGTGCCCCCTGCAGAGAAGGTAGCTGGACGACCGGTAAATAAAAAGGAAAGCATCAATGAAGCAAATTCTACTTGCAGCAGCCATTTTAGGAATCGGTGGCTGCTCTGCTATTGGTATTGCGCCAGAAGCTTCGATGCAAGGCACCTGGGTAGGGAATATTGGCTGCGAGTCCAACGGCATGGAAAGCCAGGACATTACCTTCCGCTTTCGTAACGGCAAGTACAGTGGCTCGTTCTACGGAACAGCCGAGAACAACATCATAGAAGGCGGTAGACGCGGTTGGATGCGCTATATCGTTGAGGGCTCATCTTTCCTCGGCCAAGTAACGGTAAAACCCAAGCAAATTCTAGAACGTCAGGGGAATTACTACGCAATGAATTTTGTTGCGACAAAAGTTGGGGAAAACAAGATGCTTACCAAATTCTGTGGCAGAGAAATTATGTTCACACGCATATCTGCTGCAGATCCTGTGAAGAAAGCGCAGAACTAATATCTTGCTGCTCCAAGCGCAGATGTAGAACTCCCGCTCTATTATATTTAACCTAATAGGTTAAACCGCCGTGATAGCTATCCGCTACGGCGGCCAACCAACATGGATTAGTCATATGTCAAAGAAAAAAGTTTATTTCGATGCAGTAGCCACTTTCTTGACTGATAGCTATAAAGAAAATCCCACTGACACGAAAGTTACGTGCAGCATAATAATTGACAAGCTCCACTTTGATGATGTCATTTTAAATCATGATGCTTATGAATACTTGAAAATCACAGAAGCAAAATCCAAGAACAGATTTTGGTTTCTGAAAAGCGGTAAAAAAATAATTCTTACTGGACTTCAGACCGAAAATGGCGAAATCAACGCACCCGAAAAAAATCATCAGACTGGTTTTATCTAATATTTGTTACCGCATTACTTACAATAATTCCAGGCGCAGCATTATCTATTGCTGCACTTGCGCTCTTGGGCACCCAAGAGTTCTACGGAATATTTGTGGCAACCTATGCCGCAATTTTCTATCTACTTAATCGCCGCATTAATAAATCACTCGATCTGGATACGTATACAGAAGGTAAACCTACTGACATCGGAAGACAGGTGTTTGGTTCATGATCTCAACAGCTGTTGATGTTATTTCACTCTTACGCGCAAGGGCGCAGTAATCCGCCTAGCTCGACCGTTTGGTGAATTCTGCCGCTTTGGAAACGAGTATCGTCCGTTCGTTTTCAGAGGCTTAATTTTGCTTTCATATGTGAAAGCCCGAAGTAAGTATTTCTACCCAAAGCTAAGTATTAAGGATCCGATGATGTACATAAAAACCGCGCTTCTTCTTTCCTCCGCCCTGTCTATCATGCTCGTCGCCGGATGTGGTGGCAGTGATGAAACCGAAAAGTCGGCAGTCAAGAAGCCTGAAGCGCAGATGACCGAAGCCGAGAAGAAGGCCGAGAAAGAGCGTCGCGTCTTCAACCCTACCGATGAAGAGCGTGCAGCCGACGCCGCTGCTCGTGAAGCCGCAGCCAAGGCCAAGCTCCCAGCCGTCAGCCAACTTCCTGAGCCTGGCCCTGCACCTGATTTCAGTGCATACAAACCAATCGTAATGGGCACCCAGTTGGTCTTCCTGCACAACGCTTTGAAGAACGAGCCTATCGACGCCATGGCCATAGCTCAAACGTACACCTACGGTATTACCCGGTACGATATTGGTGACGCCGACTTGTCCGCAAAGCTGGGTAGCTTTCTTAATACTCGTGACCAGTTCAAAAAAAATGATATCGCCAAAGAAATCGAACCGATGCTGCAGAAGCATGTGGATGAGTACACGCAGGTACGCTATGTAAAAATCCAGATGCCATTGACGTCCGATATGCATAAGTACGATTTCGAAAAGAAGGGATTTAGTTATACGCCGGCTGCCTTCAACGACATATTTACCGGCACCGACAGTCAAGCCAATGAGGCTGTCCGACAAGGCAAGTCTTATGATCGCGGGCACATCGCTTTCGCTGACAACCGAACCTATGTGCTGGCCTTTTCTAACGGTGGCGAATTCAACTTCGTGAAAGTAGAAGATGAGGCTATTGCTCGTGAGCTTGAAGCGCTGATTCAGAAACCTGGAAACAAACTTTCCATTACTGTTTATGGTTATGTTGATAGCCTTCAGGTCGGCGAAAAGAAAAAGAATGACGGGAAAATACTGACCAATATCAAAATTCAGAGAATGGATATTGCTGACGGCCCGACTCCATCTAAAGTTATCGCGTCGGTTATTAACTGACGTCGAGTTCCTCCTGCACAATGCAGGGGGATGTTTAACATTAATAAATCAATGATAAAACTCATAAACCATACTTGGCTCCGTCTATACAGATGAAAAAGGGCCCACGCAGGGCCCTTTATGCAATCAAACAATCTTACTTTTGCAGCCAGCCTTCTACCACATCACCGCCGAACTCTTCCTTCCAGGCCTTGAGGATTTTGTGGTTGCCGCCTTTGGTTTCGACCCGTTCCCCCGATTCTGGGTGAACGTAGATTTTCATGTCTCGAACTTTTCTCTTACCGCCTACAACGGCTGCTGGAGCACGACGGTTGGCGTGAGGGTCAAGAATGTTAATGACATTCACGAGGCTAAAACCGTACTCCGCCATCAGCGCCCGGAGCTTCTCCTCGAAATCGATTTCTTTCTTCAATCCACCATCATTTTTCATTGCCTCCAGCTCTGCAAGCTGGGCGGCAAGTTGCTGTTCGAGCTGGCGAAACTCTGCGAGACGGGACATGTATTTTGCTACCTTTGAGGGTTAAGAATGCAGTATATCTCTCGAATCACATGATTGTGTACATCCTTAAGCCGATGATCCTGAAGTCCTGTCCACGGACATCGATACCTGCATATAAATGGACTCCTAAACCAGACGTACCTCTCAAGCCCAGCGCTAGTGCCTGCATCATGGCGGATAAAGCGCCCCCCAATCTTGGGACGGTTTCAGTGTCTCCCCCGAGCCACCGTCGCACTACACAATACTTTATAAATCCATATAGCTGGTGCGAGCCACAGATCACTTGGCCCCTTAAGAGTGCAAGGGCAAAAATACTTACAGCTTTTGAAAATAATTTGCGCACACAGAAAAAGCCATTTTTTGAAAAAAAATTACTCTCGGAAAGTCCTTTAATTACTACGATTTTTACAGCTTTTCCTGTCAAGACAAAACTCAAACAACAAAAAATGCTTTCCAGAAAAATAAACAACACTTATTATCGGTGTCAGTCCATTAATCAAAGACACTTAACAAGGCATTATGTGCATGCTCCTTACAAGCACTCTATACGAAGAGCGAAGAAACCGAGCGCCAGGAGAGTCGGGATGGTTAGGCCGAGTTTATCTTGCTGAGATATGGGTTGATTACATTCACCCGCCTGAGGCTGTAACGGCAAATAAAAAGCCAAAATCATTTTTCATAGAAGACTGCAGTCGCGCAAAGCGACGTCTTCAGTCCACATATATATTACTTAACCAGTTGGCCACAAAAATAAATGACGAAAAAATGAGCTTTGACAAAGCAACCAATATCGCGATTTTTTTGGCCGGCACTCTTGGCGCCCGAAAGACTCTGCACAAGTACATCTATGATAAAAATTTAATACAAGCCGCCAAGGCCTGCTTAAAGACGCCAGGTCTCACCATCGAACAGGCTCTAGAAAGGATAAGCCCATCAGTTAGACGAATTTAGAGATTGGGTTATCCGGGGCAAGCTCGCACGCACTGCTAAACGCCATAAACTCTTGTTCATACCGATAATGAGCCGGGCAAGTTTTTTTGGCTATCCGGATAATCTAGTGTAGCTGCACCCGATAAGCGGCACATTGTTCCTATCTCAAGAAGGGAACAACGTGCCTACAGTTAGGCCCGTGCCAGCCACAACGGCGAGGCGAAAAAAGGAAGCCACCATGACCACTTACACCGTAGCTCTTGCCAATGACACCGTTGGCACCATTATCGCTGAAGCTGTTTCCGTAGGCGATACCGTTACCGTTACGCTGCGTGACGAGAACGGCATGCCGATCCAAGCAACCGGTGAAGTGGTTGAGATCCTTGAAGAAGACTGGATGCATCCAACCACAATCCAAACCCGCGCTACCTAATGAGCAACTCCGTACCCTGTGCAGTTCGCGCTTGAGTGTATGGCTGATTCCACACACTAATCCGAATGGCCGTTTCTTTGAGACAGCTTTCTGCCTGAGCCTTCATTCCATATATAGGTTCGTCTATACCAAACGAACCTTGATCCTAGTGCCTACCCCCCCCGAAGTAGAGGCTACTCTGAGGCTGGAGTATCCACCGCACGGGTATTACCTTACCTGCCCAGCATATAAGCAATACCCCATCTTTACTCCTACCCACTTTAGCGGTTTCTTGAGGAACAACGGATGTATCTCTCAACCATGGCACCCGAGGCGCTTTCTGTAGTAGCAGAACTAGGATGGGGACTTTGGGTGCTTCGAATCAGCCGCGACGATTCAACGGTTGAGCACGTTGTGGTCGTCAAGGCCAGCAAGGAAGTTATTCTTACTGCACGAGAGAATCGGGAGTTCAGGTTCTACCTAGCTCCCTGTCAGCTGGGTGACAGTCGGGGGCTCACGCTGCTCACAGCGTTCTTTGACGACCCCGAGAATCCACTGACTATCACCTCGCCCCTTATTCCCGGCCATCCAATCCTGATGGAGCTTCAGAAGCTACCGAATGACTTCACTATCTGCTTCTTCGATGATCAGAATCGAGAGCTACTGAGCTGCCGGGCCAGGGCTCGCCTTGATCGGTTCCGAGAAACCCTGCTCTCAAGCTCGTACCTAGAGGCGGCGCACTGGAGATTGATTTGCGCCCAGGCTGAGTCGTGGTTGGCTAACCGAACTGCTAAAGACGATGCGCAATCCTTCGTCGTAGAGCTTCAGCAAGACCTCTTTCCTAGTAATTGCAAGATCATTGAAATGAACGCGCGGCATGGTTTTCTTGGATCCTCTGGATTTTCGAGCACTTCCCTCGAGCGAGCAGAGCCAGGCCCATTACAGGAGATCGACATCATCTTCTTGCTCCAGCGGGTATACGCCGCTGATCGTATTGTTCATGGCCCACTGAAGGTAAGCGATGATGAAGAGCTTGTAGACGTACTGATCCTTGGAAAGGAGATGAACGTACTGCTTCAGGCCAAGGACAGCCCCAATACCAGCAAGATCCTCAACACCACCATTGATCGAAAGCGCCGCAAGTCGGTGAGCCAGCTAAAAGACGGTCTCTCGCAGCTCGGTGGCGCTTTATCGACAATACGCCGTGAGGGTGTCGTGCAGTTAAAGATTGCGGCAACGGCAGGCCTTGAAGTGAACTTTAGCACTAAGCCGTGTCTCGGCATTGTTATCGTCAAAGAGCTATTTCCTGACAAATACGATGAGTACAGTTCGCTGGCACTCGACTTTGTCGGAAAACAACAAATGCCCATTGTATTCTTTGACTATCCCGAGTTCGAGGTAATGACACGTCATTTCCCATCTGAAGACGCACTGTTGTCAGTATTTGATCAAATCTTCGCCTACGCGCTAAACAACCACCTGTATCCGCGCTTTCGATTCACTCGCCCTTAGGCAAATAGCAAAGTGCATGGCGAGAATTTCGCTCCGAAATAATAGGGCGAACCTAATGGATCTCACAGACCCGCAATAGGTCGATCTGACTGCGTATCGAGAATATGAGTGGATCCATGTCAGCGGGCCGGATACCCGACGTAGAAGGGCCTACGGCGAGCAGGCCATCGCTTGCCACTTGATCTCTGCCATTTGCTACTGTGTGGGCTTGAGAGGGGCACTGATGCGGCTGAAGATTAGATCCGCCACCGCCCATGCCTGATTGGTGAGCCGAGTTAGCCCTTCAGTATTGGCTCGGAAACCATCCGCTTGCGACCAATAGCGGGCGACTGAAACAACTCATCAATTCATATGCACTTCCGCTTTCTGGCGCCGGCAAATGTTGACTGGAATGAGCAAGAGGACGAGCCGACGATGTATCACGAGCCGTGCAAGTCAAACTAACGTAGCAGAAAAATAAGTCCGGTTGACGTGGATCGTGTACCAAGCGGCCACAGTTGCCGGTATTTTGGATCACACAGAAGACAACCCGTTGTGAGCTCAGTCTGGCTGCTAGCAGTAAATCCCTCTTGCAGTCCACACGAGTTGATGTGGTAGCCAATACACGGAAATTGCACCTTAGTGTTGTCGATTTATCTATTCCACATGTGTAAACTAAAAGATTAAAGATTTTACAGCGGAACAATTACTCCCATGCTTAAAGATGCTGAAATTCGAAATGCGCTGGTGCAGCATCTAAATAGTAGGTCTCCCAGACCTAGCCGTATAGTGCAAGAGCTTCATATTCACAATGGCAATGCTATTGCTGACGTCGTCGCATTTTATAAGCAAATGCATTGCTTTGAAATCAAAGGCGAAACTGACAGCATTCAGCGGATACTCACACAAGCGAAAGTATACTCTCACTCGTTTCCCAAACTCACGCTAGTTCTTACTACTAAACATGTTCGCTGGGCGCTAAGAAATTTGCCTGAATACTGGGGAATCCTGGTTGCGATAGATCAGGGCGACCGAGTCATATTTAAATATGAGCGCAAGGCGTCTAACAATCCTGACTTCGTAATCGATAAGGCGCTCATGATGCTTTGGCGCCAAGAGCTTCTCGACGTTTCCGAGAAAATGGGAGTGATCCAGAAAAAGTCTGGAAATCGCAATGATTTCGCAAAAAATCTAGGATCTATCGTTAATAAAAATGACGCCTTGGCGCAGATCCAAAGTGCCATTCTTAACCGTACTAACGCTTTCTCACAACAAACGTGATGTGAGATGAGAGGGTTGCTTTAATCCAACTACCCGGCGCCCCCCCTTTTTGAGGCCTCCGCGCACTCAGATTACTTCGCGCGTGAATATACTTGTCACCATCTGAATATCCACCGTCTCGAAAATAGGGCTTACTTACAATGTTATCTGCAATATCGAAATATTGACCGTACCCTTTGGCATGGCCTTGAAACTGTCCGCCGCGCTCAGCATAGAACTCCCCGGCAGTGGTATAAAATACTTTTGGGGCCATATACTTCGGCATTAAATTAACGGGTAAATCGGATTCTGAAAACTCCGGACTAACTACGCCATAATCACCATAATTAATAGTCGACGTCTCCGGAATGGCGGCTAATTTCCTCCAGAGCTTGTCCTCTAATCTTTCAACCATCATCGTAGTTTTAGTTTTCATCAACTTAGCTATGTTGGCGGGAATCACTGACCCAACAACAATATAATGGCTAATCATAAACTGCTGACTGCATTGCTTATAGAACTTTTCAATCGAAGCATGAAGATCATCAACGTCTCCCTGCTTTTCGATCAATCTACAATCAAAAACTAGATAGGTTTTTGTCACACCCACGCCAGCTGCCTCAGCCAGAATCTTTGCCAGTTTCGGCTTAAGCAAATTGAAACTTTGGAAGTCCTCCGTTTGCAGCCGTATACCTAGACTGCCACTATTGTTTTTGCAGTATTCAATGGCTGCGACGTTGTGATCCGGTGCACGATCAAAAGCAACGACAGGGATTATGTTGTATGCCTTCAGCTCATTGAGAATGTACCTATATTGCTGAGCGCCACACAGCAGCACACTGTCATCAAGATCGTAGTTATCTATAAAAAAATGAAGATTTGGAATTTTATTGGAATGAGCAGCTAATTGCTTCTCACCCTTGCGCAGCCTACTCAGTATATCCGACTCAGTATCTTGCTTTTTCTCTTTAGGTATATCAAAGAGTGGCAGCGTAAAATTCTGGACGTCAGGATATATGGAAAATACGGCCTGAATCTCATTCTGCTTAAACTTCAAAAACGGAGCGTAATTATACATCCGCGAACCCCAAAAGTTTTTTTACATCCACTGTGCGATGATGACGGGGATAAAGCTTGTAGTCTTTGGCAGCAAACCTTATTAATCCTGCAACAACATCTGGATGAACTCCTAGGCCAGCACAAGTTCTCTCTAGCATGGAGTCGCTGTGACGATTTTCATATAACACACGCCACTCACGACGCGGGACAAAGCTTTCTCTGGCGAATGCGTTCGCCTCTGCTTCCATATCCTCGGTAACGATTTCTTCTAAATCATCAACGATTGGGGTATCAAGCCGGTCGTCGTGAAGACACAGATGGGCGAGCTCATGCGCGAGCGTGAACCAGAAATTATCATAACGATTATATCGAAGCGTAACTCCAACCATTGGCCGTGAGTCCGGCAACTTGAGTACACAGCCATCCATCTTCATCGAGGTATAGCCGGGGTGAATTATCAAAACCACTCCGTATTGCTCTGCCAGAATATTTGGAAGATCAACAATGCATTCTGGATTTACGCTTAACTTTACGATGTTACTGACATCATCCTGCGAAATTCCTTTGTATTTCGCCGCCATCGTAAGTGAAATTCGCTTCGCCTCTGTGATAGATGACGAAAGCCAAGCCTGAATTTTTGTTTCGTGCGCCTGAGGATTTTTTCTATATAGAACACCGGCTACTTCAGTAGACTGAAGCGCAAGCGTTGCTAAGAACTCTTGCCTCGACATATTCTCCGCTCTTTGCGAGTCAATGTCTTTATTAGACAGTTCTTGGCTAAATCTCTTGTATGCCTCAAACAAGGCTCGAGTTGATATATCGGAACGTGAAATGACAGGGACATCATCCCAAGGGGAGAAATTATCCTCGCTCATTACGCAGCTCCTTGCGCTATTGACCGAGCTACAAACTCTGAGGCTTCAAAGTAGCGGAGATCCTGGTAATTGGTATCAATGCCATAATCCGTCATTTTCAGGCTTCGGTAGTAACCTTCTGACGAAGGTAAAGAATGGAGCGAGAATCCAGGCCGATATCCTAGAACATTAATTGAATAATTTACTGCATGAACCAACAACCTCGTACCAACCCCTTCAAATCGACGGGCATAGCCGTTCCTTCGCCGATTCCAGTATGCAACGGCTAGGTAGTCGACGTAAAAAATTCCCGCATTGTCTTCTCTGCTCTCTTTTGGATGTTTGATTATACAAGCAGCCTGGACTTTCCCGTCCGCCGTCAAATAAAACCAAAAATATTCAGCAGAATTGCACTGCACGGCTTTTTGAGCCCATGCCCAGTGGAAGTCATTTAGCTGATAGGAGTCGAGTAGCTCACCCCATTTATCTGGGCTGTTCAAAGCATCTGGATTATCTGCTATCAGCTGTCCGAAGATCCTTGCTTTCTCTTCGCTCCAGTCCATGTCAAGGCTGACCGTAGTGCGGAGATCAATCCCATCGGAGATGTTGTAGGGGACATCTTTACCTGTGTGGAGGCATTTCAATGTTTGCATGTGCTGCGGCCTTACATCCTTGGATGGCTATCCGCATGAATATAGCAAATTGCCACCAACGAACAAAATGCCTGTGTCAATTGATCACAAGCCATTGCTTTAATAGGATTTTCGGCGGTAACCATGCCAACAATTTCGTTCATAGCAGCCTAAACGTGGTTGAATCTCGTACAAATCAACTCGCAAATATATCTGTAGCGATACTACGTCGCGTAGTGGGGGCTTAACCGGCTACCCGCCTTAATCAATAAAACTTCACCCTTAATACCTGTTGAGCATCGGACAAGACCATAGGTCTCGCCCTTTGCTTCCCACTTCGTCCCTGCACCGCACCCGATTTGGCCCCTCCATCAGAATCCAAGCCTGCTTTTCAACCTTTCAAACCAGGTTGTTTCCTTAGGCTCCACCTGAATATCAGTTCGATCCGGTTGGCGTACGTCCTCGCCATTCGCGCGAGCCGTCTGGTGCAGCGCCTTGGCTCGAATATCTCGATTGCGAACTGCATTGATCGCCTCTTGGGACATGTCGCCAGCCCAAACAACCCTACCGGATCGCACCCAATAGTGTGATCGGCAGCGGAACGACCAATTACCTATCGAAGGCTTCAGCGAAACCGACTCGCCGTCAAAGGACATCTGCCAGTCAGTCGGAGAGAACGGCGTGATCACCTTGTATCCGCATCCGCACGCACACAAATGCACTGCAGTAGCGAACTCCATTGCCAAGTAAAGCTCACCTGGCACAAGCCTCTCCGGGAATTGCGCTACAAACTGCGGGGCGAGTCGACGAATTGTCATGGCCTCTCCTCGCTGTTGCCCATTTCGTTGAGGTTGGTCAAGTAGGTGATGTGGTCAGCCTGACTATTATCGGAATAGAAGCCGCAGAGTCGCTTCCACATCCCAATTGCCAGCACGGCATTGAGGGCGTTCAGATCGGCGATTTGTATGTTCGAACGGTAGATGTCCTCAGCATCATTCTCCGTCAGTGGCATCGTCCGATCAGCATGGCTATGGTGCCCTGGCGTCAGCGCTGTAACCCGGCACATCCCCCATACCTGATGAGTTTCGCCTACTAGGTGAACGCCCATGCCCACATCAAGTAGCGAGGTTTTCGTTCCTCTGAGCTCCTTCACAACCAACTCACGCGCCTTGGTGTTATCGACGCAAAGGAAGACGTAGTCGAAAGCACGAAGCTCCCCCACGTTGTCCGCAGTGATCATGCAAGAATGCGGAATGATATGGCGGTGCATTGCACTGAATACCTCATGCAGGTACTCCACCTTTTTCATACTCCGCTCCAGTGCAGCGAACGGTACCGCCCCTGGAAAACGGAACGCATTGTGCTGCTGGAGGGCATCGCCGTCATACATGTGGATCTCTGCCACTGGCGTCTTCGACACCTGATCCACGATGTACGCACCAGTGCCGCCCAGTCCCACTATCGCAATTTTCAGCCGCTTGAATTTCTCGGTTGGCATACCAATCCCTGCACGCGCAGACGCCGTATCTGTATATGCGAAAACCGACTCCTCAGCGTCCGACCGAATAGGCGAGAACGTTTTCGCGGTGACATCCTTGTCGATCGCATTAGCTGGGCCACACAACATCGCCACGTACAACGAGACCTTCTCGTAGTAGTCCACGTAATTACCAGTGCGAGGCTTGGCAGAGAAGTAATGATTCACCATCAACTCAGGCAGCAGCTGCTGCCGGTTGCTGTTGTTGATGATCTGCTCGAGTGGCCTCCCCCGTGAGTCACAGGGGATTTCGCCAATGAAATATGCAGTGTGATCGTTAGGGCGCTCGGCCACATCTGCAGTGAGATTGAGCGTCATGACTAGCACGCCTTTGCAGACCTGGCGCTGCGCATTCACATAGGGAACGTCTCGAATCAGAAGGTAAGAACCTATGATCTCGAGGTTGTACCCTTCGTTGCGCAAGCGCAGGAGGTGCGGACTACGACTTATCAGTTGGTGTGACATTGAAGTGCATCCCCTTCTTGATTTGGACGATCTGGCCATCAACCAGGTTGTTGAGCGAGCTGCCTTCAAAGCCCTTGGCGTAGGTCACCGTGAACTGCGCGTTGGGTGCTGGCACCGCATCGGGATAAGCAAGGCGAACTACCTCCCAGTAGCTGAGGTAGCGGGAGTGGACGAAGGTAGGCAGGGTGTTAACGAAGACCTTGATATTGATCCCCACCGCAGCGAAGTGCTCGACCCCAGGACGGGCCAGATCGAACAAATCATGGTCTCCGACCAGCTCATCGTCTTCGCCAGGAATCACCAGGTAGACCTCATATTTATGAGAGTCGACGCCAGCGAGGTGCTTGAGTGTGCGGCCAGAGATGCGCTGCCCACCCCAATCCTGCGAACGGCCATCAATAAAGAAGCGGAACGAGCGGTCGCTCTTGAACACCAAGAATTTCTCGACACCCCCTTGGCGCAGATCCGTCGTCTCGCTCGGGCTAAGCAACTCGAGATGGCCATTGGTATACATCTGGTAGAGCAGGTACTCGTCGACTGGGCGCAGCCCCACTGCTTCCAATACCTGTTGCCCGGTCGGAACCGGATCCGAAATCACCAAAGGTCGGTATTCCAGGTTCTCGTTGCCCACTTGGATTTTGTATGGCCCGTGCTCACGGACTTCACGGCCAGCCGATACAGCGGCGGCCACGTCCTCTACATCAAGATCGTTTAACTGCGTCATGGTAAAGCCCTCTCATAGGAATCAAACGAGTAGTTGTCCATCCAGACAACACCATCGCCAATAAAAACGACCCTTAGGTCGCTGTCCAGCCAGACAACAGTGGACTTCAAAAAAAAGCCGCTTATCATTGGACGTGAAATGCAGCTGTTGTTTGGCTAGACAACAGACTACTCCCGCCTATGCGGGCAATGCAAGCGGTTGGAGAAAATAATGGATTTGGCTGGCTTCATCGCTTCAATGCGTGAACGACAAGAGCTGAGCTTTCGTGAGCTAGAGAAGCGTGCAGGCGATCTGGATCACGCGTACATCTGGAGACTAGAGAAGGGCAATAAACAGGCCCCTTCCGACGACGTCGTATCGCGGCTGGGCCAAGCTCTTGGGTTGGGGCATCGGGAAGCTGAGGTCTTTAAACTGCTCGCGAAGCCAGTAACCGTCGATGATGCGCTCTACCGCCTAATGATTACTCGCGAGGACATTCCTTGGGAAGATTTCGAGGACGTTGCAACCATGAGCTTCCGGGGAGAGCGCCCTAATACGGAAGAGGCTTGGCTCAAGCGTATCGCGCTCATTCAACAGATGTAGTGGCGAGTGTTTTCATGGACGAATACATTGCTGTAGCACGAGCCAGAAAGCTTCTGAAAGATGCCGGAGTAACGACAGTACCGGTGGACTCCGAGGCATTGGCATCATTCTTGGGTTTTCAGGTTTTAAGAACGGAGCTGGCCAAAGGTGAGTCCGGCTGTACCGTTAAGCGACGTGAAAAGATTTGCATCTGGGTCAACCAGGACGACAGCCCGCTACGGCAGCGATTCACGATCCTCCATGAGATCGCCCACCACATTCTCGAGCTCGAATCCAATCATGGCGACAAGGTTCCCTCTGATGAGCTCGAGCGCTATACCGGTCGCCCGCCTGAAGAGGTGCTTTGCGACATTTTTGCCGCTGAATGCTTGGTTCCTTGGGGAATAATTCAGCCTCTTGCTGAAGAGAAAGACTTCACGCTCGAGTACCTCACGGAACTGGCTGAACAATTTCAGGCCTCCCGATCTTGTATCGCATCCAGATTCGCGCAAGCCTCTGGAGCACACTTGGCATTTGTAGTCGCCGAGGAAGGGGTCATCAAATACTCAGTCACCTCGAAGGCACTGAAAGATGCTCGAGTGTGGATCAGGACAGGCACCCAGCTACCTCCTAATTCAGCTGCAGCTAGGGCATTTAAGTCCGGCGCCAGCAGCTTTCATGAAGCGGATACTGAGTGCCTGGATTGGAGCAATAGCGATGATGCTCGTCGATTCGCCTGCTATGAGCAAGCGACCTACCACAGCCCAACCAAACAGACTCAATCGCTCCTCATTTTTGAGGAGCTTGAACAGCACCAAGCATCGAGTAGTTATCGCAGTTCCCATGATGTAAGCAATGACTTTCTGGAAGAACTAGACGGTTATCCGGGATGGTCTAAGCCTCGGTATTAACTGTTGAAACTTGACATTGTTCATTCATAAAAACACAGAACAATAGCGCTGACTAAAGCAATCTAAAAATAAAAAGCAGGGAATAACAGAAGCGTATGTGGATAGTTCTAGATACAAATATTTACTTCAACAACTGGTTTGCTTCTAGTGCAAACTTTGAAATGCTATTGAATTTCTGTAACAACCGACGCTGCACTTTGTTGCTGCCGGAAATTGCGGCTAAGGAAGTCAATAACAAGTATCAGCAAACCAAGGAAAAATTGATTGGCGCGTATGGAAACACGCTAAAAGATCTGGCGAAGCTTGGCATAGATATTCCGAATGAGTATGAAAAGATCGCGTCGAAGGTTTACGACATAAACACCACGCTGCAACAATTGACTCGAGACGTGCAGCTCGTTAGCTTCAAGTCAGTGCCTCACTCCCTCTTGGTAGAAAAAGCCTTGAAGCCTAAGTTACCATTCCGAGAGAATGAAAAAGGCTATCGCGATAGTCTTTTTTGGATTTCGTTACTAAATTATGCTAAGAAGTGCAAATACACGGGGGATATCGTTTTTATAAATCAAAACTCCAAGGATTTTTATATTGAACGAGGCGGTATTGTAAGCCTACATCCAGATCTTCAGGAAGATATCGACGAGCTCGGTGTGACTGCAAATTTTATCATCCATGATGGCATAAAAAGCTTTATAGACTCATGGGGGACGGGGGACGTTCATGATATAGACTGGGCTGAGTTCTACGCTGAACACAATGGCACACTAGATAGTGCGGCTGGCGAAGAGGCAATCGATCATCTGGACTCTCGCCCACTGGATGAGATCAAGAATTTGCTAAGCGCGGCTGGTTACGACCAGCGGATGTTAGATGCGGCATTTGAGGTAACATTCGAAGATTGGGAAGGCGTGGAAGATTCTGAAATTATAAATATAAGAAAATTTCAGCCGAATTCAGGCGAGCTATTCATTGGCTACAAATTCGACTTCCGAACACTCGATGTAAAGTTGCTTATGACGCACACGCACTACTACGCGGACAAATATTTTATTGACAGCCAAGGCGAGCCTGACTTATCGGATGACATCGTAGAGGTAAGTCTTTTAGTTCGTGCCGATTTGGAAGCGAGCGTTATTTTTCATCCTAAAAATGATGTAGTATCAAGCGTTGAAATTAATCGCATTACTCTCAGAAAGCTGCGCTAAACCCATTGCTTAGCTTTTAATTTAAGCCGCTCTGACACATTATTAATTTGCGCACTATTCAATTCAGGTCAGGGTTGGTCTGCTGACTTGACGAAATCGAACGAGAGGGATATTTGCACCTTTTCTGGACGGTTTTTAATCGAGTTCACGACAAGTGCGGGCATTGGAGGGAACCCGCGTGGTGCGACTTTTTGTTGTCTTTCCGAAAGAGGCCAGTGGATTTTTGCGCCTCTTGGATACACTCGAAGGAATACGATTTTCATGGCTAGGATACCGACTGTCCCATTCCCCGTTTTTTTTAAAAAGAACCTTAAGCGCGTCCTGGAGCACTGGACGCCTATTACCGTCACCTTAAGTTTTTTCGGTGTAGGAGTGGGTATCCTAAGCCTATATGTCTACACACGCGCCATTGGCCGTATAGACCTTTTCATGCCCGCCACCGATGCCAAATCAGCCCTTGCCATCTGGTTGCTTCTAGTCCTACTGACTATGGCGGCGTATCTCATTACTCTAACAGTGACCACTTGGCTTTATGGAATATCCGTATCTCAGTTCGACAAAATCCGTCGTAAGCACAACCAAGTCGCTTGCTGGTTGTTGATTCCGTTACTGATCGGGTTCGGCACTTTTATACTGATGGCATTTTTCAGCTCAGAGCTCTTCAAGACCCCAATTGCCGTATCCATTATTGCGGTCACTACCGTTCTGGGCCTGCTGATGCTCTTGGGCTTCAGGCGTTTTCGCATATTGATTGCTTTGAATACATGCAGGGCTATTACTTGGCAGCAAGCGCTCTTCCTTCTCTGGCTCGCTGTCACGCTAGTGTTTACAGTCATCTCAGCTGCTATCTCTACGTCGCTAATTCTCACCAGCTATGTCGGGGACGACACGCAAGAAGCAATCCGGTTTGTGGCCAAGTTTTCTATGGGGACTTTGGTTCTGAGCCTGATTCCAACGTTCGTCTTTTATACTGCTAAAGGCGATATCTACCGACGAGTTGCATATGGTTGCTCCGCACTCGTAATTCTATTCCTGATATTCTTGCTACTCGCGCCCGGCGCTATGACAAGCATCACCTTTGCGGCGGCGGGCAACCTGGAAATTCGGCAAAACACAACTGCAAATTTCATCCTGGATGACCAGATCGAGCTGGACGATCTCGATAACCTCCAGTGGCGTACACGCCTACATCCGTCTAACAAAGTAGCAATCCAAGGCTTCCAGTTATTCTCGTTCGGAGATGTGCTGCTGCTATGTCCAAGTGACCTGCTGGAACTCAAACCTCATGAGCTTCCACACTACACGCGACTATGTCTCATGACGCGCAACAGCAGGGTAAATCGCAAGCCATTGCGCCCTCATTACCTCAATAAAACCGAGCCCAGTCCAACTTGGCAGGAGCACGCCGAACGTTTGATCAACTGGAAGAAGTTGAACCCTATGCTGAAACTACCGCAAGCAAAGGGCTAGCTGCTGAGAGCTTGTGACTCATGCTCTGCAATGGTGATGTCAAACGAAAGGGACATTTGTACCTTTGTACCTTTTCTGGACAGCGCTGAATCGGGCTCACGACAATAGCGAGCATTGTCATCAGGAACGGGACTGAAACCATGCTCTATCTCACCGATGCGCAACCTGCATACTGCCCAAAGTGCGGGAAGCCCATAGAACTCAGGCTATATGGCTGGGAGGCCCAGGATCGCTTCTACAACGCCAAGCAGCCGTTTCTCTGCGACTGCGGCGCGCGTTATCTGCTCAAGGAGGATGCCGTTACCAGAGCTTTCGATCATGCCGAGCCAGTCGGAGGCGATGCTGGTTTTGACCGCGCAGCTAAGGTGAACCTATTGTCCGAGCTGTATGTGATTCTTGGGGCTCTCGATGCCCCGGAGACGGTGCTGGATCAAGTGCTGGCAGCAATCGAAGATGACTCGCTGCCATACCCTACTTTGCTCCCCTTCGAGTATGAATAAATGGTCAAAATCCATTGGTTTACCGCATCCAGTCCCGAGCAGAAGCATGTCCCCGAATGGCGGCGCTCTTTCGGTATCAGCGACAAGGGCGCTGTCTTCGTGCCGGCAGCGATGGCCGGTGATGACTCGGAATTGAACGTCATGCTCTGCGCATCTACTGATGGGCAAAGCACAGCTGTGCATCTCGATCATCATTTCGTGCCAAGCAATTGGCTCAAGCGAGAGTTTCCCAAGCACTTCGAGCTGATCGAGATCATCGAGGCCCGTGCTCAATTGACGATAACTGCAGCATTTCAGCAGCATGAGGGGTAGCGACAAGAACTCTGGTCAGCGCTGAGCGCGCAGCAAAAACATAACGTGGTCGAGACCATGGCTGCTCAGCAGATCGAAGCTGTCACGATGATCGGGAAGCGCTGGCACAGACGCAATTGAGCAGGCTTTGATGCTATTATCTGAAGGCAAATGGAGGCCTTTCCGATGACCAAAACAGTCGCTGTCAGTGTTGCAAGTCAAGTCCGCAAGCTTGCCAAAGCTTACGAGGTTACCGCTGAGCGCGACGGAATGAGCTGCATGGCTGTGACCATCACTCGCCTTGCTGGCGACATGGTCGAGCTTGATAACGTTGAGCAGTTGCTCGTCAATCTTAAAAAGAAAGGCGTTCTGAGTAAGTCGGAAACGCTTGAGCTCCAGGGTCGCTACCTCCAAGAAAAGAGACGTTCGAAGACTAAACTCAGCGCATGAGCTTCGATCCTTTCGGCGATTTTGAAACAGCCGGCTATCTTCAAAATCTCCTCGGCCTCAAAGATCCTACTGACGTCAAAAAGACTGAGCACTTCACCTTCGAGCTAAGCATCGAAGATGCTCTTTCCTACCTGGCTCAAAAGAAAATACTCGACTACGACACCGTTCGTGAAGTTCACAAGATCTTGTTTGGCGGGTTTTATCCATGGGCCGGCAAAGATCGAAGTGAGCTCGTTCCGCATCTAGCGGTATTCAAAGGGTCGCACCACGACCCACGCAGCACCGCCTTCGAGCAGCCTGCTTTAATCAGTATGGCTGTCGACTATGCGTTCAAGCTCGCGGCAAACAAGACGTTCAAGGGAAAGCCAGGTGAGGTTATGGGCCAACTGGCGTTCGCTCACCCCTTTCTGGACGGCAACGGACGCACCATCCTGCTCGTATTCATGGAGCTATGCTATCGAGCCGGTTTCGCCATCAATTGGTCAGATACGAGCAAAGATGACTACCTGCAAGCGCTTAGCGACGAGATTCGGGAACCTTCAAAGGGGCACCTTGATAACTACCTGAAGCCTTTCGTTGTCGGCATATCGAGCCGTGACGAGTGGCCGGAGATCATCGGTGGTATTCGCGGCCTGGATGGACTCGACAAAGAAGACATCTCGTACGAGAACATGGATAACCCGGAAGTCCAGCAGATCTACAAAACCTACCGGGCCCATCATCAAGACACTCCGAAACCTCCGGAGGCTGACGGCTAATTGAGCCGGCTCATAAACTTCATGATGCCGCCAATCCCAAGAGCCTCGCCTCAACTTCTCTGCTCCGAAGTGAATCACCGGTTACAGGAGTTTGTCCCACGGCACATTCCCGGCGAAATACCCAGCGGCGAAAACCAAAGCAATGGTGCTCAAGAGCACGAAACGCCAGGCGGGCAGCTTCATCGCAGTGTCCCGTACCTCTTTTATGATCTTGCTATGCTCCAATCACACTCTCCTCATAGCTGCGATATGGTGGGAAATAGAAGCCCTTGAGCCGGTCAGCTCTCGGAGGTTTGGTTTTTTACCTGAAGCAATTGTTTCAGACTCGATTCGCTGCTTGCTCAGTGAAGGGGTTCAGCACGTCAAACCTGGTTCTGCACAGGCGGCGCACCCGGATAAAAACCCTACAGGGGTCAGTCACGTGTCCTGCAGCCTCCAAGGCTGTTAGCGGTAGATCGGAGTGTCTGTTGAACGCCCGAAAAACTCATCCTCGGCAGCTTGTAGCGCATGGCGGTACAACGCGTTGTTGAAAGTTAGGGCTTTGGGCTCGAGAGATTTCTAATCGAGATTGAAGATTCCTCACGCACACCTGCATTGAACTTTTACTGGTTCCACAATGCGTTATCCGGAGTGCTCGAGGAGCTCAGCGGCTTTGATTGTGCATAAGCCAACGGCCCCGGAGCGATCCTAGCGTGTGTTTTCTGTCGGGCTCTGGCATAAACAAAAAACCCCAGATCGCTCAGGCGTCCGGGGTTTGGAATGGGCATAAAAAAACCCGCTTAGGGCGGGCTCTTTGTTCAAATACATAAATCACACGATAGCCAAAATGATGCAGTTAACTGCAGGCGACGTCAATAGGGGGGACTCCCGTGCTCAGCCCAAGGCGGACGCTATGGCGTTTTGGAAAGATGAACCAGGATCCGATGATTACTGCTGGCATAGCCTAAAAACCAGACTTTTCAGAGTTTCCCTCACGCGCGTCAGCTTCGTTTTCGCTCTCATAATGGTAGTCAACCAATCTTCCCTTAACCTCACCAACCTCAAACTCGTCCAAAGCTCTGGTGCCGAGCAACAACGAATTTTTAATTTCGACGCTAAACGCAATATCGCGACCGGGCATATCATACTTCTTTCTATGAGTGCCACTTGCCGATCCAGAAAAAACAACCTTTAAACCGTCTTCAAACGCAATAGAGTCTAAATCACCGATCTCGACTTCATCATATATAGTATCTGACTCTGCGATGGGGCCCGACAAATCCTCGCCATGCAACAATCCATACGCATCCTTTTCGCAGA
The DNA here is from genome assembly GCF_026625725.1 of Pseudomonas sp. SL4(2022). Classification (NCBI taxonomy): domain Bacteria; kingdom Pseudomonadati; phylum Pseudomonadota; class Gammaproteobacteria; order Pseudomonadales; family Pseudomonadaceae; genus Pseudomonas; species Pseudomonas sp. SL4(2022). Next base: position 668,500 of record NZ_CP113060.1, read on the forward strand.
TATCCCTACACACCTCTTCTACTTGATCGTCGGCGATCAATTTATATTCTGAATTTTCCAAGAGCAAAATCACATGATCGAATAGCAGGTCTGCTGTTAGGCTCTCATTATCCGAACTTTCGTCTTGAACGATAACTTCGAGTCTTGACGCAAGCTCTTTAGGCTCATAGTAAATATATACAACTTGCGATAGCTTTTCGTTGTTAAAATTCTCATCAAAAACCAGCGACTGGAAGTCTTCATAACCAAATATTGTTGCTACGACCTCACCTAGTCCGCCCAGAGATAGTTGAACACCATCTGCTTTTAGACTTTCTTCGAAAGCAAGCATGAGGCTATAAGATGAGGGAAACCGATTTGATGCCTGTGCTGATTTCAACCTAGCACTAGCAACAGCAAACCGCTGTCTTTCGATTGCGGCATTTTGCTGCTTTTTCTCTTCGTCTAATTGAGCTTGATTCGCTCGACTTTTGGCCTCCGTCGCGGCTGCTACCGCCGCCGCTGAAGCGGCGGCTGCCGCTTCAGCGTTTCCTTTAAATTTTTCGCTTCTTAGCTTTAACTGTTCAATTATTTCTTTTCGGCGATCAATATCTAACTGGACGTTCTGCTCCAAAAATCTCTTTTCTGGATCCGCTAACAGCTTCTGCCTATTCAATTTCTCTTGTTGTTTAGTTTTACTCACTTCAATTGATATTGCTTGCTGGTGCAGTCGATCATTTGCGAATTTCTGTAACGACTTCAATAGCAATGACACCCAAGGGAAAGCGAACAAAAATAAGATTGTCATAACCAATGGGATGACAATAATCGTATTTAACGCTATTACGTCAGTTTCTTTTAGATATTTACTAAGTGCGTTAATCCTTTCTGTAGTGGTTCCGTCGCCCCATATTAGGATTGCCAAGTGACTCCAGTTACAGACAACCCATGACCCTATAAACGCGCCAATGAAAGGATCATTGACCTTTGTTTTCGTATTTCCGGAAATTGACTGCAATATATCGTCAAGAAATTTCATTCTGCATGACCTGCGCAACTATATTAAAGACGAAGCATCACTTGCCACAAATATGCTGACGAGTATGCATATACGTTTCAAACTTGTGAATCGCCCCAGGTTTTATAGACACTCTCCAGACTCTGTTGGCATTCCTTGCGGGTATCATTACTGCGCCTCATGGCTGGTAGCAGCTCAAGTGGAAGCTACTCTCATATCATTCTGACTTGGAGATCGTCTCCCTTACGATTGCAGAGTGCTTGATCTTGCCCTTTGTTGCCGTGACCGTCTGCGTAGTCGTCAGAACCTCAAGCTTGATCTCAAACTCTTCGCTGTAAGGTCTGCTCTGAAAAAGGCGGGTCAGATGCTCAGCGAATTGCTCCGCCAGCTCACTACTGTCGAGATATAGCGTCTTGTATGAGAGCCGGCCAGTAGGTGTCGAGTACAGACCCGTCACAACGTCATCGTCCCGATAGTGACCATCACGCAAATTTGAAGGAACCAAACTGCTGGGCATCTCGACCCTGATAGTGGCGTACTCAACAACCGATTTGTTCTTGAAGTCTCCAGCGCCGCGTAGCTTTGTGTGCTTCATAGCTAATCATCCTTTCTGGTTAGAAGCAGAATGCCAGGACGTCCGATGAAGAGCGACTGGCCGATTCCAGACTTTTGCTACCGGCAACTCCCGGCTAAAAGCGGGCAATCATATCTGTCCGTGATACCCGGAACGTTCTGTCACTTTATCTCGCCTCTCCCTAGCTGTTCGAGCGCGTAGCGATGGTCACTTGAAAAATCCATAAAGCCCTGAATTGCGCTAGCCGGCCCGCAATGACGATGACCGAAACCCAGCCAAATCTTGTAGTCGCTTAATGAGTGAGCTCCCAAAGCTAGAGCACCTGGGCTACCACGATAGAACTCGATGGCTCGGGTCAATATTTCACCTGTCTCCTTATCAACTAAAATTTCCTCGCTACGTCCGATTTCATCGTTAAAACTACGTGTTTGCGTGACTTCCATAAAAATTCGATCCGACGACCAATAGTTACGGGTATGTTGATTGACGGTTTCCGACTTATGGAGTTCATTGGCACCCCACTTCTGCCCAACCGTCTCCGGATTTTCCTTAATCCACTGCTCCGGGGTTTTATATACCCAGAAACCCGCTTCGGTTGAGCAGTAGTATTTGTGCATTACGTACACAGGTATCCAATCCCAAAATACCAAGTTGTACATCATGAAAGCCGCCAACCAACCGCCAACCCAACCTTTGCCAAAACGCTTTGTGGCATAAAGGTTGGCACGGTTAATTACATAGGCGGAAATCAGCAGATATAGTCCGAAAAACAGCAAGTACACCAGTGCGATCATATTGCCATCCTTGCATACGGGTTAATTGCCACCGGCAGATTCAAGCCTGTCACAAGCGACTCCTTCTGGCCGACTGCAGCCTCTCGCTCGATACAGCGACCAATCCGCTCAGGTCACACAGATTCCTCCAACCTCTCCCTCTGCTGTCTCCAAGCCAGCTTTATCCCCTCAATATTCGGAGCAAATCTGGACATATGCCGAATGCCAACGACCGGCACCTTCCGCCCAGCAATGGTCGCGGTGAAGCCATAAGTGGCATGGTAAGAGGAAGAATCAACATGCTCCAAGGCCTCTCCATCGCCAAACGCTTCCCAGAGAATCTTGGCGGCCGATGGGCTTCCTAGCCCATTGCTGTAGGCAATGATCAGCTCCGCTTCCGCAATTGGCATGGTCACTCGCTGAAAGAAGTCCATCGATTTGCGCGTGAGCACTTCAAGGCTCGCAGCGGAAGATTGCTCCGCGACTTTTCGTATGGACGCAGCATCCCGTGAGCAAAGCAGCAAGGCATTGGTATAGAGGGTGTCGCGCCAATCAAATCCAAGTGCAGCGGGCAGATCTGTCAGTCGCCGGGCCAAGGTCTTCGGGCCCCAGCCACCTTCTAGGCCATAGGCAACATTGGAGAACATTGGCTGTTCATAGCCTGCGCATATAGCACCGGCATTGGTGTGGATGGCGTCGGCCAATGAGCCGTTGAAACCGACCATGACCAGGCGCTTACGGCGTGGTGGGGCTGCAAGCAATTCGAAGGCACAGTCGAACGGACGTGATGCGAAGTCCCCAATGGCGAGACTCTCGAGGACTTCGAGAATATGGTTGCGGGTTTGCAGGAGCATGATGCTATCCATTCAGAAAGGTGCCGCGATGATGCTGAAGAACGCAAGTGCTTACGGAAATGCTGAAGATCAAGCTGATTCCCAGGGCAACAGGGTTACTGAATCCCCTCGGCCTTTGACGCTCCTTGTCACATCACCTGTATGCCTATCGCCTAAGTTCAGGTGGGGTCAGCAACCGTATAAAGATCGTTCTATAGCGTTTTAGACAAAGGCTATTGAGCCCAAGGGCACAGTAGCTCGCTTGCTATGTACGTCGCCGGGGGGAATGCGGCTAGATTGAATCCAGTGCTTCAAGCACGCCATCTACTCGACGGCAGCCGATTCGCGGCAAAAAAACTACCTAAGGTGGCGAAAAATTGCCGCCGGCGGCTTCGTTCCCCCCAAATACTCTGCACCCCAGGTGCAATAACGGGCTGGTCTACTTTTTGCTTTTAAAATTATTGACTATAAAAAATCAATCTATTGAAAAGGCTACAGGGAGAGCGCCATGACAGGAATAACACCTACCGTATTCAACATGAAAAGTGTTACTGATCATATTAGAAAGACAAAAGAAGATGGAACTCTACAAATAAGTAAACATACGAAAATAGCTGTACCGCCGGAGATGAAGGCGGAGCACGCTGAGCGGGTGCGTGAATCCGCCAAAACAGTTGCAGAAAGCAAGGCCGCATTCAATCGTGCGGAGCTAGAGAGCAGAAAGAATGTAACTAAGCCGCCCTCGCCCACGCACAGCGTAGAGAATAGCGACATTCACCTTCCTAATATTGCTTCGCTTTCTCGAGAAAGCGCAGTCACTGTGTTAAAGAGCTTAGAGTTCATGACTAGCAGGGGAATGGACTCCGGAAAGAGTATTTTCGGTATGAACGGAGACAAAAAAACTGACTCCATTGAGACTTATGAGTCATGGCTTCGAGCCACAATCGGCATTGATGAATACGTTTGAAGCAAACCATTTTCAGCCCATAACGGAAATTGTCGCGTGTTGAGCAGATGAACCGCTCTCCGATGGACTGATTGCGTATTCCAGTGATTGTGCTCCACCGCGCTGATGATTCTGACCCACCACATTTCTGCGCCCATCAAATATCGACTGAATGGCAAACGCACCTCAATGTAATATTTTATTACATATGCTTGTGTGCCTCACAAGGCATGGCGTGGAGCGGGTCTGCGCAACATATTGCGCAGCTTGAGATCGCTACACTCGCCTGCTCAGCAGCCCTGCTGAGTAAGTAAAATCCAACTCGACTGGAATACGTTCGCAGGGCAATCTTTAGATTGATGATTGCTGCTTTTTTGGTTCGTTACCGCACCAATAAATGAGTAGCGTCTGGGCGATGCAAGCCGCGTGTATGGTTTGCGTTACCAAGGAATAGGTATCAAGGAATGAGCGGTTACGTCCCAAACACACCAAAGGCGAAGCGAGTAGCCGAGCTGAAAGATGTAAAGCCCGTTGACCTTCACGCACAGCGCTGGGCCGAATACGAAAAGCACGGCAAAGAGCCGGCACCACCGCCAGAGAAAGTTAAAATAGCCCTGCGTATCGGGCTGTTTTTCGACGGCACCGGCAATAACGCCAGCAACAGTGCGCTGGGCGCACTCTGTGGGGCGCACCATCCAGTGCAACAGAATGACCTGGATGCCAGCTGTAAGCCCTATATGGCTGACCCCAACAGCAGTTATGGCAATGATGTAACCAACGTCCGAAAACTGCGCGACCTATACAGGGAATCCGTGAGTCCGGAAAGCGACAGTCAACATCGGCCAATGTCTCGTGGACTCTACATTGACGGTATTGGTACCAACGTAGGCGGAAAAGACAGCGTTATAGGTTCTGGTGCTGGCCGAGGTGATACAGGCGTTGAAGGCCGCGTTCAGGAAGCCTTTGGGCGGATTAAAGAACTTGTAAGCGAGATTATTGAACAGAACCCGGATTGTGAAATCAGTTCGCTGACCTTCGACGCCTTTGGTTTTAGCCGTGGCGCAGCGGCTGCACGGCACTTCGCCAATGAGGTTGTCCGGGGCAAAAACGGGCCGTTAGGGCCTGCCCTGCGTGACAACGCAAAAGCCTTCAGCCGAAGCTTCGCTGACCAATACCTGCAAGACATCAATATGGGCTTTATCGGCCTGTTCGATACAGTCGCCTCGGTGGCTGGGTTGACCAACCTGGGTAATGTCAGCAGCTCCATCGCCCCAGGCATCAAACTGCATTTGGCCAGTCGGTATTTCAGCAATGTGGTGCACTTGGTGGCGCGTGATGAGCTACGCGCCAACTTTGCACTGAGCACCGTAAGCCCTGATCACTGCGAAATCACCTTGCCAGGTGCGCATTCTGATATTGGCGGTGGGTACTTGGCGGAGGCTGAAGAGTGCGTACTTGTCAGCCCTATGCAGGCGTTGACAGTGCGACAAGGTACGGATGTAAAAACCACCTCAATCTACCGAGATGCGGCCCAGGCGAAGGCCCGTATGGTCGCAGAAGGATGGCCAGCATCGGTTCTGGAAGTTGTGACGCCTGCCCCTAAGTTGCTGCCCGCTGACCCGCAAGATCGCCTCGCCCCACGACAACAGCGTGTCTATGCCGGTTTGCAACTCAAGCGCCCTGTAAAGGGTGAGTTGTCTCGGGTTTATCTGCGGGTGATGTACGCGCTTGCCAAACAGAACGGGGTTCCGTTTGATGACATTCCGGATCTGTCCAAGTACAGATTGCCGGCTGAGCTTCAACCACTCTGTGATCGATTTGTGGGCGGTGACTACAGCACCACTGCTGCCGATGAAGCCTTGCTCAAGGGCCGCTATATCCATACCTCCGGGCACTGGAATAACCCCCTCGGCAAGCTAACCCCCAGTGGCTTCAAGCTGGTTTACATCAACGCGCCAAGTGCTGATGGCGCTCGCTTACAACATCCCCATGTACCGGACTGGACACTATTGTGATGAAGCCACTAATCGCCCTGCTGGGCGTGCTGCTGTTGGGCGGTTGTCAGGCAACCGATCCTCTCTCGGGTGAGAATGATCCCAAAGACCACCAATGGAACCTCCAATTTACTGGGCCGATTTATATGAGCGGCTGGGTTGAAGCTAGCTTGGTGGAGGATATTAAAGGTCGCATTCTCAATCATGGCGCTGGTGGCGTCATTGGCTCTGGCAGCTCTGATTATGGTGTGGCGACCGAGCTTGCACGGGGCTGGCCGAGGGATCTAGGTGGAGGAATTCATGGCGTTACTGGTGCAGACCTGCCGAAGCGAGTTTTTGTGCGTTGGCAGTCCGTAGTGGAGCAGAAAACATATCGTGCTTGGGTGGATATACCCGAAGAAGCACGGAAAATCATGCACACATCAACACACCGTCGTTGCCCGAAAACACCTGAGCGGGAAGCTCGCTATATGGCTTCAATGCACCTTGGCCTGGCTCCGGGGGGGATTGTGCAGGTCTGGGTCGGGGACGAATGCAGGAAGCAAGTAAAAGTAGCTCGCGCCCAGGCCGAGATAGAACCTCTGGGGCCAGATCAGGGCAATAGTGAGGGCCGTTACGCTCACAAGGTCAGCGAGTTTTCAAAGCGCTATATCGAGAAATACGGCATTCCGTACGGGAGTTGGTAACCGTCCATACTGTTGCCAGATAACGCCATCTCAGGCAAATGGTTGACTGCTTAACTTGAAGGACGCCCTGCGCCTGGGCGAGTTCCTCCCCATTGCTTGTGCGTTTCCTGGCGGCTCTGAAGCCAGCCCTCAGCCCTGATCAGGTGGTAAATGTGCTCCCCTTACGCTTTGTGCGCCCCCGCTGAGGAAGCCGCTCGCAAAGAAAACGCATGGATACGTCTTTTGGAGACGATACATACGGCTCACTATCCGGGCCTTCAATCCAAGCCTTAATAGGTACGCTTCCCATGATCTGCGCAAGCCACTTGTGATGGAGCAGTCTCGGGGCCTCTGCGAGGATTATTGCGAGACGATTCACCTCATCCGAGTGGCAATGCTTAGCCAAACGCGCCACTTCCTTATTGGTCGATGTGAGAATCACTGGAAGCTTATGCTTTACGATCTCAAGCTGGTCAGTGCGATAAAGCGCGCGCGGTGGCATCAGAAAATCCTTTTGTGCGATGAGAATGCCCAGCCATTCCAAGTGACCGGGCTCACTGGGTAGTCTTAAACGAACAACGCTCCGCTCGGATCGGGCTCAGGTTGACGCTCGGCGTCGAGTTCCATCCGCGCTTGGCGGTTGATCTGCTCACCACGGCTGTTTTCTTCTAGGCGTTGAATCTCTCTATTTGCCAAGGAGACGGCATCCTGGGAGGACGAGGCCTTACCTTCTCGAAGATAAATCTGCGCCAGCTTATGGGCATGGTCTATAGCGCCATTCTCATTGATGGATTTCACACCATGGTAATGATCGTTGGCAGAGCTAATCATGCCAGTGTAGGGAGATTTTGGGGGGGTCATGAAACTCACGCCTAGGTTGATTGATGCCCCGCCACGTTAAGCAGATTCCAGCTCGTTGTTTAACATCAAATTCACCGAGTGCGTGTGATACCGCCAGATCCCGCGTGATGGGAGGAAGCCTGGAGGCAGCGCCCTCATGCTAAGCGCCTGGCAACATACGTTGCGCAGGTTTCCCCCGTGTTTGGCCGCGGTGAAGTGTTCGACTACATCGAGACGTTTACAACCCAAAACGCCGACATGATTTCAACAATCAGCTGTCGCCGGTAGCGCTTTCGAAAAGCGCTACTTCCCGTGGACTACTCTCGCTCTGAAAGACATCCCCGACTTATGCTTTGGTTATGGAATCGTATAATTCAGGGTCTGGCTATGGCTCTGGGTACCTACGCTGTAGACAAGTGTTAACTGATAATTTCCAGCTACCATCGCCGCAGTGCTCGCAGTAAAACAGGTGTTGTTAGGTGTAGTTTTTAGCGTATTTGGCGCTATATCGGCTTCATCGATAAGCTCTGGCGGCAGGGTCTGGCTAAGACGATAGAAGTGCGCGCGAATCTTTCCTGTATTAATAGTGCGTGGGTGAAATAGGCAAATTTCCTGAGTGGCGCTAGAAAATATATATCTACCTTGTTGATCTTTTTCAGCTACCAGTTGCACTTTCTCTTGTGATGCCTGCTCTTGTTTTTGGGCTGCCAGCAATGACTGAAGAGCAATTTCGTAGTCATTCCTGGCCTGAATACTACTTCCAGACGATTTACCTATGCGCTGAACGGCATTCTCTGCACTAAGCAACAATTTTCGTTTGTCCCAAAGACTAGGGTCTCCCCCTTGTACAACAGAAAGTGTTAACCATGTTTTATCGGTGAATTTTTCAGTCCCCGCACGGTTGAATACACTTTGATTCTTTATCGCCATTTTTTCCGTATCAATATCCCTTAAGGAACTAGCATCTGGTGTGTCGGTCAAGCCTCGGCGAACGACTACGGGGAGAGAAAGCGCGGCATCACCCAGATAGGCAACAGGATTACGGGACTCACCTTCCTTAGACAGGTAACCAAAGCATGTGGTCATCGCACAACCCTCTTGGTTTACAAGCACATAGTTACCCGGCAACAATGGAATAAATGAGCCGTTAGTGGTTTGGTATCGTTCCAAGTTTCCAGAGTTTCCGACCAAGTCGAAGCTAACGCGCAGCACAACATCGTCCTTGTTTAAGGAAAGCAAACTTTTTGCGATCTCTTTAGTAAAAGCGCGTTCGGCTGCGGTAACCGGGTTAACGAAGGAAAAGGTTTTGCTGGCAGATGCAATGAAGTCTAGAAAGGCCGCAGCGTCTTCGTTTTCACCTTGATCATATTCAATCACCGTCAATGAAACGCTGACCTGATCAGATTCAAGTTTTTTAGGGCCATAAATTAGTTTGTTAAAAATTGGACTTTTAGATCTGTCAGATATGCCATCGAAAGGGCCCAGCACGGTAGTAACAGTATCGCCTTCAGTCCCTGAACTAACCTCGGTGAATTCCGCCACTACTACAACTTCATTCACCCCACCTAAATCTGGTAAGTATTTGAAATATCCATCAGAAAGAAAAACTGCATAGACGTCCTTTCCTTGCATGTCAACACCCGGTGTTGTTTTATTAATAGCGCCAGTTAATGCCGTAGAGTTTTGATCAGGGAATGCTGACGCCAAAAAGCCGTTGTGTTCCTTATAAAGTGTGGCGGAACCAGAAGGCCCTGAGCATCCTTGCAAAAATACAGCCACAACAATTAGCATCCATAAGAAGCGTACAACATTGGATTGAAAATATTGCTGAGATTTCATAACATCGAGCCGGTATGTCATAGAGTTATTTCCTCGGGAAACGCTGAAATCCTTTCATAACGAGGCTAGTTGTCTCTCCCATAAAGTCAACGGCACTATGCCGCCATGGTCGGTCGATATGAAAAAGCTCGTCGGGCACCTCAGCGGTTAGAGTGTTCAATGTGACAATATATTGTCAGAGCTGCACCAAGCAGCTTGGCTTTGCAAGCTGCCCAGTGAAGTGTCAGCTGCTGTCACTTGCTTTTTTCCCGGGCGGCAATCAGATCTGCGATTCCAGCGTGTGCTATAGCGTCGGGATGGATCGGGCCATTGAACCAGTCGTTTTCGAGCCCGCCGGCTTTATCAAATCGAACTTGGGTCATAAATGAGTCGTTGCCGGTACGCACTGCACGGCTGCGATCACTAGCGTAGGGCTGCCAGTTCTCGAAGCTTTGAATGGGCATTGTTGAGGCATGTTGATCAGCTTCTTTTGCTGGCTTATACCATGTGAATAATTCGTTGGCCGGACAACCAACTCCGGCCTGACAGTTTGGAGCCACATTGCAAAGCGAACGCCCTTTGAAAACTTCGTTAGAATCGATCTGATTCCACTTCGTTTCGCTCATCGCATTTACTTGATAGGCCCTAAGATTATTAATGAAAATTTCCTCAATAGCCTTCGCTGACTCTTCGTCTAAGAGGAACTGAAAGTATTTAGCCCTAACATTGAAACCTGGAATTAACTTTGCCTGCTTCTCAACGTGGGCTGTGAACATGACGTTTCCGTAGTCCAGCCTAGAACTACAGAAACCAGGAAGTGGTCGCTGGATGGGGTTGGGGTATACGAGGCCAGTAACTCTCTTTGGATCAATCCCCGCGTACTTGTTAAGAGCGTAGTTGATCTGCTTATAAATTATTTTTAGATGCCCCTTGGCCGCCTTATTGGCATCATTTGGGTCTATAACTCTGGCGATTTTTCTAAAAACGTACATCCATTGAAGCTTGGCATCTGTTTTGGCTTTCGCATATAGAGCAACGAGAGGAATGCTAGAATTGATGTCGCCAGCAGGGTATACCCTACGAGGTACTAGACCCCACTTAACTACTCCAGCGAAGCCAAAATCGTTGCCACCAATCGACATTAAGACATCGTCGACCTTTCGCAGTTTCCCATCACAGCTGTCGAACTTTACTTTGCCGTAATAGAGTCGACCTTGAAGTGGGCGCTGCTCAATACCAAAATTGTGACGTTCTGCTGCTCGCCTGACTCCGCCAATGCACAATAGATCAATCAGTGCATTCATCTGTGACTTGTTCAGAGCTGGAGTAGAAAGCTTATCCTCTTCGTACTTACCGGAGGGGTCTCTGAAGTTTCCACCATCTCGCTCGGAATGGATGTAGACCCCACTCGGCGACTCATCAATAACAGGAGGGTTCAATTGGGCTCTGAAAAAGCCGTCATAGGCTTCTGCTCCAGAGCAGCTGAAAGAGGCGAATCTCACCACTGTATCTGGGTTAGTTACAGCAATCTGCATAGCTCGCAGAGATTGCCACGAGAGCAATGAGCGGTGGCAAGTCACGTCCCACCATTTGGCACTGTCCCTGAAACGACCATGAACCTTTCCAGGGGTGTCCAAGATATTGGCCCCTTTCTTCAACGCTTCGACTGGCAGATTAGTCCCTATCGCTGCGTGATCAGGGTTCCCTTCACCACTAGCAAATGAATCACCGAGTCCAACAATAAAGCGAGTTTTGATCTCAAGGTCTTCCTTCTCTACCTCCTGGCCATCAGAAATCCTCACCATGAGGGCGAATGGCTTGCGCTCTTCAATATCTGGGATCTCACGCTTCAGATTGCACGAAATAGGAAGACCAAGTTTTTTCCCATCGTGGAACCAGGTGCATGAAGCCCCCTCAGAGTACCCGACAGCTTGAGCAACTATTGAGTGTTTGGGGTTGAATAATTTTGCCTCATCGTAGACACGCTTTTGTGGATCCCAGAGGGTTTCCCCTGTTAGTGGCAAAAGCGTACGGATATCTTGGGTGTTCAGACTGGCCAGAAATTCAGCGGTGAACATATCCGGCTTCCAGCGATCTTTGATTCGGTTGAAAGCTTCAGGGTCTCTGAAAACTGGGAACCCATTCTTCACTGCCCACTGGATGTCGGCACTCACAGCAGAAGACGAGAAAACCAAAGCCACAAGATAGAGTAACGCACGCACAAGAAGATCCTTCTAGTCAGGTGTGTCGAGATATCTGTGAGGCTCATCAAACTCGCAGTGCTAGGAGCGTTCAGCAGCCACACGTTGATTTATCGTGATCTTCAATATGTTAGTCCATAAGCTCTGAATCAGCCTTGTTACAGACGGCGCAAGTCCAGACTGTGTAAATCGCGGCAGGTGTTGGGGGCGGTATTTTTGGGCTTTCTGCCACTCTCAAGGCCATTGAGTGCTTCAGCCAAGGTTCAGACTCGACGATACTGATTTCTTAGGCGTGGGCCTCTGAAGGCCAGCTAAGTCGAGCTCTCGAGCTGGAGAAAAAGTCTTAGGCACTCATTGCATCCATTAAGGCACTGCTCCCAGCCCCAGTTTCAGGTTGTAGACGAGCACATGTGGGCTCATTCCGGTATTCATCCAGCCGAGAAAGCGCCTGGCCCCATGGGCCGGACACACAAGCGGATATAAAAGAGCACCGCACCTGGCCTTGCATTCAATAGACAGCCTCCCGCACTGGTTCAAATCCATTTTAGGGATTTGAACCCAGACCCTAGGTGGTCATCTGGCATGCTTGCCAGCACGAACGGGGCGGATTGGATACTCCGGAAAACGCTTTACAAAACCCTAGCGATGCTTAGACTTCTGGACGACGACACGATATCTACCAAATCCAAGTGATTCGCGAATTGCGCTGAAAAAACTGGGGTTTGCGGGACTCAGGGGGGTTAGGACACATCTCCCCCCGGCTCCACCAAATACACATCTAAAGACGTCCACGGACGTCTTTTTTTGTGCCTGAAATCCAGTAAATACAGGGCTTTCAGCGCCATCAGTGTCCGTGAGCGTCCATCAAGATCTATGTCTTTCGGTATTCCAAATGGTATTCCAAGCCCACAGGTGCTAATTTTTGGAATACCAAAACCCTCCATGGAATACCAATGTGCGCTCAAGCTACTCGCCTTTCTGAACTCAAGATCAAAGCCGCCAAGCCTTTAGAGAAGGATTACGTCCTGGTTGATGGCGACGGCCTACAGATGCGAGTGAGAATCAATGGCCCTAAGCTATGGAACTTTAACTACTACCATCCTGTAACCAAGAAGCGCATCAACATGGGCCTTGGCGCATACCCTGACCCGACCAGCAGAGGCAGCCACCGTCCGCTGGGCTGACATCGACTTCGAAAAGCGCATCTGGACGATTCCTGCTGAACGCATGAAGAAACGACGCACACACATCGTGCCTCTCCCCTAGCCTGATCCGTCGATCATGGGCGTAGGTCTGCGGATCTAGCTTGGCTGCAGGTGGATTGCCCAGGCGCTTTGCGACCAGATCCAGCTTGGAGCGGCGGCGCAAACCATCCCTTAGCGAATGTCCGTGCAGATCAAACCATGAGCCAATGAGTGCCGTGAGCCGGCGCGCATCTGTTGGCTTAGGTGACCAGCTCGGGTTATCCACGACCTTAGCCCGGCACGTTGCTTCAAATCGCTGAGCCTCGCCTTTGGTCTTGAAGGTCTTCCGAAAGCGCTTGCCCTTGATCGGCTCTACATCGACCTTCCAGCGTCCGTCTGGCTGTTGCTCGATGGCCATTAGCGCCAGCCGTACACAGGTTCATCTGGCACGGCATAACGGAGATGAGCATCCAATTGACGCGTTCCTGGAGGCCAGTTCAACGACTGGCAAAATGGCAATCCAAGCAAAGCTTTAAAGAAGGGTTCGTCGTTTCGCTGATCCAGGCGGGCAGCACAAGTCGCTAGCGAGCCAAACAGTCTCGCTTAGTGACTCACACCCCTTCACAGCCGCCTCGATCGCGGTCAGCCGGCATGCCTTGTTAAATTGGGCCTGCACTCAGGCCAAGCATCAAGCAAGGCAGTTGATAAGCTGCGCAACGCATTCCTCAATCGACTGCTCAGCGGTCCTAAGCGTCAAATCGGGCTGCAGCGGTGGTTCGTATGTAGATGTAATGCCCGTGAAGTCTGCAATTTCTCCTGCCCGAGCACGCAGATAGAGTCCCTTAACGTCCCTGGCCTCACAGACCTGAAGAGAACAGTCGAGATAGACCTCCATGAAGTCATCAGGACCGACTATACGGCGCACCATGTCGCGGTCACGTTCGGATGGCGATATAAAGGCCGCAACACAGATCACCCCAGAATCAACAAACAATTTCGCGACCTCAGCCGCGCGTCGCAGATTTTCATGACGGGCTTGCGGTGTAAAAGCCAAGTCTGCGCATAAACCACCCCGCAGATGGTCGCCGTCAAGCACCACAGAGCGCCGTCCACGCTGATAAAGCTGTGCTTCTAAGGCATACGCCAATGTCGACTTACCCGCCCCCGAGAGTCCGGTTAGCCAAAGCACCTGCCCACGCTGAGCATTGAGCAACTCGCGTTGCTTGCGACTGACGCGCTCGATTAACCGCAAGTTTGGCTCAGCACTGAGGCTCATCGCAGATCTCGCGGAACACGTGACGCCACAGCCACAGTGTTAGATAACGCCAGCCTAAGCAGAAAAGAAGTCCGCATGGCACCCGCAGCAAGCGGCGCCATGGGATGCAGTGACTGTCGAAGACCGCTGACTATTGACACGTAAAACTCCCGACTACCGCCGCTATCGATGAAGGTTGCACAGATTAATTGGCGCATACGACTCACAGCAACTCGCGAATACCCCGCCAGAGTCAGGCTGATTGTTTAATGAAACTGCGGCCCAATAATTTTGGCTAACGAACCCATAGAGAATACGAATCTCCTTAACGCTCAATTGTCAAACGGTAGCTGCTAACCTCAATGGCGAATCGACACAAGGCTGCTCTGACAACCCAAGACAGCCGAGATCACACCCGCGCTGAGCGACCCGCCCAGCATCGGGCATCTAAAAACCTGAGGAGCTTGATATGGACCCGAAAAGCCAAAACACATCCGGCCAATGCCCCGTTATGCACGGTGCCAACACGGCCACTGAGCAATCGAGTGTCGCCTGGTGGCCTAACGCGCTGAACCTCGACATCCTGCACCAGCATGACAGCAAGTCCAATCCGCTCGGCGAAGGCTTCAGCTACCGGGAAGCGCTGAAGAAACTCGACGCCGCCGCGCTGAAACGCGACCTCACCGCACTGATGACCAACAGCCAAGATTGGTGGCCGGCTGACTGGGGCCACTACGGCGGCCTGATGATTCGCCTGACCTGGCACGCAGCAGGGACATACCGTATCGCCGACGGCCGTGGTGGTGCCGGCACCGGTAACCAGCGCTTTGCCCCGCTCAACTCCTGGCCGGATAACGCCAACCTGGACAAAGCCCGTCGCCTGCTCTGGCCGATCAAGAAAAAATACGGCAACAGCGTCAGCTGGGCTGACCTGCTGGCCCTGGCCGGCACCATCGCTTACGAGTCCATGGGCTTGAAGACCTTCGGTTTCGCCTTTGGCCGCGAAGACATCTGGCACCCGGAAAAAGACATCTACTGGGGTTCGGAAAAACAATGGCTGGCCCCCACCGGCAGCGAAGGCAGCCGCTACTCCGGTGAGCGCGACCTGGCCAACCCGCTGGCAGCGGTGATGATGGGCCTGATTTACGTCAACCCGGAAGGCGTGGACGGCAAATCCGACCCGCTGAAAACCGCCCATGACGTGCGCATCACCTTCGCCCGCATGGCCATGAATGACGAAGAAACCGTCGCCCTGACTGCCGGTGGTCACACCGTGGGTAAAGCGCACGGCAACGGCAATGCGAAGAACCTCGGCCCTGAGCCCGAGGGTGCGGACATTGAAGAACAAGGCCTGGGTTGGAACAACCACGTCACTCGTGGCGTCGGCCGCGACACCGTGACCAGCGGCATTGAAGGCGCCTGGACCACCAACCCGACCCAGTGGGACAACGGTTACTTCCACCTGCTGTTGAACTACGACTGGGAACTGAAAAAGAGCCCGGCCGGTGCCTCGCAGTGGGAGCCGATCAACATCAAGGAAGAAGACAAGCCGGTGGATGTGGAAGACCCAAGCATCCGCAACAACCCGATCATGACCGACGCCGACATGGCGATGAAGATGGACCCGGAGTACCGCAAAATCTCCGAGCGCTTCTACAAAGATCCGGCCTACTTCTCGGACGTGTTCGCTCGCGCCTGGTTCAAACTGACCCACCGTGACATGGGCCCGAAAGCCCGTTACGTCGGCCCGGATGTACCGGCTGAAGACCTCATCTGGCAAGATCCGGTGCCAGCCGGTCGCAGTGATTACGACGTGGCTGCGGTAGCCGCCAAGATTGCCGCTAGCGGTCTGTCCATCAGCGAACGCACCAGCACCGCATGGGACAGCGCGCGCACCTTCCGCCACTCGGACAAACGTGGCGGCGCCAACGGTGCGCGCATTCGTCTGGCTCCGCAGAAGGACTGGGAAGGCAACGAGCCGGCGCGTCTGGCCAAGGTGCTGGCGGTGTACGAAAAAATCGCCAGCGAAACCGGTGCCAGCGTCGCCGACGTAATTGTACTGGGTGGCAATCTGGCCATCGAAGAAGCGGCTAAAGCGGCTGGCGTGACCGTTAAGGTGCCGTTTGCTGCCGGACGTGGTGACGCCAGCCAGGAGCACACAGACGTTGAGTCGTTCGAAGTGCTGGAGCCGCTGCACGATGGTTTCCGCAACTGGCAGAAGCAGCATTACGTGGTTCAGCCGGAAGAAATGCTCCTAGACCGCGCACAATTGATGGGCCTCACGGCACCGGAAATGACCGCACTGATCGGCGGCATGCGTGTACTGGGCACCAACCACGGCGGCAGCCAGCATGGCGTGTTCACCGATCGGGTCGGTGTGCTGAGCAACGACTTCTTCGTCAACCTGACCGACATGGCCTACAACTGGAAGCCGACTGGGCGTAACAGCTACGCCATCGTCGAGCGTAAGAGCGGTGCCACCAAGTGGACAGCTACCCGCGTCGATCTGGTGTTCGGTTCCAACTCGATCCTGCGCGCCTACGCCGAGTTGTATGCCCAGGACGACAGCCGCGAGAAGTTTGTGCATGACTTCGTCGCAGCCTGGAACAAGGTGATGAACGCCGACCGCTTCGACCTCGCGTAAGCATCATCCCCCGCAGGTGCAATGCCTGCGGGGGCCTGCTTTTTCTTACTCTTCACCCGCCCCTGATGGTCTGTGTCGCCATATTCGATATCACTTCATCAAAAGTGTTCGATCAATTATGCCCATGCCCCTATCAGCCTAACTTCTTAACAACACGCATCGCTCCCGAGAACACGCCTCAAGAGGATCCTGCTGCTAGCGCTCCGCGCCATCGCATTAGCGATCTGATGCGCTGTTTCCCGGCCAGGCACCCATTCAAAGCTGGAAGCATCAGCGGATGTAATGACCAAACTGCCGTTAGGTCATACGCGCCCTGATGACGGCATCGGCAAAATCAAACCATTCCTGGCCCCCCCCGCTGGCGAACAACCGGGCATTGCTTGCCGATACCCCCACCTTTTAACAACGAGATAACGCGATCACAGCCTGTTGGTTTAGGCCGGTTGTGACCTGCAGGTGGTCCCGCCCCCACATTGGGACAGTCGAGCAGAAAACAAATCCTATCCCTCTCAAATACCTGAAAAATCATATCGCGCGGCTTAACAAGACCAAGCAGGCCTATTTCCTGCAAAATCTATGCACTGAACCAAGAAGTAGATACGCTCAATTTAAATACTCTAAGGGGTATAAGGAGGAGCGCAACCATGCAAGCCGTCGTCGAAACCTTTTTTGACCCTGACACCTTCACTTACAGCTATGTAGTCACTGACCCCAACACCCAACGCTGTGCGATTATCGACTCAGTACTGGACTACAACCCCGCGTCTGGCTGCACATCGCAAACAAGCGCTGATCGGCTGATCCGATTCGTGAAAGATCACCACCTGAAGGTCGACTGGCTGCTGGAAACCCATGTGCATGCCGATCACCTGTCAGCCGCGCCATATCTGAAGCGTGAATTGGGTGGCCAGTTAGCTATTGGCGAAAATATCACCATCGTGCAGAACACCTTCGGCAAGCTGTTCAATGCCGGCCCTGAGTTCGCTACTGATGGCCGCCAGTTCGACCACTTGTTCAAAGATGGCGATACCTTCCAAGTGGGTAATATTCTGGCGCGTGCCATCCACACACCCGGCCATACCCCTGCATGCATGACCTATGTGATTGGCGATGCCGGCTTTGTTGGCGACACACTGTTTATGCCGGACTACGGCACCGCCCGTTGCGACTTCCCCGGCGGCGATGCGCGCATGCTGTATCAGTCGATTCGCAAACTCTTTGCCCTGCCCGGCGACACCCGCTTGTTTATGTGCCATGACTACAAGGCACCAGGGCGCGATGACTTCCGCTACCAGACCACGGTAGCGGAGCAACGCGCGCTGAACGTGCATGTGCATGAAGGCATCAGCGAGGCCGATTTTGTCGCCATGCGCAGCGCCCGCGATGCCACCCTCGGCATGCCGATGCTGATTCTGCCGTCTGTGCAGGTGAACATGCGTGCCGGGCAACTGCCGCCTGCCGAGGACAACGGCACCCGCTACCTGAAAATCCCCCTCGACATGCTCTGAGGAACTGTCCATGGATACGGCCTGTTACAGCACCCAGGTTTACACAACATGAAGCTGAGCCGCTGGCTGCCCTGCCTCGACTGGGGGCGGCATTACAATCGCCATCACGCCAGCCAGGATGGCCTGGCCGCACTGATCGTCACGCTGATGCTGATCCCGCAAAGCCTGGCCTACGCCATGCTCGCCGGGTTGCCACCGGTGATGGGGTTGTACGCGAGTATCCTGCCACTGCTGGCCTATGCCTTGTTTGGCTCCAGCCGCACCCTGGCCGTGGGGCCGGTGGCAGTGGTGTCACTGATGACCGCCGCCGCGTTGCAGCCGCTGTTCCCGGCAGGCAGTGCCGAATACATCGGCGCAGCCATGCTGCTGGCGTTGCTTTCCGGGCTGTTGCTCAGCGTCATGGCGGTGCTGCGCTTGGGCTTTCTCGCCAATTTTCTCAGCCATCCGGTGGTGTCCGGTTTTATCAGCGCATCGGGCATCCTGATTGCGATCGGCCAACTCAAGCACCTGCTCGGCATCTCGGCATCGGGCGACAGCCTGCTGCAACTGCTTCCGCAACTCTGGCGGGGATTACCCGCCATTCACGGGCCCACCTTGCTGATTGGCCTGCTCAGCCTGGCCTGGCTTTGGTGGGCTCGGGCACAGCTGAAACCGCTGCTGCAACGCCTGGGGCTGTCTGCCACGGCCGCCGGCAATGTCGCCAAAGCCGGACCGGTGCTGGCGATCATTGTCGCGGTTGTTGGCGTAACAGGGCTCAACCTGGATCAGGCTGGCGTAAAAGTGGTCGGCAGCATTCCCCAAGGCTTGCCAGGCTTGACCCTGCCTACGCTGGATCTCGACTTGGCCATGCAGTTGTTGCCTGCGGCCTTGCTGATCAGCCTGGTCGGGTTCGTCGAGTCGGTCTCAGTCGGCCAGACCCTGGCAGCAAAACGCCGTCAGCGCATCCAGCCGGATAACGAACTGCTCGGCCTCGGGACGGCCAACATTGCTGCGGCATTCAGTGGCGGCCTCCCCGTTACCGGTGGTTTCGCACGCTCGGTAGTCAACTACGACGCCGGGGCGCAAACCCCCATGGCTGGCGTATTCACCGCAGTCGGTATCGCCCTCAGTGTCATGCTGCTCACGCCATTACTGCACAACCTGCCACAGGCTGTGCTGGCCGCCACCATCATCGTCGCCGTACTCAGCCTGGTCGATCTCGCATCGCTCAAGCGGACCTGGCGCTATTCGCGCCAGGACGGTGCCGCCCAGCTGGCAACCCTGCTCGGTGTTCTACTGATTGGCGTAGAAACCGGCATCCTGCTGGGTATGGGTCTGTCACTGCTGCTGTTTCTCTGGCGCACCAGCAAGCCGCATATGGCGGTCGTGGGGCAGGTGCCGGGTAGCGAACACTTTCGCAACGTCGAGCGTTTTAGTGTGATCGAATCGCCCAGTGTGTTGTCGTTGCGGGTTGACGAAAGCCTGTACTTCCCCAATGCACGCTACCTGGAAGACCGCATTGGCGAGCTGATTGCGAGCCGTCCGCAAGTTCGTCATCTGGTGTTGATGTGTTCGGGGGTCAACCTGATCGATGCCAGTGCGCTGGACTCACTAGAGGCAATCGTCGAACGCTTGCAGACAGCGGGCGTACACCTGCATTTATCTGAGGTCAAAGGCCCGGTCATGGATCAGCTACACCGCTCCAGCTTCCTGGATGAGCTTTCCGGCCAGGTGTTTATCAGCCAGTTTGAAGCCTTGAAAACCCTCTCCCCACAAACACTGCAAACAGATCCCGCTTGTACGGAAAATCAGCGGCATTCTGCTGCTCAAGCTGGTCATCCTTCGTCGCCCAAGTGAAGTTCGTGCACACCGTATCGGCCGGTTATGTCACCGGGGCGATCTTCATGCTGGCCATTGCCAGCGACTAGCTGCTGAAAAATGCGACATGGCGTTTGCCCGCTGCTCCTCGCCATTGCCGCCGTATTCGGCCTGGCACTCACGTATATTTGGTGAAGATGGTCCGTACCTGAGCCAGCTTGTCCTGATTGCTTTGGTCAGAATTGAGGATGGCATCCTCGGCCAGGCATATGAGCATTTCCTGATAGGCCTTATCCAAGGCCTTGCGCGCGGCACTGAACTGCTGGGCGATCGCATCACATTCATCATCACGCCTGATCATGGCCTGAATACCGCGCACCTGCCCCTCGACACGGGCCAGGCGCTTGAGCAGCGCATCACGGTGCTGCACTCGTTCCGCATCAATCATTTCCAATGTCTACCTGAACCGCCATGTAAAGGCTCCGCGCAGCTCGCCGAGAGCAAAACCAAGGGCCTGATCGTGCGGGCAGCGTACATCAATCAGCGCCGCAAGCGCTGGTTCTATCTGCTGGCCATGCAGGCCAGGTATCGGTGGAGTTCTCCGAGCTACGCCCCTTGAGCATCGCTCGCCCGACACCCGATTTCCCACAGACTCGTGCTGTGCTCTGCAGCGTTCTGCAATGCCCACAAATGACATGCGTCTACCGCACTGGCCGAGTGCTGCCAGCACTGCATCGCCGACTTGACCGTCGCCAACAGAGATTGCGGAAAAGCGGGTAGCAGCGCCGCATCTTAAGCGGTTAGCGCAGGTAACGTCTCAGCAGACGCGGAAGCGCTCAATGGACCCAGATGAACAACCGTAATCAGCTGCAAAAACCACACAGGAAAATTTACTCCCGCAGGTATAAATGCCTATGAATTACTGGATTATTCACTGAAAACAGAAATCCTCATCGAGCACCGCGCTTTCACGCCGGCCTCACTAGCCTTCAAGCGATATGGCGCGCTAGCCTGAACCTGCCTAACCCACGAGAACGCAGCCTTGCATCCTTGCTCTTTCATCCTCGCCACCATCCTGACTGCCTTGCTGGCCGGCTGCGGCGCAGCCAAACCGCTGACGCTGATGTCCACCCCGGTGATCTACCATCAAGCGGCCATCGACCCCTTTGCCCACCTGCCCGAGACCGAGCGGGTGCCGGAAGTGTCGGTGTTCTACGCCACCAATCGCGCGCCGAATACACAGGGCTATGGCAATCAGGTCAGCGACCAGCTGCACCTCGGCAGCGCCAGCGTTCGCCTGGGCGGCAGTGACGACCTGTGGCCGCAGTTGCACAGCGCATCGCTGAGCGAAACCCGCCCGCGCGACCTGCCACTGAGCCTGCTGCATACACAGGAAGACGCCCACTTACCTCTGCAGAGCGTCCGCGACACAGCGTTGCCGGCAGACGTGCAGGCCTATATGGATGCGCTCAACCTGCAACTGAGCAAGGCGCGCGACAAAGAGATCATTCTTTATGTGCATGGGGCGAAAGTGGACTTCGCCAACGCCAATCAACTCACCGGCGAGTTGGTTCATTTTGCCGGGCGCGACTTCGTCGGCCTGGCGTTTGCCTGGCCGACGCACCAGAACATCATGAGTTACCTGCTCGGCATCGATGTCGAGCGCGCCCGCCAGTCCAGTCATGCGCTCAGCCAGTTGCTGGAACTGCTGGCCCGCCACAGCCACGCCGAGCGCATTAATCTGGTGGCCTACAGTGCGGGCGGACGCGTGACCTCACTGGCCCTGCAGGAACTGGCTGCCCGGCACGTCGAACTGAGCCGCGCACAGTTGCAGGCGCGTTACCGCATTGGCGCGGTGGTCTTCGCCGCCGCCGATGTGCCTGAAGAATTGTTTGA
This sequence comes from Pseudomonas sp. SL4(2022), assembly GCF_026625725.1. NCBI lineage: Bacteria > Pseudomonadati > Pseudomonadota > Gammaproteobacteria > Pseudomonadales > Pseudomonadaceae > Pseudomonas > Pseudomonas sp. SL4(2022). Next base: position 690,425 of record NZ_CP113060.1, read on the forward strand.
GCAACGCCTGCCCGGTATCAGCAAGATTGCAGAGCAAGTGATGATCACCGTCTCCGATCAGGACGACGCCCTGCAATACGCCCACCTGCTGATGCCCGGCGGCCCACGGATTGGCAGCAGCCAGGCCGAGGCCAGCCTGCATCGTTTCACCCAGCGCCAGCACCTGGATAACGTCAACCTGCTGGATGTGTCAGGACGTTATGCCGAGCGTGGGTTCGATATCGTCGGCCATCACTACTGGTATCGCCATCCCTGGGTCAGCAGCGATGTGATCCTGCTGCTGCGCACCAACCTCAGACCGCAGGCGCGCGCATTGACGCCTGGAGATCATCCGGCCATGTGGTACATGCAGCACGATTACCCGGTGGAAGTACGCAATGTCACCCGCCAAGTGCTCAAGGGGCAGTGGTAGACAGAGCAGAATTCGATTACAGATAGGCACAGCAGATGGCGGCCGATGTGGAACGGAGCCGGTCGCTCCGTCCCGCACCCACCGGGTAGGTGGGTACCGTGCATCGAAATGCCAGAGAGAAGAAACCCAACACACCGGGCGGGTAGCCCACCGTTGCCGGATGTGCGCTGGGCGCTGCATAACAGCCAGGGCCGTCTGCAGCATCAGGTGGAAAACACCTGAGGGTGGCGGTAAGCCGGTATTGCCAACCACCCCGGCCGGCGAGCCGGTCAGGGTGGGATGCTCGTAGAACCGATTAGCCGATGGTCATCAGGCTGGCGTTACCGCCCGCTGCGGCTGTGTTGATGCTCAGGGCGTGCTCGATCAGCAGGCGCTCCAGCGGAATATCCGTCTCGCCTTTGTGCAGACCATGCACACCAATAATCGCGCCGGGACGCTGAGCGGCCAGTTGGCAGACTTCGCGCAGTTGATCGGAGTCACCGTGATGGAGGATGGCGTCGAACACCGTTTCGCTCTCGCTCCACTGGCTAAGCACGGTGATGCGTTGCTGCACAGCCTTGGGCAGTGCGGCAAACAGCTCGCGGGTCAGCTCGCTTTCCTGCCACAGCACCTGGCAACCCACGGCCAGAGCCGCCGCCAATTGTGTCAGCAAGTCACTGCGCTCAGCAGCCAGGCACAGCACATGTTCGCGCGGCAACAGGCTGTAGCTGTTGCGCTCGCCGGTTGGGCCGTTAAGCATCTGCACGGTGCCGCTCTGCGCCAGCCCAACGTACTGCGCACTGAGTGCACTCAGGCTCGGCTCATGCTTGGCCGCCCAATCCTGCAGTGCCTGAATCACCTTGGTCTGCTCGGCCGGACGCTGAATTTCGCCCTTCTCCTGCTGCAATTGCTTAGCCACCGCATCCTGCGGACGGGTTGCCAGCAGGCGGTACATGTACAGCGGGCCACCGGCTTTCGGGCCGGTGCCGGACAGGCCTTCACCGCCAAATGGCTGCACGCCGACCACGGCACCGACCATGTTGCGGTTCACATACAGGTTACCGACCTTGGCGGTATTGACCACTTGCGCAATGGTTTCGTCGATGCGCGTGTGCACGCCAAGGGTCAGGCCGTAGCCACTGTCGTTGATCTGCTGCAGCAGCGTGCCCAAGTCAGCACGCGCATAACGCACCACGTGCAGCACCGGGCCGAAGATTTCGCGCTGCAACTCAGTAAAGCTGTCCAGCTCGATCAGCGTTGGCAGCACAAAGGTGCCGCGCTTGATGTCGTCACCGGCAACGCGCGCCAGCTGGAAGACCTTGCGGCCTTTCTCGCGCATCTTCTCGATGTGCTGGTCGATATTGCCCTTGGCTTCCGCGTCGATCACCGGGCCGATATCAGTGCTCAGGCGCTCCGGGTTGCCCAGGCTGTATTCGGCCATGGCGCCCTTGAGCATGTTGATCACGCGGTCCGCCACGTCTTCCTGCACGCACAGTACGCGCAGGGCTGAGCAGCGCTGGCCGGCGCTGTCGAAGGCCGAGGCCACCACATCGACCACCACCTGTTCAGTCAGCGCTGAGGAATCGACGATCATGCTGTTGAGGCCGCCCGTCTCGGCGATCAACGGAATAGTGCGCCCTTGTGCATCCAGGCGACCGGCGAGGTTGCGCTGGATGATGCCCGCCACTTCGGTGGAACCGGTGAACATCACGCCACGCACGCGCTCGTTGCCGATCAGGCCAGCGCCGACAGTTTCACCACGACCCGGCAGCAGCTGCACGGCGCCGCTCGGCACACCGGCATCCAGCAGAATGCGCACGGCTTGCGCGGCGATCAGCGGCGTCTGCTCAGCGGGCTTGGCCAGCACGGTGTTACCGGCAGCCAGCGCAGCAGCGACCTGACCGCTGAAGATGGCCAGCGGGAAGTTCCACGGGCTGATGCACACCACCGGGCCTAGCGGGCGGTGGCTGTCATTGCTGAAGTGATTACCTGCCTGCGCCGCGTAGTAGCGCAGGAAGTCAACCGCCTCGCGCACTTCGGCGATGGCGTTGGCGAAGGTCTTGCCGGATTCACGCACCAACAAGCCCATCAGTTGCTGCATTTCCGCTTCCATCTGGTCGGCGGCGCGATCCAAAACGGCGGCGCGCTCAGCCGGCAGGGTCGATTGCCAGATCTGCCCACTCGACACCGCGCAGAGCACGGCGTTGCGCACATCCTGCTCGCTGGCCTCATGCACATAACCAACGATGTCGCGGTGGTCCGCCGGGTTGCGTACCGGCTGCGCCTCGCTCAGCTCAGGTGCTTCACAACCGAGCAGCGGCATGGCCTTGTAGGCATTGTTGCTGCTGCTCAGCAGCGCCGAGGACAGCGAACCGAGGCGGTGCTCGTTGGCCAGGTCGATGCCTTCGGAGTTTAAGCGGGCATCGCCATACAGCGCACGCGGCAGGGCAATGCGTGGGTGTGGCAGGCCAAGGCCGCCTTCCTGCGTGGCCATCTGCTCGACCTGCTGTACCGGGTCGAGCACCAGCTCCTTGATCGAAATGCTGTGGTCAGCAATGCGGTTGACGAACGAGGTGTTCGCGCCGTTTTCCAGCAGACGACGCACCAAGTAAGCCAACAGGGTTTCATGACTACCCACCGGTGCATAGATGCGGCACGGACGGTTCAGCTTGCCATCGGCAACCTTGCCCACCACCTGCTCGTACAGCGGCTCGCCCATGCCATGCAGGCACTGGAACTCGTACTGACCAGGGTAGTAGTTCTGCCCGGCCAGTTGATAAATGGCCGACAGCGAGTGGGCGTTGTGGGTGGCGAACTGCGGGTAGATGGCTTCCGGCACGGCCAGCAGTTTGCGCGCGCAGGCGATGTAAGAAATGTCGGTGTAGGGCTTGCGGGTGTACACCGGATAGCCTTCCAGGCCTTCGACCTGGGCGCGTTTGATTTCGCTGTCCCAGTACGCGCCTTTTACCAGGCGGATCATCAGGCGGTGACGGCTGCGCTTGGCCAGATCGATCACGTAGTCGATCACGTACGGGCAGCGCTTCTGGTAAGCCTGAATCACAAAGCCGATACCGTTCCAGCCGGTCAGGGCCCGGTCGAAGCACAGGCGCTCCAGCAGATCGAGGGAGATTTCCAGGCGGTCGGCTTCTTCGGCGTCGATGTTCAGGCCGATGTCGTACTGTTTGGCCAGCTTGGTCAAGCCCAGCAGGATCGGGTACAGCTCGTCCATCACCCGGTCGTACTGGGCACGGCTGTAACGCGGGTGCAGCGCCGAGAGTTTGATCGAAATGCCCGGACCTTCGTAGATGCCACGACCGTGCGAGGCCTTGCCGATGGCATGAATGGCCTGCTCGTAGGACGCCAGGTAGCGCTTGGCATCTTCATCGGTCAGGGCCGCTTCACCGAGCATGTCGTAGGAATAACGGAAGCCTTTGCTTTCCATGGTGGTGGCGTTGGCCAGGGCTTCGGCGATGGTTTCGCCGGTGACGAACTGCTCGCCCATCAGGCGCATGGACATGTCCACGCCCTTGCGGATCAACGGTTCACCGCCCTTGCCGATGATGCGGTTGAGTGAGGTCATCAAGCCGGCTTCGTTGTGCGTGGCCACCAGTTTGCCGGTGATCAGCAAGCCCCAGCTCGCGGCGTTGACGAACATCGACGGGCTGTTACCCAGGTGCTGCCCCCAGTTGCCGTTGCTGATCTTGTCGCGGATCAGCGCGTCACGGGTGGCCTTGTCCGGAATACGCAGCAGCGCTTCGGCCAGGCACATCAGCGCCACACCTTCCTGCGAGGACAACGAGAATTCCTGCAGCAGACCCTGCACCAGCCCCTGACGGCCGCCAGCGTTCTTCTGGTTGCGCAGCTTTTCGGCGATGCTCATGGCCAGGGTGTTGCTTGCCTCAGCCATGTCTTTCGGCAGACGCGCCTGCTCCAGCAGCATTGGCACGGCTTCGGTTTCCGGACGGCGATAAGCGCCGGTAATGGCGGCACGCAGCACTGACTGCGGCAAGATGCTTTCGGCAAAGTCGAGGAACACCTGCAAACCTTGCTCAGTCAGGTTTTCCACCACTTCTTCGCCCGCCACAGCGGCCAGGCCCGAGTGCTCAGCAGGAGTCAGGCCACCCTCGATCTGCTCCAAATAATTGAAGATCGCCTGCTTGATCAGCCAGTGAGGGGTGCGGTCAATCGACTGTGCAGCCTGCTTGAGGCGATCACGGGTTGCATCATCGAGCTTAACGCCAAGGGTAGTGGTGGCCATTGGTTTGTCCTGTTATGAGCGTGGAGCACGGCAGATAAGCGCCGGGAGCAATGCCTGAGCGTCGCCCGCGAAGGCCTCATGGAGGTGGCGCCATGGGTGACGGGTCACAAAAAACTGGCGAGAGATTAAACCTCATAAGGCGCAAGGTGCAACTAGGTACAACCAAACAAAACCGTAGTTATCTATGCCACTCAGCAGCCCGCCATTCGCCTCCCCCTCGGAAAAACCCAGTACTGACAAGGCTCTGGCAAAAAATACCTGCTGCACCAGGAAAACGCTCTTACTAAAAAATGCAGAGCACCCGACGACAGGTACAACCCAAGCGCACACAAGGTTGCACCACAACCTTTATTCACGCCTTAACTGAGCAAAGCACAACAGGCCTCTTTCCGCGCAGTGACCGACGCAGTGCGCAGACAGTTAGCGCCCCCAGGCGCTGGACAATAGACAACGGTACTCCCCCAGCTGGTAACAGGAACGTGGCGACCCACTGAACCGACAGGACTGACAGGACTGACAACAATGACACAGCGCGAAACACGCCGCTGCGCACCAACTTAATGCTGAAGCTGTCCAGCCAGTCAGTTAATAGTGCATTCGCGGCATTTACATCCCTTACAAAACCACTAAAGCGCGCCCCGCGCCATCAACCAGCCTCGTGCAGAGCCTACACCGCACGTCACTGGACGATTTGGCCTCGTTCTTGCTGAAACACCGCCAGCCTGACCACTCAGACAGGTTTAAAACTAGATATCAGCACTTGGGGAGCACCATTCAATGAACCGCACTCTTTCCTCTCTCGCCATGGCCGCTGGCCTGTTGGCGGGCAGCCAGGCCATGGCAGGTGACCTGCTGCACTGGCAAAACAACAGCCTGAGCTACCTCTATGGCCAGGACTACAAGATCGATCCGGAAATCCAGCAGACCATCACCTTTGAACACGCCAGTGGCTGGAGCTTTGGTGACCTGTTCTTCTTCGTTGACACCATCAAATACAACACTGACGCCACCAATGGCGCGGGCGATGGCCATACCTTCTATGGTGAGCTGTCGCCGCGGCTGTCCTTCGGCAAGCTGTTCGATAGCAAGCTGGAATTGGGCCCGATCAAAGATGTGTTGCTCGCCACCACCTACGAGTTCGGCGAGAACGATGTCGACTCCTACCTGATCGGCCCTGGCTTCGACCTGGCCATTCCAGGCTTCGACTACTTCTCGCTCAACTTCTACAACCGCACTACAGACGGCAAGCGCGACGGCGACAATGTCTGGCAGATCACACCGGTATGGAGCTACACCATCCCAGTTGGCACATCCGATATCGTGATTGACGGTTTCATGGACTGGGTGGTGGACAACGACAAGAGCTACCACGCCAACCTGCACTTCAACCCGCAGATCAAATACGACCTGGGCAAGGCGATGAACTGGGGCGAGAAGCAACTGTATGTGGGTATCGAATACGACTACTGGAAGGACAAGTACGGTATCGACAACGACAGCTTCCTCGGCGACGTGATTCTCGATGGCACAGATCAGAACACCGCCAGCCTGTTGGTAAAAGCGCACTTCTGATACCCGGCACCTCGTCAGCAGCCGCAAGGCGGCTGATGAGGGCAAAAACAGCTAAAACCCTATACACTATGCGGCCTTTATTCTTTGCCCGAACAAGGACTCGCCGTGAGTACGCTGCCGCCCTGCCCCAAATGCAATTCCGAATACACCTACGAAGACGGCGCTCAACTGGTCTGTCCGGAATGCGCCCACGAATGGACCGCTGACGGCGCCACGGATGCACCAGATGATGCCAAAGTGATCAAGGACTCGGTGGGCAACGTACTGCAGGATGGTGACACCATCACCGTCATCAAGGATCTCAAGATCAAAGGCTCATCCCTGGTGGTCAAGGTAGGCACCAAGGTCAAAGGCATCCGCCTGTGTGATGGCGACCATGACATCGACTGCAAAATCGACGGCATCGGCGCAATGAAGCTGAAATCCGAATTTGTGCGCAAGGTTTAACTCAGCCTGCCGCCAGAAGCCCCGGCCCATGTCGGGGCTTTTTTATGCCTGTAACAATTGAGCCACGGGTTAGCCCTGCAGGCACTGCGTAATTGACTAGCATCAATAACGAACACTCCGCTCACCAACGTTTTGCCGGAGGCTCTCATGCGAATGACTGCGCTGTACCTGATGCTATTGCTGCCCTGGTCGTTACAGGCTGAAGACTGGCATGTGGTGGGTGACGAACAGTTTGCCCCTTACAGCTATGTCACCCTTGAGGATGACCAGCCGCACGGCCTGGATGTCGAGTTGGTCGAGGCCGTGTTGCAGGAGGCCAAGATTGCCTACAACCTGCGACTGTACCCCTGGGAGCGCGTCAAGCGCATGCTCGACCGCAGTGAAGTCGCCATGGCCTTCCAGTTTGCGGGCACCCCTGAGCGTATGCAGCAGTATGAGCTGGTCGGGCCCATTCGCACTGGCTCGACGGTATTTATGACCACCGGCAAGACGGCCATCCATGACTGGCAAAGCCTGGATGACCTGTCGCAGTATGTGATTGGCCAAGTCCGCGGATACGCCTACCAATCAGACTTCGATAAAGCCGATTTGCGGCGTGACACCAGCGCACAGAATCCGCGTCAACTGGTGTCCATGCTGCTGGCCGGGCGCATTGACATTATCGTCGGTGATCGGGTGCAACTGATGTATTTCGTGCGCGAACAACGCGCCGAACAGGGTGTGCGCATCCTGCACAAACCACTGGTAGAAATGCCGCGCTATGTAGCCTTTGCCAAAGGCGATCATGCCCGCGCCAAAGTATTCGCTGATGCCCTGGAGCGGCTGAAGCAGGCCGGCAGTCTGAATACCATCTACCAACGCTGGAACTGACGGCGAAACATGCATGCCGCGTCGCAGCGCCTATCGCCTGCGTGTTGCTCTGCGTCTACGGCGTGGTGAACGGCCGCAAGCATCAGTGGAAACGATCACCCGAAACGCTCAAAGCACAGAGCTGCAAACATCTGCAACCAGATTGCGGGGCACAGTCGACTCCAGGACGAAGGTCTGGAGATAACCTAGCAGGACACTACTGCACCGGCAGGAAGTTCAGGAATAACAGGCCCTGCGCATAATTGACGCCCATGCGCCGGTAACGCTCATCCAGAACGTCGGTAAGCAGGTCCAGACGCGCGACGATCTTGCCGAATTCCACGGCATAGCTGAGGTTGTGCCCATCCGCAGAAATCTCGTTTGACAGCAGCCACGGCTTGCCACCGGCATCGGTACGACGAGCCAGCATCCAGCTGGCTGTTTCCATATTGCGCGCGGCGTTGTGGATGAATTGAGGATCCAGCGTGTCACTCAGGTAATACTCGGTACGACCGCCATGGGCCGTGATCAACATGCTGGCCAGGGAGTAGATAAAGGCTCCAACCCGGTCCCCCTGGTACTCGGCGCTCAAGGCATAGCTCAGCGCCGCAATGTCGGTACGCCCACCCAGTTGTGGCAGCGGCTGATCCAGCTCAATGGCACGATGCACCGCGCGCTTGGCCGCCTCGGCATCAGGCAGGCCAGTCTTGCGCCATTCGCGAGGGTTACGCAGGTAGAGCTTGTCCATCAGGCGATAGAGGCTGTTGAGGTTATTGCGCATGCCCAAGGTGGCCATGCGGTCGGCATGGCTCTGAAAAAACTCGGTGGGTTTGATCGGGCTGCGGTTCTCGATAATGGCCTGATGATCCTGCCGCGAAGCGCAGCCGCCCAACATCAGCAGCGTAACCACTACCAGCCCGGCCACAGCCCCGTAACGCAGCAGCATGGCCGACATGCTGTGGGGGCGCATTTCCAGCCTGGGTAAACGCTGCACAGTGTTCATCAGTGGAGGTCATCCGCTGCGGTGTGGTGAGGTAACGCTAGCAACAAAATCCAGATCGGCCAGTTTTTCTGCCCAAAGGCATGACTTACTGCGCAATCAAGCACCTAGCGATACAAGCTCAGGTTGTGCCCGAAGAGTGCTGCTCGGGCGGAATAAAATTGAAATCCGCCACCCACACCCGACAAAAGCCCCGTAACAGAGCGCTTTAAGCGGTATGATCCGCGGCTTTTTGCCGCCGAGAAGCCCATGCTGCGCCTGCTTGTCCTGTTTTGCCTGCTATTTACCCTGCCTGCTCACGCCGAAGCCCCGCAAAGCTTCAACGCCGCCAAGAAAATTGCCTGGCAGATCTACGCCACACGCCCTATTACGTTCTACTGCCAGTGCAGCTACAGCGGCAACCGCGTCGACCTCAGCAGCTGTGGCTACCAGCCGCGCAAACAACTGCGCCGCGCCCAACGCGTGGAATGGGAACATGTGGTACCTGCCTGGGTGATCGGCCACCAGCGCCAGTGCTGGCAACAAGGCGGACGCAAGAACTGCGCACGCAACGACGCCCGCTTCAAGGCCGCTGAAGCCGACCTGCACAACCTGGTGCCCAGCATCGGCGAAGTGAATGGTGACCGCTCCAACTATGCCCTTGGCATGCTCAGCGAGAAACCCAGCCAATACGGTGCCTGCCCTATGGTGGTCAATTTCAAGGCCAAGATCGCCATGCCGCCACAACACGCGCGAGGGGCATCGGCACGCATCTACCTGTACATGGCCGAACGCTACCAGCTGCGCCTGTCTTCGCTTGACCGGCGAACGTACGAAGCCTGGAATCGCCAGTACCCGGTCAGCGAATGGGAACGCTGGCGCAACCAGCAGGTTGGCTGTGTGATGGGGCACGGCAACCCCTACGTTGGCACTTATGACCCTAACCAGTGCCAACCACTGCAACGTGCCAGTGCAGCGGGTAATCGCCGAGGCTAGGCCAGACCTTGCTCTTTACACAGGATTTACATTGCCTTGCGAAATGCCGGCAATCCCGCGCAGTCGAACACAGTGACCGGAGCAGACCGGCACACAAAGGAGTTTCGACCATGCACGCGCGTTCCCCCCTCATCACCGGCCTGATCGCCAGCCTGGCCTTCGCCGGTGCCCAACAGGCTCTGGCAGCCGACCGTGGCGATGTGGCCGCGGGTGTAGTAATCGGCGCCATCCTTGGCGGTGTCCTGGTCAGCCAGCGATCCGCGCCGGCCTACGAACCACAACCGGTCTATCGCGCCCCACCGCCCGTGGTTTATTACGAACCGCGGCCTGTTTACTACGAGCCACGCCCGGTCTACTACACACCCGCGCCGGTTTACTACGTGGCCGAACCGCGATATCCGCACAACCATTGGCGCAAAACCCAGCGCCGCCACCACGACGACTGGTAAACGAAGCCCCGCTCCTGCGGGGCTTCGTTTTAGGGGCATAGCGTCGATTAACTGACTGGGCCGACCTAGGCTGCGCAGGTCCGCACACTACGTTGGCAGCCTTGCCTATGACGGCTACGCTCACAGCAGACACGCCTGAAGGGGAAACAAGGAATGTCACAGTTACATGACTTGCAGGATCAAAGCCCGCTGCAGCACAAACTGCACCACCTGCTGCAAACCCTGCAACTCAAGTACCCGCATGTGCAGCGCCTGGCCATCGCCCTGTATGACCATGGCAGCGATTGGGTAAAAACCTTCGTCGCCGTTGAGGACGGTCCCAATTCATTGCCCTTCTACCACGCCAAACTCAAGGACACCACCTGGCTGCAAGCCGTCGCCGTCAACCAGACACCACGCGTGATCAACGACTTTGCCCTGTTGCAAGGCAACCAAAAACAACACGTCCAGGCACTGTTGGATGCGGGCTATCGCTCCAGCTATACCCTGCCAATGTGCGTCAATGGCTACTTTTTCGGCTTTGTATTCTTCAATGCCCGCAGCAGCGATGTCTTCCAAGGCATGCTGCTCAGTGAGCTGGATGTCCTCAGCCACCTGGCCAGCCTGATGGTCTACAACGAGCGCTCCAGCGTACGCACCTTGCTGGCCACGCTTAAATCCGCCATGACCCTGACCCACGCCCGCGACCCGGAAACCGGCAACCACCTTGAGCGCATGTCCCGCTATTCGCGGCTCATCGCGCAAAAACTGGCCGCCCCACGCGGCCTGGACGACAGTTTTGTGGAGCACGTTTACCTGTTCGCCCCCTTGCACGACCTGGGCAAAATCACCATCCCCGACCGCGTGCTGCTCAAACCGGGCCGGCTGGATGAGGATGAACAGCGCATTATGCGCCAGCACTCACGCGCAGGTTTGGAACTGATCGATCAGCTACTGGCCAACTTCGGCCTGGCCAGCGTCAGCCAGGTGGGCATGCTGCGCAACATCGTCCTGCATCACCATGAACTCTACGACGGCAGCGGCTATCCGGATGGTTTAAGCGGTGAAAACATTCCACTGGAGTCGCGCATTGTCACGGTATCCGATGTGTTCGACGCGCTGACCAGTGACCGCCCCTACAAATCCGCCTGGCGCAATGAAGACGCCTTTGCCTGGATGACGGAGCGCTCCGGCACGATGTTCGACCCCGATTGCCTGCACGCGCTACTGGCCCAAGCCGACGACATCGTGCACATCCAGCATTGCTTCCGCGAGAACGTCTTCGGCTAAGACTTTACTCCACGGACGGTTCAGCCTCGTGGTTGTAACGCTGCCAGTGAGCCAACAATTCCGGCACTTCGGCCTCATCATCCAGACTGGCCAGCTCGCGGTTATCCAGCAACGCCTGCACCTGTGGATCACACAGACTCAAGCCCATCGAGCCATCGGCTAAACAGGCGGTGATGCGATACGGCTGCGACTGCGCGTCGGTGCAGATTTTCGACAAATCCAGAAAGCGCGGCGCGCAGCGCTGGCCCTCTGCATCAATCAGCACCGCCACCTTGGGCCGCAATTGCAACTTGGGGTGTTTCTCCAGCACCAGGCCAATCTCGCCCGTGTGCAATTCCACCAGCGTGCCAACCGGAAAGATGCCCAGCCATTCGATAAAGCGCATCACCAGTTCGGCATCAAAATGGCTGTCGCGGCAATCCATCAGCACCTTGAAGGCGTCTTTGACGCTGCGTGCATTGTCGTACACGCGCCGGCTGGTGATGGCATCAAAGCAATCAATGATGCTGATGATGCGCGTGAAATACGGGATTTGCGCCGCGCCCAGACCGCGCGGATAACCTTGCCCGTCAAGGCGTTCGTGATGCCCGTGAGCCACATCAATGGCGATCGACGGCAAGTCGCGGTGACTGAGCAGCAGCTTATAGCCGAGCACCGCATGCTCCTTGATGTGCTCAAACTCGTCGGCCGTCAGTTTGCCCGGCTTGTTCAGCACCAGTGGATCGACACGGATCTTACCCACATCGTGGAGCATGCCGCTGATGCCGAGCTGCTCCAGGCTCTCGCCCACCAACCCGAGGTGATGGCCAAACCCCATGGCCATGATCGACACCGACAGGCAATGCTGGCTGGTGTACTCATCCTGACTTTTCATGCGCGTCAGCCAGAGCATGGCGCTTTCGTTACGCAGCAGGCTTTGCAAGTTTTCCTGCACCACCTCGCGGCACGCCAGCGTGTTGATGCCGCGCCCAAGCTGGATGTCAAAAAACACATCCTTGATCAGCTGCGAACTCTTGTCACGGTTGCGCCGCGCCTGCTGCATCTCTTTGGATAACGGCGCACGCTTGTGAGACGGGCGCGCGTCCGGCCCACTGGAAGAGGGCATCAGGCTGACCTTGACGCGCTGAAACTCATCGATAAATACGTACTGGCAGCACTCCTGCACCGCCCGTAAATCCTGCACCGTGAGCAGCGGAAAGCCCTGAAACAGAAACGGCGTTTCCCGCCAGGGGCGGTCCACCTCACAGACAAACATACCGATTTCAAGCTGCGACACATCCAACTTGCGGCGTTTAAGGCGAATGCTTTCGTACATGGACAAGGCTCGTAACGGCGTGCCCATGCAGTGTAGAAGCTGCGGCACGTCAATTCGAGCGCAACACACTGCGGCACAGATCCCGCCGCACACAGCGGATTCGCATACAGACACGGGCTAAAACACAGATGGGGCATGGCCATCACTCGCCGGGATGGTTACCCTCACATCAGCAACCCGTTTTTCACCGCCCCAACCACAGAAAGAGAGTCACCGGTTTGACCGTACGGCGCGTCCTTTTAACCCTGCTAACCAGCTGCCTGTGCAGCACCTCCGTGGTGGCGGCTGAGCCCATACGCCTGGTCGGAGACGAGTTCTGCCCCTATAACTGCGACCCCGCCAGCGGCAAACCCGGCTACATGGTTGAAGTGCTGGAAGAAATCTTTGCGGCACAGGGCCTCACCATCAACTACCGACTCAAGCCTTGGTCACGCGCCGTACAGGTGGTGGCTAACGGTGGTGCGCAGATCCTTCTGGCCAACACGTACAACAGCGCCCCTGATAAACGCCTGCAACTGGTTATGGGCGAAGACAGCACCTGCTTTCTGACCCGGCACACTGACCCCTGGCGTTTCACGGATATTGCCGCGTTGCAACAGCACCACATCGGCGTCATTCAGGGTTATCACTACGATGCCGGCGGCCCGCTCGACCAGTACCTGCGCAGCAACCACCCGCAGGTGTACCAGGCCAAAGGCGAGTTACCCCTGCGCAGCCTGATGTCGATGCTGCTGCAAAAACGCATTGATCTGGTGCTGGATAACTGCAACGTGCTCAAGCGCAAAGTCAGCAAAATGGGAATTGCTCACCTCACCCGCCTGGCAGGCGTACTGCCCGGCTACCGTGCCAACCTGCACATTGCCTTGTCACCGGCCGACCCTCACGCCGCAGAACGCCTCGAGCTGCTGCGCACGGGCCTGAATGAACTGCGCCGCAACGGACGGCTCGCGCAAATTCTCCAGCGCTACTCAGTCAATGACTGGCAAACACCCACCACCCCCTGAGCCTGATTACACGCCTACCGCCTACCCGATCATCCGCCTTGCCGACGTCCCGCACCCCAGCACGCAACCCAACAGCACGCAGAGCACCCAGAAATTCCATTGACGCAGATATCGCTTCATCCGTAAGGCCCTCTCTGACCAGTGCAGTAAACAAGCCGGCGATCATAAGGGGCGGAATAGAACAACGTCATGCGCAACAGATGCGCCCTGTTAACTCGCCCAGCTATTGGCGATACAGTTTGCGCACAGCCATGGATATCGCCGATAGAAAAAGCCCCGCAACTGCGGGGCTTTTTCTTGGGGTTAGTCGGCTCAACGCAACCGGCCTTATTCCGTGCGGAAGCGTACCACCAGCTGTTTCAGCTCACTGCTCAGGCCGCTTTGTTCCTGGGCGTAGCTCTCCACCTCGGCAGCTTGAGCGGATATCTGCGTTACCGCGTCGTTGATGGCGACGATGTTCTGGTTGATTTCCTCGGTCACCAGGTGCTGTTCCTCGGTCGCGGTGGCGATCTGCATGGTCATGTCGCGGATCATCTGCACCTTGCCTTCAATGCTCTCGAAGGCGGCCATCACCTCATCGGACAGCCCAATGGCCTTGCCCGACTCGACCAGGCTTTGATCCATGCTCACCGTCACTTCCTTGATGCGGTTGACCAGCAGGTTGAGGATATTGTTGATCTGCTCGGTGGAGTCCTGAGTGCGCTTGGCCAGATTGCGTACCTCATCGGCCACCACCGCAAACCCACGGCCCTGCTCGCCCGCGCGGGCGGCTTCGATGGCCGCGTTCAAGGCCAGCAAATTGGTCTGCTCGGCGATCTGCTGAATGGTCGAGAGAATGTTATTGATGTTGACCGTTTCCTTCTCCAGCTCCTGAATCACCTTGCTGGAGTTCTGGATGCTGGTGCCGAGCTTGTTGACCCCGGACGTGCTGCGCGCGATCACCTCTTTACCATTGCGCGTGGCGGCCAGACCCTGCTCCGACACCTCGGCGGTCTGCACGCAGGTCTTGGCCACCTCATTGGCCGCCGAGGACATCTCGGTCACCGCCGTGACGATCTGCTCCACCGAACTCAACTGGCGCTGCAGCGTGGCGGACATCGCCGTGGTGCGCTTGTTGGTGTCGCTGGAAACGCCATCCATGCTGATGGCGTTCTCCTTGATCACCTTGATCATGCCCTGGATCGACGCAATAAACTGATTGAACCACTTGGCCAGCTCGCCGGTTTCATCGCGGCTGAGCAGGTCCAGGCGGCGGGTCAGGTCACCCTCACCCTGGGCGATAGTGCGCAACCCATCCTTCACCAGATTGATCGGGTTGACGATCCGATTGGCGATCACCACCCCAGCCGCGCCAAATACCAGCACCAGCACCACGCAGACAATCAGGGTGATCCAGGTCAGCTCACGGGCGCTCGCGTAAATCTCGTCGGCCTGCTTGAAGCCAACAAACTTCCAGCCCAGCTCCGGCGAGGTATAAACGTTGGCCATATAAGCCACGCCATCAATCTCCACCTCGACCAGGCCGTTCTCGGTTTTGCCGATAACCGCAAAGTGCTCACCGGGCAGCTCGCTGACCTTCTTGAAGTTGTTGTCCGGCTGCAGGCCATCCACCAGCAAGGTGCCGCTGCCCTCCGCCAACATCAGAAAGCCGGTTTCGCCAAAGCGCACCTTCTGCGCCATATCGGTCAGCGCCTTGAGCGACACATCCACCGCCACCACCCCGGCAAACTGCCCGGCGTTATCCTTGAAGCCCTTGAGCACCGAAACATACACCGCGTCATCCGGCTCCCAGTAATAACCGTCGCGGCGGGCCAGGGTGAAATTGGCGTCCTTGCCAATGGGGTACCACTCGCGCGTACGCGGGTCCCAATCACCGTAATCCCCGGTGCCCGGCCACTCCACATAACCGCCCTTGGTATCGCTCATGTACACGTAGCCGAAGGTGGGGTTGTTCTTACCGATGCTGGAGAAGTAATCGAAAATCTGCTTCTCCCGTCCACCATTGGCGGTAGCCACCTGACCCGGCTTGCGCGCCTCACCGAAGTAGGTGGTCAGCTCGCCGTTCTGGGCATCCTGCACCGCGGGGTATTCCGCCAGGGCAGAAACGGTGTAGCCCACCGAATCAAAGAAGGTGGCAAAGCTGTTGTTCACCAGCTTCATATCCAGGCTGCTGGCGACCAGAAAGTTCTCTTTGGCCTGCTGCGTGACATTGCGAATCGTCAGCAGCGCCACCACCAGAACCGGAATCAGGGTTGCCACCAGAAAGCTCAGCAACAGTTTGGATTTGATATTCATGGGACATCGCCTTCTAGCTGGCCAGTAATACGCTCTATCGGCGCTTGTAGAGGATAGTTAAGGCGTATGACAGCGCCAGCGCTGGCCTCACCACGACACAGCGGCGGCGCGAAAACGACTGTTGCGGTAAATCCTCCGATGATTGACCGCAGGCATTCCGCCGCCTGTGTATTGGATCTGCTTACTGGTTTCGGCTTTACGCCGAGTCACTTTCTCTTTGCTCGCGCGAAAGAGAAAGTAACCAAAGAGAAAGCGCGCCCGGCATCCGGGTTTCGCTGCGCTCAACTCCCCTCGCTCCGGTGCTGTTCCGAGGGTCGGCAAGACGGGCCATCCATGGCCCGACATGCCTCGTTTGGCCTCCATGCCAAACGCCCCTCTCCACAGCACCTGCGCTCGGCCTCCTGACGGGATTCGGGGACCGCGTTGCTTACACGATTTGTGGACGGCAAAAACAAAAAAGCAAAAGCATCGCGGCCATGGGCCGCTCCTACGGGTCCTTAGCCTGCAGGGCGGGTGAAACACGCCTTGCTTTTTTGCTTTTCTATCCGCGATCTCACAAACGACACCAAACGCCCCATTCAGGAGGCCGAGTGGAATCGTTGTGGAAGGGAGCGAGCCGCATGGATGCGGCGAGAGGCGTAAAGGGCCAGGGACGGCCCTTGTACGCCGGCCCCTGGAACAATGGTGGAGCTAGGGAACCCGACGAAGTCGGGCCGGAGGCAAGGGGCAAGACCTTTTGCTTACTTTTGGCGGGGCCGGCCATCCGGGCGTTTGCCAAAAGTGGGCCGCCGTAAGGGCGGAACCGATAGGTCGGGCAATACGTATACAGCGTTTAGTTAACTGCCCATGGTCGTCTTTTCATCGTTATGTGCGGGCGTGCTTTTGCCCGGGAGGATTAAGCGGATGGCGAGCGCAGACATGATGGTTACAGATAGCCACTATTGATGGGCATCGCTATGCTCGCCCCATACTACGGGCTGGATGAAAACTCATTGCACTGTTTTAACCGCCAAAACCACTACTCATATCACTGGCAACTGACTGATCCACAGCAAGGCAGAGCAATATGAAGAAGCTGATGCAAGTGCTCTGTATGGCCCTGGCTGCTTTCTTCGCGGCTAAAGAAGCCCTAGAGATGGGCGATTCAAAAGAATGGCCTGATACCCATGGCGTGATTACCAGCTCGCAGATTCTCAAGGAAAACCGGAAGGATTACGGCAACAGCTCTAGCCGTACGTCAACGCATCATTACGCGTATAGAGTCTGGGTCCAGTACTCGTACCAGGTAAATGCCTCTACCTACATAGGTAAACGCATTCGAGTACGCAGCCACACTTACAGCCTCGAATCTCTCGCCCAGCGCGAACTGGCGGAATACCCAGTGGGTAAAACGGTTAAGGTTTACTACGACCCAGAAGATCCGGAGCGCAGCGTTCTAAAACGTCACTAACCCGCTGTCAGCTGCCGTTCTTTTACTCCGTATCTCTTCGCCCATGCAGAAAACACGCAGCATGGGTTAAGCGCAGTGATGCCCATCAATGCTCAAAACAAAAAAGCCCGTCACTCGACGGGCCTTTTGCTTTCAATCACCAGCGCAGTGTTTAGGCCACAGCAGCCTCGCTACGACGCCCAAGCTTCTTCCCCTGATATTCCCTCGCCGCCTGATGAAACGCCTCCAACAGCGCGTTGTAATCCGCCTTCTCCCAATAACGATACTCAGGATGCCACTGCACCCCAACGGCAAAGGCTTTAGCCCCAATCACACTGACCGCCTCGATCTGCCCATCTTCGGCCACGGCTTCAACCTGCAAGCCCTCACCCAGTCGATCAATCCCCTGACCGTGCAGCGAGTTGACCTTGATCTGCCGCTCGCCAAACAGCGAATGCAGCACGCCGCCCTCGGTCAGGGCCACGTTGTGGATCGGGCCGTAGGCCACGTCATCCGGTACGTCCTTCACCTCACGGTGATCAAGCCGCCCCTCAACCGCATGCACTTCACGGTGCAGGGTGCCGCCGAACAGCACGTTCATTTCCTGCATGCCCCGGCAGATGCCGAGGAAGGGAATGCCGCGGTCAATACAGGCGCGCAGCAGACGCAGAACGGTTTCATCGCGGGGCTTGTCGGCCAGGCCTAGGCCGGGGTGGTCGTCGCCGTAGAAACTGGGGTGCACGTTGGAGAGCGAGCCGCCGAACATGATGCCGCTGACGCTATCCAGCACCGTGTCCATGTCCAGATCATCGCCAAAAGCCGGGATCATCAGCGGGAAGGCACCGAAGCCGGTGACGGCGTGGATGTACTTCTCGCCGACCAGGTGAAACCAGCCAATATCACGGCTGGTCAGCTGCCAACGGCACAGGGGAAGGCCAATCATGGGTTTGCTCATTGCAAGGAGTCCTCTTCATTAGTCATTGAAGTGGGCTGCCCTTGGGAGAGCGGGCTTACGGGCCAGGAAACCCTGAACCCGCTCACCCAAGGGGTGCCGTAACCTGCGGTCACTGCACCAACGCCGCGCCCGCGCGGCTGGTTTGTTGCGTAAAGCTATCGCTATGTATCCATTACGTGCTGCATGCAATCGGTAGGTTGAGTCGGGCGGCGTTCCGCTGAGCGCAGCGAAGCCCAACAGGCATTGCTATCGCTCGTTGGGCTTCGTCACTCCGTTCCTCAACCCAACCTACGTCTGTGCGAGGGTCGCAAAGCGCGCGGCTACGACTGCATGGATGCAGGAGGTAGGGCCGCACCCGCTCCCGGCGGGTCTGCGGCATTCACCACATCCCTGTGGATCGCGAAGCAGGATGCCAGAGCCGAAAGCCCCTCCTACAGAGGTAAACAGATCAAAAAAGGGGGCTGACCCTGCGATCAGCCCCCTGGGTATTACTTAACCATTACTCGGGAAAGCGAACTGCGCCGCCTCATGCGAGGCGCGCTGCGGCCAGCGCTGGGTGATGGCTTTTTTGCGGGTGTAGAAGCGCACACCGTCCGGGCCGTAGGCGTGCAGGTCGCCGAACAGCGAGCGCTTCCAGCCGCCAAAGCTGTGGTAGCTGACCGGGACTGGCAGCGGTACGTTGACGCCGACCATGCCGACTTCGATTTCGTCGCAGAACAGGCGCGCGGCTTCACCGTCGCGGGTGAAGATGCAGGTGCCGTTGCCGTATTCGTGGTCGTTGATCAGCTGCATGGCCGCTTCCAGGCTGCCGACGCGGACGATGCACAGCACGGGGCCGAAGATTTCGTCGGTGTAGATGGACATCTGTGGGGTCACCTTGTCGAACAGGGTGCCGCCGACGAAGAAACCGTTTTCGTTGCCGGCAACCACCAAGTCTCGACCGTCGACCACCAGGCGTGCGCCCTGGGCCACGCCAGCGTCGATGTAGCCTTTGACCTTGTCACGCGCAGCGCCGGTAACCAGCGGGCCCATGTCCAGGCCGCAGGAGGTGCCAGCGCCGATTTTCAGCGCTTTGATTTGCGGCACGATCTTCTCGACCAGCGCATCGGCGATCTGGTCGCCTACGCACACGGCCACGGAGATGGCCATGCAGCGCTCGCCGCAGGAACCGTAGGCCGCACCCATCAGTGCGCTGACGGCGTTGTCCAGATCGGCATCGGGCATCAGCACCGCGTGGTTCTTCGCGCCGCCCAGGGCCTGGACGCGCTTACCGCGCTTGGTGCCTTCGCTGTAGATGTATTCGGCAATCGGCGTGGAGCCAACAAAGCTCAGGGCTTTGACGTCTGGCGCTTCGATCAGCGCATCCACCGCTTCCTTGTCGCCATGCACCACGTTGAGTACGCCTTTCGGCAGACCGGCCTCGATCAGCAGTTGGGCGATATACAGGGTAGAGCTTGGGTCACGCTCGGACGGCTTGAGGATGAAGCAGTTGCCGCAGACGATGGCCAGCGGGTACATCCACAGCGGCACCATGGCCGGGAAGTTGAACGGGGTGATGCCGGCCACGACGCCGATAGGCTGCATATCGCTCCAAGCGTCGATATTCGGGCCGACGTTGCGGCTGTACTCGCCCTTGAGGATTTCCGGCGCTGCGCAGGCGAATTCGACGTTCTCGATGCCGCGCTTGAGTTCACCAGCGGCGTCTTCCAGGGTTTTGCCGTGCTCTTCGCTGATCAGCTTGGCGATGGTCGCTTCGTGCTGCTCCAGCAGCTGCTTGAAGCGAAACATCACCTGGGCGCGTTTGGCGGGCGGGGTGTTGCGCCAGGCCGGGAAGGCGCTCTTGGCCGAATCGATGGCCAGCTGCAGGGTGGCGCGGTCGGCCAGGGCCACTTGCTTGGTCACGGCACCAGTGGACGGGTTGAACACGTCAGCGCTGCGGCCGGTGCCGGCGGTCAGTTCGCCGTGGATCAGGTGGTTAACGAGGGTCATAAAAACTCCATTAGCAAATTCTTTGAGGCGGCCTTGGCTGCCAGAAGGTTGTGTCGTGGGAGGGGCCGGGCGGCGATCCGTTTTAGCCGCGACAGCAAAGGGTCGCGGCTAAAGCCCCTTCTACATAAATGCGTTAATCCAGGTTACTGAGCACATCGCCCACGGCGTTGAACACGGAGTCCAGCTGCTCGGGCTTGGTGTTGAAGGTTGGCCCGAACTGCAGGGTGTCGCCGCCGAAGCGTACGTAGAAACCGGCGTTCCACAGTTTGATACCGGCCTCGAACGGGCGGATCACCGGGTCGCCGTCACGCGGGGCGATCTGGATCGCGCCGGCCAGGCCGCAGTTGCGGATGTCGACGACGTTCTTGCTGCCTTTGAGGCTGTGCAGCTTCTCTTCAAAGATCGGTGCCAGGGCGGCGGACTGCTCGATCAGGTTGTCGCGTTTGAGCAGCTCCAAGGTTGCCAGGCCGGCGGCGCAAGCCACCGGGTGGCCCGAGTAGGTGTAGCCGTGGCCGAACTCGACCATGTGCTCGGGGATCGCCTGGTTCATAAAGGTGTTGTAGATCTCGCTGGAAGCGATCACTGCGCCCAGCGGAATAGCGCCGTTGGTCACTTGCTTGGCGGTGTTCATGATGTCCGGCACCACGCCGAAGAACTCGGCACCGGTCCACTTGCCCATACGGCCGTAGGCGGTGATCACTTCGTCGAAGATCAGCAGGATGTTGTGCTGGGTGCAGATCTCACGCAGGCGCTGCAGGTAGCCGACTGGCGGCACGATCACCCCGGCGGAGCCGGACATCGGCTCGACAATCACGGCGGCGATGTTCGAGGCGTCGTGCAGTTCGATCAGTTTCAGCAGTTCGTTGGCCAATTCCACGCCACCGGTGGCCGCCATGCCCTTGGTGAAGGCCAGGTGCGGCTGCAGGGTGTGTGGCAGGTGGTCGGCGTCCATCATCTGGCCAAACATCTTGCGGTTGCCGCCGATGCCGCCCAGCGAGGTGCCGGCGATGTTCACACCGTGATAACCACGGGCGCGGCCGATAAATTTGGTTTTGCTCGGCTGGCCTTTCAAGCGCCAGTAGGCGCGGGCCATCTTCACCGAGGTGTCGGCGCACTCGGAACCGGAGTCGGTGTAGAACACGTGATCGAGGCCGGCCGGGGTCAGCTCGGTGATTTTCTCGGCCAGCTGATAGGACAGCGGGTGGCCGTATTGGAAGCCCGGCGCGTAATCCAGGGTGCCCAACTGCTTGGCCACCGCTTCCTGAATTTCTTTACGGTTGTGCCCAGCACCGCAGGTCCACAGGCCAGACAGGCTGTCGAACACGCGACGGCCCTTGTCATCGATAAAGTAGTTACCGTCGGCACCGACAATCAGGCGTGGGTCACGCTTGAAGTTGCGGTTGGCGGAAAACGGCATCCAGTGCGCATCCAGCTTGAGCTGGCTGGCGAGGGATGGGACTTCGATCTGCGGCATGTTCATGGTGGCCTCGGTGTGGGCGATTGAAGCGGTGAAGTCGAATCTGTTGCCAGTAAAGGTGCCACGGGCTTAGAGTCAGTAAAACATGACTCTTCATATCTTTAGTTAAGCGACTGCTAAACAAAGACCTCACCATGAGCACCTCACCATGAGCACTCGCCGCCCCGACCCACTGGCCCAAGTCAGCGACTTTGATATCCGCCTGCTCAAGCTGTTTCGCAGCGTGGTGGAGTGCGGCGGTTTTTCTGCGGCGGAAAGCGCTTTGGGCATCGGCCGCTCGGCGATCAGCCAGCAGATGAGCGACTTGGAACAACGCCTCGGGCTGCGCCTGTGCCAACGCGGCCGCGCCGGCTTTGCCCTGACCGAAGAGGGCCGCGAGGTCTACCAGAGTACCCAGCAGTTGCTGGCGGCGCTGGAGAGCTTTCGCACCGAGGTCAACGGCCTGCACCAGCACCTGCGCGGCGAGCTGAATATCGGCCTGACCGACAACCTGGTGACGGTACCGCATATGCGCATCACCAATGCCTTGGCGCGGTTGAAGGAGCGCGGCCCGGATGTGCATATCCACATCCGCATGACGCCGCCGAGTGAGGTGGAGCAAGGCGTGCTCGACGGGCGCCTGCACATCGGCGTGGTGCCGCAGGTCACGGCGCTGTCCGGGTTGGATTACCAGGCGCTGTACGACGAGCGCTCGCTGCTCTACTGCGCGGTCGGCCACCCGCTGTTCTACGTCGATGATCAACAGTTGGAGGATGAACGGCTGAACGCTCAGGAAGCCATCGCGCCGACCTTCCGCCTACCGCCCGAAGTGCAGAGTCACTACCAGGCGCTCAATTGCACCGCCAGCGCCTCAGACCGCGAAGGCATGGCCTTTCTTATCCTCACCGGGCGCTATATCGGTTACCTGCCCGACCATTACGCCCAGGCATGGGTGCAGCAGGGCCGCCTGCGCGTGCTGAAGCCGGCCAGCCGCTTCTATGACATCAGCCTGGCCTCAGTGACGCGCAAAGGCCGCCGTCCGCATCTGGTACTGGAGAGCTTTCTGGAGGCCCTGGCCGAAGGTTAACAGGCCGCTGCAAAACTACCTGCGTTGGCAATACGGCGTTAAAAACAGGCTCGGAATGCTCATTTACAGCTCGTAAACTCCGCTTCCTCGCCTGTTTTTGCCTTGTCTTGCCTGCCTCGCCTACGTTTTTCAACGGCCTGTTGATCCGCAGCGCATTGGATCACTGCACAACCGGCTGTTACGCGTCGTTTTCCGCACAAAGACAGTGCACAAGGCCCGGCGAATGGCGCTTAACCAGCTTTTTCTGCCCCTCGCGCTTGTCACCTCGGCGGCTCTGGGTTATCAGTGCAGTCGTCCGAAAACCTGACCACTGCGGAACCGCCCATGACTGTTGAAGTACTTGCGCACCGAGCCGATCCGACGACCAAACCTGCCGGCCGCATTCGGCAGAAAAACGAAGAAGCGATCATCAAGGCCGCCGAGGAAGAGTTCGCCCGCCACGGCTTCAAAGGCACCAGCATGAACACCATCGCGCAGAACGTTGGCCTGCCCAAGGCCAACCTGCATTACTACTTCAGCAACAAGCTAGGGCTGTATCAGGCGGTGCTGGTGAACATCCTTGAGCTGTGGGACAACACCTTCAACAACCTGACCGTGGACGACGACCCCGCCGAGGCGCTGGCCGCCTATATCCGCGCCAAGATGGAATTTTCCCGCCGCCACCCGAAAGCCTCGCGCATCTACGCCATGGAAGTGATCAGCGGTGGCGAGCACCTCTCGCAGATGCTCAATCAGGATTACCAGGCCTGGTTCCGCGGCCGCGCCGCAGTGTTCGAAGCCTGGAGCGCCGCCGGCAAGATGGACCCCGTGGACCCGGTGCACCTGATCTTCCTGCTGTGGGGCAGCACCCAACATTACGCCGACTTTGCTTCACAGATCTGCCGCGTCACCGGTCGCTCGCGCCTGGTGAAAGCCGATTACGAAGAAGCCGCCGACCAGCTGATTACCATCATCCTCAAAGGCTGTGGTCTGACCCCGCCCACCCAAGACGCCTGATGCCCTTCACCCTGCTCGAACCGTGCGAGTACCGCGAGGAAATTCGCAAAAGCCGCTTTATCGCCCTCGCCGCGCCGGTTACCAGCGCAGCCGAGGCGCAGGCGTTTATCGCCGCGCACAGCGACGCCAGCGCCAGCCATAACTGCTGGGCCTGGAAGGTGGGCCTGCAGTACCGCTTCAGCGATGACGGCGAGCCCGGCGGCACCGCAGGCCGGCCGATCCTCGCCGCCATCGACGCCCAGGAGATGGATCAGGTGGCGGTGCTGGTGATTCGCTTTTACGGCGGCATCCAGCTCGGCACCGGCGGCCTCGCTCGCGCCTATGGCGGCAGTGCCAATAAGTGCCTGCAAAGCGCACCGCGCATCGAGTTAGTCGCCCGCGAGCAGTTCCGCTGCCACTGCCTGTTCGCCGAACTGCCGCTGCTCAAGGCGCGCCTGGCGGAACTCGACTGCCTGCTGGAGAGCGAAAACTACGACGCCACGGGGGCTGAACTGCACCTGGCACTCCCCGCGCCACGGGTCGCCGAGTTGCAGCGGCTACTGGCGGATATAAGTCGCGGGCGGAGTGAGCTGCGGCCGCTCTAAATCCTGGCGCAACGCTCTGCACTGCGCCAAAACGCACCAGCATCTCGTCGCCTTGCACCAAGCCAGGGCCACTTAATGGCGTGGTATTACGGCAGGGCTCGCATCGACGCCGCCAGCAGGCTTTTCTGACTCACTGGCCAGCTTTTTGCTTTAGCCAGGGCAGTTGTCATTCCCGAGCCTCTGTCCATGTCCAGTTCCCCTTCTGTTCCACGCTTGCAGCTGAGCGGTATCAGCAAGCGCTACCCCGGCTGCCTGGCCAATGACCGTATCGATCTGAGCATCGCGCCTGGGGAAATCCATGCGCTGCTCGGCGAGAACGGTGCCGGCAAAAGCACCCTGATGAAGATCATCTACGGCGTTACCCAACCTGACAGCGGCGAGATTCGCTGGCAGGGTCAACTGCTGAAGATGCGCGACCCGGCCATGGCCCGCCGCCTTGGCGTAGGCATGGTGTTTCAGCACTTCTCGCTGTTTGAAACCCTGACGGTGGCAGAGAACATCGCCTTGGCCATGGGCGCAGCGGCCGGCACACCGAAACAGTTGGAGCCGAAGATTCGCGAGGTGTCGCAGCGTTATGGCATGGCCCTGGAACCGGGCCGGCGGGTGCACAGCCTGTCCATCGGCGAGCGGCAACGGGTGGAGATCGTCCGCTGCCTGATGCAGGACATCAAACTCTTGATCCTCGATGAGCCGACCTCGGTGCTCACGCCGCAGGAGGCCGACGAACTGTTCGTCACCCTGCGCCGTCTGGCCGCCGAGGGCTGCAGCATTCTGTTTATCAGCCACAAGCTCGGCGAGGTGCGCGCCTTGTGCCAGAGCGCCACGGTGCTGCGCGGCGGCAAGGTATCGGGGCATTGCATACCGGACGAATGCAGCGACCTGCAATTGGCGCGGTTGATGGTCGGTGACGCCGAAGGACTGGAAAGCAGTTACCCGAAAGCCAGTGGCGGCCTGCCACGTTTACGTGTGGATGACCTCAGCTGGCACAACGCCGACCCGTTCGGCTGCACCCTCAACCAGATCCGTCTGGAAGTGCGCAGCGGCGAAATCGTCGGCATCGCCGGGGTTGCCGGCAATGGTCAGGACGAATTACTCGCCCTGCTCAGTGGTGAAACCCGCCTGCCGCGCAGCGAGCGCGAACGCATCAGCCTCGACACGCACCCCATCGCCGACCTATACCCGGATGCACGGCGCAAACTGGGCCTGGCTTTTGTCCCGGCCGAGCGCCTGGGTCATGGCGCGGTGCCGGATATGAGCCTGAGTGATAACGCCCTGCTCACTGCTTTCCAGCAGGGGTTGCTGAGCAAGGGGCTGATTCAGCGCAGCAAGGTGCGCGCCTTGGCCGAAGCAATCATCCAGCGCTTTGCGGTGAAAACGCCGGATGCCGATGCACCCGCGCGCAGCCTGTCCGGCGGCAACCTGCAAAAATTTATCCTCGGACGCGAGATTTTGCAGAACCCCAAACTGCTGGTGGCCGCGCACCCAACCTGGGGTGTGGACGTGGGCGCAGCGGCGGCGATCCATCGCGCGCTGATTGCCCTGCGCGATGCCGGTGCGGCGATTCTGGTGATCTCCGAAGACCTCGACGAGCTGTTCCAGATCAGCGACCGCATCGGTGCGCTGTGCAGCGGCAAGCTCTCGCCCCTGGCCGCAACCGCAGAAACCGAAGCGGTAGAAGTCGGCCGCTGGATGGCCGGCGAGTTCGCCCCGCTTCCCCCTATTACAAGCACGCCGGCAGCCGCTGCTGCCAGCCTGAGCTGACGGAGTTTTCCATGCTGTTATCCCTCGAACCGCGCGGTCAGCAATCGCGCGCCATGCTCTGGTTATCGCCGCTGCTCGCCGCCGTGCTGACCCTGTGCAGTGGCGCGCTGCTGTTCACCCTGCTCGGCCACGACCCGCTGGACACCCTGCACACCCTGCTGATTGCGCCACTGGCCGACTGGTATGGCGTCTCCGAACTGCTGGTCAAGGCGCTGCCGATTCTACTCTGCGCCCTCGGCCTGGCCGTCGCCTACCAGGCGCGCATCTGGAACATCGGCGCGGAAGGGCAGCTGCTGCTCGGCGCGCTGGCCGGCAGCGCCATGGCGATCCAGATCATCGACTGGGACAGCCGCTGGGCGCTGGTCTGGGTGGTGCTCGCCGGCGTGGCGGCGGGCGCGGCCTGGGGCGGTCTGACCGCCTGGCTGCGCACGCAGTTCAATGCCAACGAAATCCTCACCAGCATCATGCTCAACTACATCGCGCTGAACCTGCTGCTGTTCTTCGTGCATGGCCCACTGAAAGACCCCGCCGGTTTTAACTTCCCCGAGTCGGCGATGTTCGGTGATGCCAGCCGCCTGCCGCTGGTGAGTGAGGACGGTCGCCTGCATGCCGGCCTGTATTTCGCCCTGCTGGCACTGGTGGCGGTATGGGTGTTGCTGCACAGGAGCTTTCTCGGTTTCCAGATCAAGGTGCTCGGTCTCGACCGCCGCGCCGCCGGCTTTGTCGGTTTTCGCGAGAAGCGCCTGGTGTGGTTTGCCCTGCTGGTCAGCGGCGGCCTGGCCGGGTTGGCCGGTGTCGGTGAAGTGGCCGGGCCGATTGGCCAACTGGTGCCGCAGGTCTCCCCCGGTTACGGCTATGCGGCGATCACCGTGGCCTTTCTCGGCCGCCTGAATCCGCTCGGCATTGTCTTCGCCAGCCTGCTGATGGCCCTGCTGTACCTGGGCGGTGAAAACGCGCAGATGACCATGAACCTGCCCCAGGCGATCACCCAACTGTTCCAAGGCATGATGCTGTTCTTCCTGCTCGCCTGCGATGTGCTGATCCTCTATCGGCCACGGCTGAAGTGGGCTTGGGCGCAGCGCAAAGCCAAAACCAACACCGAGGCCCTGGCCTAACAAAGAACTTGTGGGAGCGGCCGGGCGACGTACCGCTTGCTCGCGATCCGTCGCGACACTAATCGCGAGCAAGAACTGGGCGTCCCCCTCGCTCCTATAAAAGCTATACGCAGAGGAATTCCAGATGGATCTCGACCTACTAAGCAATATTTTCTACGCCATGGTGCGCACTGGTACGCCGCTGCTGCTGGTGGCGTTGGGTGAACTGATCTGCGAGAAGAGCGGCGTACTCAACCTCGGCCAGGAAGGCATGATGCTGTTCGGCGCGGTGATTGGTTTTATCGTCGCACTGAGCACCGGCAACCTGTGGCTCGGCGTGCTGCTGGCGATGGCCGCCGGCATGCTGTTGTCGATGCTGTTCGCCGCCGTGGCGCTGGGCTTTAACGCCAATCAGGTGGCCACCGGTCTGGCGTTGACCATCTTCGGCGTCGGCCTGTCGACCTTTGTCGGCGCGGCCTGGGTCGGCAAGCCACTGGCCGGTTTCGAGCCCATCGCCATTCCGCTGCTCAGTGAAATTCCGCTGATCGGACGCATGCTGTTTGCCCAGGACATTCTGGTTTACCTGTCCTTCGCACTGTTCGGTTTAGTGGCCTGGGTGCTGCTGAAAAGCCGCATCGGTTTGATCATCCAGGCGGTCGGTGAAAACCCCGACGCGGCCAGCGCCATGGGCTTGCCGGTACTGCGCGTACGCACCTTGGCGGTGCTGTTCGGCGGGGCCATGGCCGGGTTGGCGGGCGGTTACCTGTCGTTAGCTTACACACCGATGTGGGCGGAAAACATGACCGCCGGCCGCGGCTGGATCGCCCTGGCCTTGGTGGTGTTTGCCAGCTGGCGGATATTCCGTGTTCTGCTTGGGGCTTACCTGTTCGGCTTGGCCAGCATCATCCACTTGGTGGCGCAGGGCATCGGCCTGTCGATCCCCTCCAACCTGCTGGCGATGCTGCCCTATGTGGCCACCATTCTGGTGCTGGTCCTGCTGTCGCGCGATGCGATCAAAACCCGCCTGTTTGCCCCGGTATCACTGGGCAAGCCGTGGCAGCCAGGGCACTGACACTCACGCACCAGTAGGCAGCACAAGCCGCACCTGACGCACCAGCACAGCACCCCCACAGAACCCCGCTTCGGCGGGGTTCTGCGTTTTTACGCGGCCCACAGCGCTAATTGTCCAGTTGGTCAGTTTTTTGCAATTCAACTGGCAGCTGTTTAACCACACCGTACCCACACCTATCGGAGTTCCGCCAACCATGTTTGAGAAGAGCAAAAAACCGCTGCTGCGCGCCCTCGTTGCCGCCCTTGGCTTTAGCGCCACATTGGGCGCATCTGCCGCCGATCCGTTGAAGGTCGGCTTTGTCTACATTGGCCCAATTGGCGACCACGGCTGGACTTACCAGCATGAGCAGGGCCGTCAGGCGGTGATCAAACAGCTCGGCGACCAGGTTGAAACCAGCTACGTGGAAAACGTCCCTGAAGGTGCGGACGCCGAGCGGGTGATTCGCAACATGGCCAAGGGTGGTTATGACCTGATCTTCACCACCTCGTTCGGCTATATGAACCCGACGCTGAAAGTGGCCAAGCAATTCCCCAAGCTGACCTTCGAGCACGCCACCGGCTACAAGCAGGACAAGAACCTCGGCACCTACCTGTCGCGCTCCTATGAAGGCCGTTACGTCGGCGGATACCTCGCGGCGAAGATGACCAAGACCAAGAAAGTCGGCTACGTCGCCTCCTTCCCGATCCCGGAAGTGATCCGCGACATCAACGCCATTCAACTGGCGCTGGACAAGTACAACCCCGGCACTGAGATCAAGGTGGTATGGGTCAACTCCTGGTTCGATCCGGGCAAGGAGTCCGACGCAGCCAACGCGCTGATCGACCAAGGCGTGGACGTGATGTTCCAGCACACCGACAGCCCGGCACCGATCCAGACCGCCGAACGTCGCGGCGTGTATGCCGTGGGCTATGCCTCGGACATGGCGCACTTCGGGCCGAAGGCCGTGCTCACCTCGATCGTCAACGACTGGGGCCCGCACTACGTCAAATCCACTCAGGCCGTGATCGACGGCACCTGGAAATCCGAAGATTTCTGGGGCGGCCTGACCGAAGAAACCATCAAACTGCCGATCAGCGATTTGGTGCCGGCGGACGTGAAAACCGAAGCCGAGCAGATCATCGCCGACATCAAGAGCGGCGCCTTCCACCCGTTTACCGGCCCGATCAAGGACCAGAGCGGCGTCGAGAAAATCCCGGCCGGCGTCGCCGCCACCAACGCCGAACTGGCCTCGATGAACTACTACGTGAAAAACGTGAAGGCTGAATTGCCCAAGTAAACGTAGGGCTGTGGGAGGGGCTTTAGCCGCGAAAATCTGCCCCTTCCACACATAACACCGATGCCGTCCCTGCCCTCTGACAGAACCGCATCAAAAGGGTGCCCCGTAAACGGGGCGCTCTTATTCGCTGCCCTGGGTACGAGAAGACTCGCAGCAACATCCCGGAGCTTTTAATGAACCGCCTGCCCATCATCGACATAGCCCCGCTCTACAGCGACGATCCATCCGCCTGGCCCGCCGTGGCCGAGCAGATCGACCACGCCTGCCGCGAGTGGGGCTTTTTCTACATCACCGGTCACCCAATCAGCCCGGCACGTATCGCCGAGCTGCTGAGCGCCGCCAAGATGTTCTTCGCCCTACCGGCGGCCGAAAAGCTCAAGATCGACATCACCCAGACCGCTCATCACCGGGGTTATGGCGCGATTGCCACCGAGCAGCTGGACCCAAGCAAACCGAGCGATCTCAAGGAAACCTTCGACATGGGTTTCCACATGGACCTGAATCATCCTGAAGTGCTGGCCGGCAAACCGCTGCGCGGCGCCAATCGGCATCCCGACCTGCCCGGTTGGGAAACCCTGATGGAACAGCACTACGCCGATATGCAGGCGCTGGCGCAAACCCTGCTGCGCGCCATGACGATCGCACTGGATATCGACCGCGACTTTTTCGACACGCGTTTTCATGAGCCGATCAGCGTGCTGCGCCTGATCCACTACCCACCGCGCCACACCGCCAGCAGTGCCGAACAGCAAGGCGCGGGTGAACACACCGATTACGGTTGCATCACCCTGCTCTACCAAGACGACGCCGGCGGCCTGCAAGTGCGCAACCGTGACGGTGAGTGGATTGATGCACCGCCGATGGCCGACAGCTTTGTGGTGAACATCGGCGACATGCTCGCGCGCTGGAGCAACGACCGTTACACCTCAACCCCGCACCGGGTGATCAGCCCGCTGGGGGTGGACCGCTACGCCATGCCGTTCTTCGCCGAACCGCACCCGGACACCGAGATCAGCTGCCTGCCGAACTGTTCGGACGCCACCAACCCGCCCAAGTACCCGAGCGTAACCAGCGCCGAGTACCTGCTGTCGCGCTTTGCCGACACCTATGCGTATCGGCGGGACGAACAGGCGGGATGACCGTATGTAGGGTGTATCGGGGCGCGTAGCCGGTAGGGTGGATGACGCTTTTTCATCCACCATCTGCGGTACCAATTAGCCCGACTGGTGGACATAAAAAGCGATGTCCACCCTACACAGAATCTACTTCTGCATCGCCTTTCAATTCGGCTAAATCTGACCAAGCAGTTAAACTTGCCAGCGATTACGCCTGATAACGAGATCTGACCATGTACGACTGGCTCAATGCCCTGCCCAAGGCCGAACTGCACCTGCACATTGAGGGCTCGCTGGAGCCCGAGTTGCTGTTTGCCCTGGCCGAGCGCAACAAGATTGCCCTGCCCTGGAACGACGTTGAAGCGCTGCGCAGCGCCTACGCGTTCAACAACCTGCAGGAGTTTCTCGACCTGTATTACGCCGGGGCCGACGTGCTGCGCACCGAGCAGGATTTCTATGACCTGACCTGGGCCTACCTGCAAAAATGCAAAGCGCAGAACGTCATCCACACCGAGCCGTTCTTCGACCCGCAGACCCACACCGACCGGGGCATTCCCTTCGAGGTGGTGCTGCGCGGGATCAAGCAGGCGCTGATCGATGGTGAAAAGCAGCTGGGCATCAGCCACGGTTTGATCCTGAGCTTTCTGCGCCATCTGTCTGAAGAGGAAGCCTTCAAAACCCTGGAACAGGCCAGGCCATTCCGCGATGCGTTTATCGCCGTCGGTTTGGACAGTTCGGAAATGGGCCACCCGCCGAGCAAGTTCCAGCGCGTGTTCGACAAGGCACGCAGTGAGGGCTACCTGACCGTCGCCCACGCCGGCGAGGAAGGCCCGCCCGAATACATCTGGGAAGCCCTGGACCTGCTCAAGATCGAGCGCATCGACCACGGCGTGCGGGCCATCGAAGACGAGCGCCTGATGCAGCGCATCATTGATGAACAGATCCCGCTGACTGTTTGCCCGCTGTCCAACACCAAACTCTGTGTATTCGACGACATGCGCCAGCACAACATCCTGCAGATGCTCGAACGCGGCGTGAAGGTGACGGTGAACTCGGATGACCCGGCCTACTTCGGCGGCTACGTCACCGAAAACTTCGCCGCTCTGTACGACAGCCTGGGCATGACCCAGGAGCAGGCCAAGCGCCTGGCGCAGAACAGCCTGGATGCGCGCCTGGTTTAAGCAAAATCATCGCGGCTAAAGCCGCGCCCACAGTGCGTATAAGCTGTGGGCAGGGCTTCAGCCGCGACAGATATAAACTCAGTGATCCGGCTTGCGCCGCTTGCCGGTGACCATCGACAGCGGCAGGTTTTCCTTCAGGCGGTAGCTTTCAAACAGCGCCGCCGCGATATGCAGGCCCACCAGGGCCATCAGTGCGTTGGCGCAAAACTCATGAATCTCCTCGGGTAAATCTGCACCCCAGAAGTAGTCGACTTCCTCCATCAGAAAGCCGGTCACACCCAAGCCGAGCATCAGCAGCATCATGCCGATCATCACCAGCGCGCCCAGCGGGGAATGCCCCAAGCGGTGATAATCACGCCCACTGAGCAGTGCCCGCAGGTGTTCGGCCACACGCGCCCGGGTCGGCCAGAAGTCCGCCCAGCGCGCTGCCGGTGTGCCGATAAAACCCCACACCAGGCGGATCGCCAGCCAGGCCACGGCGTAGTAACCGAACCAGCGGTGCCAGTTCTCGCCCTCTTCGGTGAAGAAGTAATTGGCCAGAAAAGCGCTCGCCAGAGACCAGTGGAACAGCCTGACCAGCGGGTCCCAGAGGCGTGTGGTCGAACTGTTCATCAGTCTTCAACGCCGCCTTTAATGACCTTGCCGCTGACCGGATCGAAGTAGATTTCGACCTTCTGGCCGTCTTTGTTGAAGCCGTAGATTTCGTAGCAGTTGCCGCCGGTGACTTTGAACTTCTTGATCTCGTAACCCTGGGCTTTGAGGTCGGCCTGAAATTTATCCTGATCCTGCCACTGCGCCTTGTCGGCGGTGGTGCATTGGGTGGCGGCGAAGGTCAGCGGGCTGGCCAGTACCAGAGACAGCAGAAGCAATTTGCGCATGGTGAAGTCCTCGTGATGCAGGGGAAGTTGTGTGTCTGCGGGGACTACTGTCGCGCGGCAAGCTTAAGGCTGTATTAGGTCATGTCCTTGTCGTTCAAACGCCTCAACGGCTCATGGCCTAACGGCAGACGGTGTTGCTAATAGAGACCGGGTATCAACCCATGGTCGGCCAGCGCCGATCAGCGGCGATACCCGCTCTGCACCCTTGAATGCCGCCCGAGACGGAACAATCGAGCGGCACCTGCCCACCATCCCGTTATTTGGACATCCAGGTAATCACCGCTTTGTAATCCTCAGCCGAGCAGTCCATGCACAGACCGCGCGCCGGCATGGCATTAAAACCCTCGGTCACGTGCTTGACCAAGGTATCCGTGCCCTGAGCCAGGCGCGGCTGCCAAGCAGCGGCATCGCCCTTTTTCGGCGCGGTTGGCAACTGGCCGTTATGGCACATGCCGCAGGAGCGGTTAAACACCGCCTCAGGATCTTGCGCGGCTTGTACCGAGCCCATCGACAGCAGAGCAAACGTCAGCACGACAACTTTCTTCATATCAGGACCTCATCGGTTTACGTGTTGTTATAGGTATCCAGCAGATACACAGGCAGCCGATCACCCTCGACCAGACTGTGGGTGCCCTGTAGATCAAGAGAAAAGAGGGCTCTCCCCTGAGGGAGAGCCGCTTACCGAGCCTTGGCCGATAAAGAGACCTTCGGGCTTAACCGTGGATGCCCAGACAAGGCAAATTCCTACCCGAAGTCCGTCCATCCTATGGGCAGCCTGGCAGCCCCTCAACTGCGACAACCTGCCACAACCGCTCGCCATCAGTCCGGATGCTGGCACCTGCGCCAACCTGCGTCAGGCTGTCGCAGCGCTTATTCAGGAATCCGCAACCAACGGCGAAAACCCGCAACACCACTGCGACTCAACGGAGACCAGGCAAAGTCGAACCGTGCTGGCGGCAACACCTGAACATCGCCCCCAAGCCCAACGCCATCGTGCTTCCAATCCACCAGTGTCATCGGCTGAGCAGAGCAGGCCAACAGGATGCCCTGCGCCGAACTGGCATCACTGTTGACCCAGCGCGCTGCCGCTGCTGAAAGCAGGCTCTCCACCTGTTCAGCGCTGACCTTGGAGGCATATTCAGACAGCAACAACCAACGGCACACACTGATGTGGAAGGTCCAATCCTGGGCGGGTTGGCGGCGGTAGGCCCAGACCATAAAACGCCGGAACAGGTTTAGCCCCTCCGGCGGATCGAGCTTGAGCAGCGACGGGCACAGGTCGTACACCAGGTGCCAGTATGGGAGCAGCTTGGCATCCAGCGCGATGAACGAGCGCGCGTTGCTGGGGTAATCCGGGAAAATCCGTTCGTTGACGATGCGCCTGTGCACAGGCAACGCCCGACTTTTGGATGAGTGCA
Source organism: Pseudomonas sp. SL4(2022) (assembly GCF_026625725.1). Taxonomy (NCBI): domain Bacteria; kingdom Pseudomonadati; phylum Pseudomonadota; class Gammaproteobacteria; order Pseudomonadales; family Pseudomonadaceae; genus Pseudomonas; species Pseudomonas sp. SL4(2022). Next base: position 724,540 of record NZ_CP113060.1, read on the forward strand.
TGATTCACGCTCCTTGCCATACAGGGTTGTCGATCGTCTTGGACCGGCAACACACAGCGGTGGAGCCCAATAGGGCTCCGCTCGAGACGCTTAACCAAGCGCTGACGGCGGTGCGCGTGACTGTGCAGCTGGAAAACGCAATATCAACAGCAGCGGCCGCTCAGACAGTGGCTGCGACGTCTGACGCTGCACGGTGATACGTAAATAGCCCCAGTCCTGGCTATCCAGAGCCGGGCTGTTGATCAGCAGTGAACAATAGCCACATGCATCCAACTTGGACGTATGTGGCAATTCGGCAACCGGGGCGGGCACCTGCGCCATGCCGTCATGGCAGGCCAACTCGCTCAGCCACGACCAATCCTGCGTGTCAGTACGCAGTTGGGAAAACAGTGGTGCCAAGACAATCAGGGCGAGCGCCAGCAACCCGAGTCGAGACCCGAACCATCGCCCCCGCGCCGACATGAGCATCAGTGTGCCGGCTGCTCGGCGTGGTGAGCGGCTGCTCCATCTGTTCTCACCAGCCCTTGGAATAGCCCGAACTGGCTGCGCCGCTGCGGTGTAAGCGCGGCCTCTGCAGCCAGCACTGCCTGATTGAGCGGCTGGGCTTGCTCGATGGGTACACCGGCATCCTGCAGGGTGGCCAGGTCAAGCAAGGCATCACCGGCGCACATTACAACCCGCCAGCCTGTAGCAGACTGTTTGAGCAGCGCCCGCCCACCGTGGTCACCTTGCGTCCAGCCAGCCACTGCATGGCTGCCCACCACGGTGATGGGGGCGACTTCCAGCACTGAACCGGACTTCTCCCAGGTATGTTTCATCAGTTGCTCGATGGCCTGCTGCTGATCCGCGGCACTGACCAGTACGCTGCAACACAACAGGCTGCTGAAAACGGCAAAGATCTTTGCTACGCGACTCAAGCGTAAAGAAACCTTCGTAGCGATTGATTTTTTCTGTGTAGGGGACATACGACACTCCACATATTCTTGTTGGCTGCGACCGCCGCAAAGCAGCCGCAGCTCCGATTCAGAAACCCATCTTCACGCCCAGCTGGGCCGACGTACCCGGCATGGGGTAACCCGTGCGATAGGCGTAATTACGGTCGAACAGGTTTTCCAGCGCCACGAAGACCTCGCCCACATCACCAAACTGCGGGACGGCATGGCCGACGCGCAGGTTGACCACGGTGAAGCTGTCAACCTGAGCAAAGTTACTTGCGCCTTCAACACGCTCCTGCTGCAGCACATACATGGCGCTCTGGTACTGCGCATCGGCACTCAAGCGCCAAGGACCGGACTCGTAGGTGGTGCCCACCGACAACGAACGTTTCGGCGCGTAGGGCAGCGTCTTCAAGTCTGGATCAAGCCAGGTGAAACCAACAAAACTGCTCCAGTTCTGGTTCCAGCGCTGCTGCCAGGTGGCCTCTGCACCGCGTATCGCGTAATCACCCAAGTTGACGTAAGCTGGTTGTGAAACCGCGGGTGGAAAGGCAAACAGGTAGCGATCCTGAATCTTGTCCTTGAACACGGCCAGATCTAGAGTGGTTCCCGTAAAGGGGTTGAACTTGACGCCCAATTCTTGGTGATCCAGCTGCTCTGGCTCCAGCTCTTCCCAGGTCTTGCCCAGCGCAGGAATCAGATGCGACAACACCGACGTCTCCAGGCCTGGGTAGTTGATGCCGCGCGAGACATTGGCGCGAAACTCCACATCGGTGGTCGACAGCAACACACCGGCATGCGGCGCAGTGGCACTGTCGTAGACGTTGTGGTCGTAACTACGAATGCCGGCAGATGGCGTCAGCGTCCAATCCTGATTCAGTTCGATGGCCTGGCTCAGGGCTACGTGTGGTGAAACAACCCGCAACGTGGGCGTATTAAACTTATCGCGCGGAGCGGGGGCGATGCGTTTGAAGGCCACATCACCCTCGGTTTCGTCGATATCCAGCCCCAAAGCCACTTCACCGCCACGCCATGGCTGCAGGCTCTCTTCCCAGCGCACGCCCTGCATGCTGAAACTGGTGATGGTTTCGCCATCGAGCCCCGGCTGTTCAAGCTGACTGCCACGGCCCTGGTTTTGATAGACCTTCACACTGCCTTGCGCCAGCTCGTAGTCATGCGCCAGCGACAACGCGACCAGCGTGCCACGGGTCAGAAACTCGCCCGTTTTTGTCGCCGGCAGCCCTTTCTGTCCGGGATCGGAAGCCAGGTTATCGGCATGCAAGGCCAGCGCGCTGGCCGACCAGTTGTCACTGAACTGATAACCGATGCGCCCCATTGCGTTGCTCAGACGGCCCTCACCATCTGGCCGATCACCTTCCGAACGCGCGGTACCTTGGGCCAGTGAGTAATCCCAGGCACCGCTGCGACCGGTCAGTGAAGCCTGCTCGGTAAAAGTACGGGCGCTGCCGCCGGTCAGTTGCAACTCGCCATGCTGGTTATCGCCTACGGCTGCCACCTGAGGGGTCAGATCAATCGCTGCAAAGGTATTGCCGAACTTCTGCGGTTGCGGCCCCTTGTACACACCAATGCTCTGCATACCGTTGATGGGCAGCAGATCGAGCAATGGGTGGTTCCACACCGGCATGTAAAACGGAATACCGTCGATGTAGGTCTTGATCTCGCTGCCTGGACGGCTGGCGCCCAAACCGCGGATATACACCGCCCCACCTTCGGCACCTCCAAAGGCACCCACCGGGTTGAAGCGGGAAACGGTCACACCTGGCGTACGGCGTAATGCCGATGACAGATCCAGTGCATTCAAATCACGGATCTGCTGCTGACCAACCACCGTGCTCAGGCTGCCAAACGCATCCACATGGTTAGCATCAATCACAGACGAGCCAATCACCATAGAGCTCGGCAGCTCTATCGCGGTTTCAGCCGCGCTCGCCACAGATGCGGCCCCGCACAACACCAACAAAGCCCCATAACCGGCACTTTTCCCCGAGCGACTGACAGCCGCTGATAACGCAGCAGAGGGCATTCCTGTTTTCATGAGCAACAACTTCCACGCAAAAAGTGATGGCTGCTCGTCCTACTGCGAACATACGCAGACAGACGGAGTCAGCCTGAAAGGATTCACGACGAAGAAGCTATCGAGGGGAGGCCCGAGGGCTGAGTGAAGGCCACAGATAACGCGGCGGCGGTTGCGGCCAGCTGCGTACAAAAACCGGGACACTGCTTGCCCCGGCCAGAGAGTAGAACGCCGAGGCAGCATAATGGCTGGCGATAGCAGCAGTAAAAGACGAACACAGCGGGCAACTCAGCTGCGCAACACTGTCCTGCGTCTGGTCTGACCCACCGGGATCGGGACTGATATCACTTCCACTCACCAGCGAGCAAAAGCCACTATTCAGGCCACTCAAGGCTAGCCCGCTCATCTGCCCATGGTGTAAACCACAGGCAAACAACACTAGCAGGATGCCGATAACCAGCCCCCAGCTGATCGCTTTACGCTCAGCGCACACGACAGACACCAGCCCAGAGCGAGCGGTGCTGCGGCGCTCCAGCGCCTGACTGATCATCAGTGCTGGTGCTGACCTTCACCGTGTGCACTGCCCTCAGGCGCATCCTTGTGCACGGCAATTTCCACGTCGACTTTGCCGGCCTTCTCGAAGGTCAGGGTCAGCGGAAAGCGCTCGCCGTCCTTGGCCTGCTGCTTCAGGTTGAACAGCATGACGTGGTAGCCCATCGGTTCGAACTTCACTTCACCACCGGCAGGAATCGCCACGTTCTGTACCTGCTGCATTTTCATCAGACCATCCGCGTGGATGTGTTCGTGCAGTTCGGCCTTGCCGGCCACCGGGGTGCTGGCGCTGAGCAGGCGATCGGCGTCGTTACCTTTGTTGTGCACCACAAAATAAGCGGCTGCTGTGGGCGCTACGGCCGGCATCTCACGGGACCAGGGGTGCTCGATGTGCAGGTTGCCGACGCTGTAGTCGTGCGCTTGCACCAACAGCGCCGGCAGCATCAGGGACAGACCAAGCAGGGTTTTCTTCAGCATCATGGGTGTTGCCTCCTTGTAGGAAAACGAAAGTCAGAAATCCAGGGTCAACCCAGCATACAACGCACGGCCATCGCCGGGGGCATGCAGGGAATCCAGCGCGCCATCGGGGTCATACCAGACGTACTCGTAATAGCGGTTGGTGACGTTTTTCAGTTGCAGGTCCACGCTGACACGTTCACTCAGGCGGTACTCCGCAGCGATATTGAGCAGGGTGTAGCCGCCATAGTGACCGGTGCTGTTGGTGCGTTCCAGATAGTAGTCGCTCTGGCCGTTGACCCAAGCGCTGAGCTTGAGTTTTTCACTGGCCTGATAATCACCGCCCACGGCATACAGGTGATGCGGTACGTGGTCCATCTCCTTGCCCTTGCTGGCCGGCAAGCGTGGGCCGGGCGTGAGAATTTCCGAGAACTGCCGTGAATAGGACAACCACACGCGCGCCAGGTCGCTGGGGTACAGGTTGAGCTGCACGTCATAACCCCGGCGCAGGGTTTCGCCGACGTTCTCGGTATCCCCGGACGGGGCATTGAGCCGGCGCTGTACTTCATCGGTGGCGTGCTGTTCCCAATAGGCCACACGGCCATCGAGCCAGGCCACCGGGTTGAACTTGACACCGGTCTCCCAGCCTTCGTTGATCGAGGGTTTCAGGTCATCCTGCAGGCTGGCCAGTCGATAAGCGCCCGAGCCGACACCGATCTGGAAGGTACGCCCCCAGTTGGCGTAAAAGCTGGCCGTCTGCCAGGGGGAATAGACCAGGCTGAATTTGGGCTGGTTGATGGTGCCGAAGTCATTGACGCGGGCCCGCTCGCCAGACAGCTGATCGTGATAGTCGCCCTCGACGCGGTCCACCCGGTAGGCTGGGATGAGCTTGAGGGTTTCCCAGGGTTCGATCACCGCCTGCACGTAAACGCCCGTGGTGGTCAGATCGAACACCTGGTCGCGGGTCTGTGCGGTACGCACACGGCTGACCGTCCGATAGCGCTCACTGATCACCTCCTGGCGCTGGACATCGGCGCCACCTTCCAGGGCGAAGTCGTGCAGCCCCGACACATCAGGACGCCAGGTCAAGCTGCTGAGCGCGCCGTACTGGTCTTCGTCGTTGAAGCGTTCCTGCTGCGCGGAAGTGATCCAGTACTTGGTCCAACGGCGGTCTTCAAACCGGTTGTAGTACGCCTTGCTCGACCAGGCGAGGTCGTCGGCCAGGTCGGTATCCAGATGCAGACTGAGCGAATCCATGCGGCGCTCGCCCTTGTCCGTCGCGTTGCTCAGGTATGACTGGCGCGGGTCATCATGGGCATCGGCCTTGCTCAGGTAACCGGCCTCCAGCGCATCGGCTTCGTAATGCCGTGCGATCAGCCCGGCACGCCAGCCCGCGTCGGCGGTGTAAAACCATTTGCCCGCAAAGCTCTGCCGCTCGGCATCGGCATGGTCGCGGTAACCACCGCTCTTCTGGTAAGCGACGAAGTAGTTCTGCGACCAGTTGCCACTTTCGATGCCCTTCACCAGTTGCAGTTCTTGCGTGTCGAAACTGCCGCTGCGCAGGCGCAGCTTGCCCTCGTTGCCGCCCTGCAACGTATTGATGCTGGCATTGCCGGCAATGTTGTGCAGGCCGTAGCGCGGGTCGTTGGTGCCGCGTACCACTTCGATATCGTCGATATCCAGCGGATAGACCATGTCGATAAACGGCATGTTGCCGTCGTTGGTGTTGCTTGGGATGCCATCGATCAGCAGCTTGACCGCGTTGACTTCACCCTCACCATTGAAGCCACGAAAGGACAGCTTGCCGGAGGTGGTGCCCTGATTGAACTGAGTCAGCATGACCCCAGGCACACGGTTGAACAGCTCCCAGCTGTATTGCACCGGCTGTTTTTCCAGCACATCACGGCCGACATAGTCCACCGAACTGAGAATGTTGTAGCTGGACAGCGGGCCCTTCTCCTCGCCCGTCACCGTGACACTGCCCAGCGCCAGGGTGCTGTCGGCAAGCACGGGTAAGGTGTGAACACTCAGCGCGATCGTGCTCGTGGCCAACAACAGGCTGAGTGGTTTTAAGTGAAACGGCATGTGCGTTCATTCCTGAAGCAAAGGCACAGACAGACCAATGCCTGTTATCGATAAAGTCGTTATGCCTGCACCCGGTTTTGCCGGCGTGAGGCTGTTGTGGCAGCCAAGACGGTGGCCTTGGCTGCCAATGGATCAGATGAATCAGGTTTAAGGGCTCATCGCGTCCCAGGGCCGTAGGCGTGACAGCAGCCAGTCCAACGCCCAGATCAGCAGCAGGGATGCGCCCACCAGCGGGAAGGCCGCGCCCAGCAGGCCCATGATCACCATCGCGGTTTTCCAGCGCGGCAGGTCGTGGCGCAGCGGCGGGACGCCTAATTTTCCGCTCGGCCGACGCTGCCACCACATGATCAAGCCGCTGATGGCACTGAGCAGCACCAGCAGGCAGACCGCGAGCATCAGCAACTGGTTGGCCAGGCCGAACAGCTTGCCTTCATGCAGCATCACCCCGGTTTCCACGGTTTTCGCCACCACGCCGTAATCCTTCCAGCGCACATCGGCGAGCACGGTGCCGCTGTACTGATCGATATGCAGGGTGGCGTCGTTACGCGGGTCGTCGGCAAACAGCGCGATGCTGTACACCCCGGTTTCACCTTTCGGCAGGGTGATGCTGTAACCCGGCTGTACGCCGCGCTCAGCTGCGGTGTCGACCACGTACTGCAGCAAATTGGCCGGAGACGCAGGCATTTCGGGGGCTGCGTGGCCGTTATGCGCAGCGTGTGGATCAGACGCCGGCAGCGGCGTGGTTTCCACCGCCCAGGCCACGGTCTGCTGACGGCTGGTGTTGAGGCTGCCGGTAAGCTTGCCGGACGGCGGGACATCATCCCACATCGCCGCCGGGAAGTGATTCCAGGCACCGGCAAACTGGGCACCCCAGAAGCCGGTCCAGGTCATGCCGGTGAGCAGCATGAACAACAGCAGCAGCGAACCCCAGAACCCGGTGACCGCATGCAGGTCACGCCATAACAGTCGCCCACGGGCACTCAGCCGTGGCCACAGCACACCCGCCCCGGAGCGCCCGCGCGGCCACCACAGGTACAGGCCGGAGACCACCAGCACAATGCCCCAACCGGCCGCCAGTTCGATCAAACGATCACCCAGCGTCCCAACCATCAGGTCGCTGTGCAGCTGACGGGCGATGGCCTGCAGGTTGAACTGCGCATCCTGGCTACCGAGAATCCTGGCGCTGTAGGGATCAACGAATACATTGAGACCCTGGTCGGCGGTTTCCAGCACAAACTGCGCGCTGCGCTCGGCGTTCAGCGGCGGCAGGTACTGCGTGATGCTCGCCTGGGGATACGCCTGGCGCACCAACGCCAGTTGCTGATCCGCCGAGATCGCCTGCTCGGCCGGCGTAACCTGCAGCAACTCGGCATACATCAGTTGATCCAGTTGCGGCTTGAACAGGTAGATGATGCCGGTGACCGAGAGCAGGATCAGAAACGGAATCACAAACAGACCGGCATAGAAATGCCAGCGCCAGGCCAGGTTGTAGAACGAGACAGAATCACGCATTCCTAACAACGCCCCCGAAAGACGTGAAGGACACTACACAACGCGTGTCGAGCACAACGCCAAAACAAATGCGTAACGTCATCTTAAAGACCCCCTCACGTTAATAAGTGCACCATTGCGCAGAGCGCGCCGCCCACGCAGCCGCCGCCAGCCCATCACGGTTCCGCTCAGGCAAATCAGCAAACCGCCCAGGCTGGCCAGCCACATCCAACCATCCCAAAGGGGCCGGTGTTGCAGCAGTGGCAGCCAATCCCAGCTGTGCAGCAGGGCAAATAGCCAGCGCGAGGTGCGCTGGCCTTCATCCATTCGGCCGAGTAATGCACCGGTGCGCGGATCAAGGTGCAGCCAGGTATTGGCCGGGTCATTGAAGCGCACCCGCAGGATTGGCAATGGCCGTTCCAGGTGCCCGGTCATGCTGTGCTCGGCCCGGCCGTAGTAGTAAAAATCGTAGGTTGTCAGGCGCTCGACAGTGGGCACATCCCCAGGTCGAATGGCCTGAACCGCCTGCAACAGTTCCGCTTCATCCAAGCGCCACTGCGGTGTGGATGCATCCATGGCCAGCACCGCGCTGGCACCCGTATTGTCCACGCCCAGCAGATAGCCACGGCCACCCAACAGGCGCCAATGCAGCTCACGCACCGGCAGGCCCATCGCATTGAAACGCGACAAAGCCTGTTCAGGCCCGAGAGGAAAGGCTTCAGCCTGCAACGCTCCGCCTTGATAGGGCGCCAGGTTCAACGGAGTCGCGCTGTCCAGCAGCCGCCAGGGGTTCATCGACATCAAGCCGCTGAAAATCCAGGTCAGCGCCAACCCACCAAACAACAAACCACCAATGTGGTGCCAACGTGCCAGCCCTTTATAAGGGCTGCGCGCGCCACTGCGATAAGGTGTGGCGAAGCGCCAACGCAGGAGGCCGACCACAATGCCCAGGAGCGTCATCAGGGTGGCGGCCACTGACAGGTAGATCACCACATCACTCCACCAGCGATCCAGAACGCCACCGCGCAGGGGATAGACCCAGTGCAGCCAGGCGCCCAGCCAGTTCCAGGTCCGCTCGGTGAAAGTGGCATCACGCACCACTTCACCGCTGCGCCCAGAGACATACAGCAGCGTGCCGTCATCCAGCCCCACGCGATGCAACGGCCGATCGCCGTCGAGCGCGCGCGAGTGCGTCCAGGCGTCCTCCTGTATGGAGGCCTGGAAGTGCACCGCACGCTCAGCGGCAAAGGGTTGAGCGGCGGCCACAGCCTCTGCCGGGGTCACCGAGTCGATACGCTTACCGCTGCGCGCATCAACCGCCACCGCCCCCGTCGCAAACCGCACAACAAAGCGCGGCTCACCGGCCACCGTGGTCAGCCGAATAGATGCCGGGGCGGCTTTCTCTCCCGTGGCAGCCAGCACCTGCTCGAGCGGTACGCAACAGCCCTCCAACGACAACGGGGGCAAATGGGCCAGGTGCTCGCGCTGGGTCAGTTTGGGATAGCCGACATACATCATCACCAAGCCAGACACGAACCAGAGCACCATCAGCAAGCAGAGGAAAATCCCCAGCCAGCGATGCCACAGGTAGAGATAGCGTTTCATCCGGCGGCCTCTTAAAAGCGTGTTTGCAAGGCCAACTCAAACGACCGGGGCGCACCAAGGAACAGCATGTCGCTGCTGGCCCAGCTGGCGTATACCTCGTCGGTCAAGTTACGCGCCCGCAAGGTCAACAGGCTTTCGGCATCCAGGCGGTAGCTGACAAATGCACCGAACAAGGTATAGGCCGGTGCTTTTAGCTGATTGGCCGCATCGGTATACACCGAGGCTACATAGCGGCTGTCTGCACCGACCTGCCACTGTGGCGCCAGGTCATAGGTCAGCCACAGGTTGGCAACCTGATCGGGCACGTTGCTCGGCGTGTTGCCCTTACGCGAGATCGACTGCCCGCCCACGCTTTCATTGAACTCATCGTATTGAGCATCGATCCACGCCACATTGGCTTCTGCCAGCAGGCGCGGGGTGATGCGCAGCGCTGTTGCCAGCTCTACACCAAGCGTCGATTGCTTGCCGACCGGCAGCGTTTGTCCGGGGTTAGCGGGGTCGCGCGTAGCCAGGTTTTCGCGTTCGATCTTGTAAGCGGCAACGGTGGTAGAGGCGCGCCCGTCGAGGAAATCAAACTTGCTGCCGACCTCCAGTTGACGGCCCTTGGTCAGGTCAAAATCCTGTACTTGTCCCAGGGTAGCCGTCGTGAGAACCCCAGCAGGCGGGTCGGCAGCCGTGCTGTATTGCACATACACATTGGCAGCAGGACTCAAGGCATAGACCATACCGACACGGCCAGTGGTGGGCTCGTACTCCCGGGCGAAAAACGCCGGGTTGGTCAGGCTGGCAGCCTGGTGGTTGGTCACGTCCAGATCGATGCGATCATGCCGCAGGCCGGTCAACAGGGACAGACGCTCAGTCAGCTCCAGACGGTTTTCGACAAACAATGCCCAGGTGTCGAGTTGATTGGTGCGCTGGCGTGCGTAACCAGGGGTCATACCGGGCAGGTCGAAGAAATGCCCGGGCTCGAAATGCTCAGCATCCACCACACCGAAGGGACCGGCGACCGAACGTGGATAGCGGGTTTGCACGTTATGGCTGTAGTCCAGACCGGCAGCCCATTCACTCGACAGGCCAAACAGCCCGCCCTGATGACGCACCTCAAATCGATTGCCATTAAGCTCCTGATCATGCCGTTGCAGCAGCGCGTTACTGCGCTGCACCGCGCTATTAGTGGCATCCGTGTAGGCGTAGGTCTCCAGGTTGCGGTAATCACGCTGCGCGTTGTAGTGGTAAAGCGTATTACGCAGGCGGGTGGCGTCCGTCAGCTGATACTCGGTGATGGAACGCACCCAGCGCACACGCTGTTCATAGCGTCCGTCTGCAACGTTGTAGTTCTCAAAGCGCCGGCTCTCGTCCACCTTCAGGTCACCCGAGCGCCCCTTGAGCACCGGGCTGCCCCAATAAGGACTGTCGACCTGTTCTTCCTGATACTCAAACGCCAGGGTGTGCGACAGCTGCTCGTTGAAGTCCGTGAGCAGGGAAAAGGCGCTGGTCCAGGCCTCACGCTGTTCGCGATCCACATAGCCATTGCTGCTGGTGCGGCTGACATCCATACGCAGGTGATTGGCTTCACCCAGCGGCTGGTTGAAACCATAGGCCAGTTCGTTGGCATCAAACGAGCCGTAGCGGATGCGTCCTTCGCTGAACGCCTGATCGCGCGTGGCCAATTTAGTCAGGTAGTTGATCGAACCACCGACAGCACCCGATCCATTGAGAAAGCTGGACGCACCACCGACCGCTTCAACCCGGTCATAAATCCAGCTGTCCACCGGACGCGCGGCAATGGCGTCGTATTGCACCGTGATGCCGTTAAACATCTGCGTGACCTGGCTGCCGGTAAAGCCACGCCACGACACGGCACCGGCAAAGCCTGGCGGTGCCGCGGCTACTACACCCGGTACGCCATTGAGCATCTGCTGGGTGTTGTCCGCACCGCGCCGTTCAATCTGCTCGCGGCTAACGACACTGACCGAAGCCGGCGTTTCCCGAGGCGTCAGCCCCAAACGTGATGCGCTCTCAGCGGGCGTATCGAGCGACAGCTCCGACGCCAACGCCGCGCGGCCACGAACTTCAGTGTCGGGCAAGGTAACGGCCTGTTCAGCCCAGAGTGAGGGGGTTACAGCGCACAGCAAAGCAGCGCCCAGGGCGCGGGAAGACGGTATAGACATAGCGTATTGTTTTCCTGAAAACACAAGCAATCGCACGCGGCATGGCTTCACCACATGCAAACGGTGGGCGCGCCCTAAAGGCGCCGTGCATCAGGAACGTGGAGAGGCGCGGGGATTGGCCGAAGGCCAGAGGTAGCGAACCGGTCGCGGGGTAAAGAAAAATGTCCGCAGGGGCGCGCGACTGGGCGCCAGCAGGCCCAACAAACCGAAGAGCGCCGCCAGGATGATCGCGCTGAAGGTGGAACTCAGGGAACAACCGGCGCCGGTGGCCGGATTGGGCGCCACCACACCGGAGCCATCCAGATCGGCACCGGCACCGAAGTTGCCCTCGAAGGAGCAGTACTGGCTGTCCAGACCACTCAATTGCAAACCGGCCATTTGCCCATGCCCGATACTGCAGGCGAATGCACTGAACAGAACGCTGAAATACAGCATCCAGGCCAGCAGACGACGGTCAGTACGGGTCATTTTCATGGGGCGCGACTCTAGCATTGCTCCGGGTGCCTGTGACACAGCGGCACTGCGATGCAATGTCGCATGTGGCCGACAACAATAGTAGTGGGGCATTGGCAGAATGTCCCCCGGCTTCAGGCGGCGCATACGACAGTCAAAGCCAACACCATGCTTATGCGGCGATTCGGGACGCCCGCCTGGCCATACTGGAAGGCAGTAGCGCGGGCGGCTTAACTCAGGGCAGTATTAAACAAGCGCCAAGGCCATGCCGTAACGCCGCCTGCATGGATGAGTGCACGACCTCAACGTGGGCATCCGCCAACGCCGCTAGGAGCATCGAGTGACCCTACTCCCCTTGGAAACCCTGCTGATCGCCGCGCTGGTGCTGTTGCTAGGACGTGTGGTCAACCGCCTGGTGCCCTGGCTGTCGCACTACAACATCCCGGACCCCATAACCGGCGGTCTGCTGTTTGCTCTCGGTATGCTCTTTGCCGGGCAGTTTTCCCCGGCCGAGGTGGTGTTTGACAACACCCTCAAGCCCGTACTCTTGCTGGCATTTTTTGCTGCGGTGGGCTTGTCGGCCAATCTCAGTTTGCTCAGGCAAGGCGGCAAGCGGTTACTGCTGTTTGTTCTGGTACTGATCCCTTTCCTGTTTCTGCAAAACCTCACCGGCTTGCTGATTGCCTGGGGGCTGGACATGCACCCGCTGATGGGCCTTGTGGGCGGCAGTATTACCTTGGTCGGTGGCCACGGTACGGGGGCGGCCTATGCCGAGCGCTTTGCCGAAGTGAACAACATCCAGTCGATCATGGAACTGGCCATGACCGCCGCGACCCTGGGGCTGGTGCTGGGCGGTATCTGCGGCGGGCCACTGGCCCAATGGCTGATCAAGCGTCATAACCTCGCCAACAACGTGACGGGCCAGCCCACCCCGCAGAGCGCCCAAGACACCCAGGCAGACGCGCCAATCAGCGCGGGGAATCTGATTCCGGTTCTCGCCGCTGTACTGATTGCCGTCATCGCCGGGCGCTGGCTGGGTGATCTGGTCAGTGGCGGCCCTGTCACCTTACCCAGCTTTCTCTGGTGCTTGCTGGTGGGTGTGTTGATTCGCAACGCGGGTCATCTGGTGGGCCTGCGCTTGAACGACTCAGGGATCGATATGCTCTCGAGCCTAACCTTGGCGCTGTTTCTCGCCATCACCATGATGACCCTGAACCTGGCCAACGTCGCCAGCCTGGCGGGCCCCTTAATCGTCATTCTGCTTGGGCAACTGCTGCTGGTGGTGGTCTATGGCGGCTGGCTGGTGTACCGCGCAGTGGGACGTGATTACGAGAGCGCCGTCATGTCAGCCGCCTTTTGCGGTTTTGCCCTGGGCGCGACGGCCACGGCGATTGCCAATATGCAGGCCATCACTCAGAAGTACGGCCCCGCACCCCAGGCCTTTTTGGTCGTGCCCTTGATCGGGGCGTTCCTGATTGACCTGCTTAACGCGCTGGTGCTAACGGGTTATCTGTCACTGCCATGGATCGGAGGTTAAGCATGCGCGCATTCATAGCCGTGCTCAGCCTGGTGCTGCTCTATGGCTGCTCCAAAGGTCCGGCCAGCGACACCTTGCAGCACGATGTGCAGCAACGTTTGCATCAAGCCTTTCCCGACTCGGTGTTACACCTGACCGATCTCAAACGCCGCGGCACTGCCAACGACGCCAACGCGCCACCCGGCGAAAAGCGTTTGGTGGTCTACTTCGATGCCACGCTCAAGGTTGAACAGGCGCAAAATTTTGGTGCCTGGGACTCCCCAGGCGTGGCCAGCCTGATCAGCTTAATGGGCGCAGGCCCGCGCGGATTGAGCGGGATAGACACGGGCGGCAACCAGGCGGGCGATGCATTAACCATTCACGGCAGTCTGATTTACCGTGAACAGGGCGGCCAGTGGCTGGCTGAGGTGCCGCAAGGCTTTACCGCCCCGCGCGAGGCGCGCGCCAATGAAGGCGGCGGCAGCACACGGGAAAATCTGCTGAATGCGTTCAGCACGGCACTTAACCTCAGCCCCGGAGACTCCGGGCCACAGCAGCGCAAAGCCATCAGCGAAGAACTGGAACGTTCGCTGAATAACATTCAAGGGCGGCTGTCACGTTTAAAAAATGGCTACCCCTTGGCCGGTGGTCCACCCGGTGGCCAATACGCCCGGTTTGCCAACGCATTTAGCCAACAGCTCAGTGGTGAGGGCATCAGCCTGCCGGTGTTAAACACCGAGGGCGGCTTGGACAACCTGCGCCTGCTGCGCCAGGGCGATGCCATGCTGGCGCTGTCACAAAGCGATGCAGCCTACGCGGCCATCCACGGCACCGGTGCTTTCCAGTCCCAAGGTCCGGACCCTGCCCTGCAAGCCATCGCCAGTCTTTATCCCGAGCCGGTGCATGTGCTGGTCAGGGCCGACAGCCCAATGCTGAAAATGGCTGATTTAAGCGGCAAGCGGATCAATATTGGCCAGCCTGGTTCAGCCTCACGCCTCACTGCACTGGCGATTCTGGAGGCACACAAGCTGCCCCTGAGCGACCTGCAAACGGTGACCGAGTTGGATCTGCAGCAGGCGCTGAAAGCACTGCGTGATGACCAACTGGATGCGCTGATTCATGTAATAGGCGCACCGGCTGATCACATCCGCGCCGCCAGCGAAGCCTTTGCGCTCAGGCTGATCCCACTGGAGTCAAGCGCACTCGAACGCCTGCAAGCACAACGCCCCGGCAGCTTTGCGTTCAGCTTTGCCGCCGAGACCTATCCGGGGCAGGCACAAGCGGTACCCACACTGGCAGTCGCCAGCATGTTACTGACAAGCGAGCAATTGACCCCTGCCGAAATAGAACGACTGGTTCAACTGTTGTTTGCCCGCAATAACCCATGGCTGGCCAATGGCAGCATCCAGGGCGCTCAGTTATCGAGCCGAAACGCCCTGCGCGAGCTTGGCGTGCCCATGCACAGCGCAGCGAAGAAAGCCCTGCTGGACCTGCAGAACACGCCGGTGCCGGCCACGACAGACTGAAGCACACGGCGCGCACCTAAGGACGTCTGCCACCACGGCTGCGTACAAATGCTACCGAAGTGCTCGGCAGATTCATGGCTGACAGCTACCCTTTCCGGAGTGCTAACGCGCTGTCAGGCGGCGTGAACACTCTCAACCTGTACATTGGATGACCTACAGGCGGTAAGCGATGCGACCTGACCTTAAAGGCCCACTGCGCCTGGCCTGCGTGTACAGCCTGTTCAGCACGCTGTGGATTCTGGGCAGCGACAATCTGCTGCATGCCCTGGTTCAAGACCGCGCACTGATAGCCGAGCTGCATATCACCAAGGAAGTGCTGTTTATCCTGCTCAGTACCGGGCTGATTTTTCTGGTCAGTCTCCGTGATCGCCAGACGCAGGATCAGTTGCTGAAGGACCTGACACACAACAGCCAGCTGCTCAAGCAGGCACATCGCAATGCTGCACTTGGCAGTTGGGAATACCATGAGGGGTTTCACTGGAGCCAGGAAGCCCTGAACCTGCTCGACCGCCCCGCAAGCGATGCGCAATGCAGCCTGGAACAGTTACTCAGCTGGCTGCACCCCGCCGAGCGTGCTGCCGTGCAGCGCGCCATGCAGGCACTTTTGCAAGACCAGACCACCCTGAGCGTCAGTACCCGCCTGTTGCAACCCAACCAGCAGCAAAGCACTTGGTTGATGTTGCGCGGTGAAGCCGATGAACAAGGCGAGGTACTTGGCACAATACAGAACATCACCACCCAGAAACGGGACGAGAACGCCCTGCGCGAAAGTGACCTGCGCTTTCGCCAACTCTTCGAACAGACTCCCCGGATCGCCGTGCAAGGCTATGATCGCGAACGCCGGGTGATCTATTGGAACCAGGCCAGCAATCAGCTCTATGGCTACAACGTGCATGAAGTCATGGGTCGTCACCTGGAAGAGCTGATCGTGCCACCAACGGCACGTAACAAAGTGGTCAATGCCATCAAGCTCTGGCAACTCGGAGGTCCTCCCATTCCGGCGGCGGAAATCCAGTTGCAACGCAAGGACGGCAGCCTGGTCTGGGTGTATTCCAGCCACCTGATGCTACGTAACAGCCTCGACCAGCTAGAGCTCTACTGCGTCGACATCGACCTGACCGAACAGAAAAAAATCGACAGCGAGCTGCAAGTCAGCGAGAGCCGTTACCGCCGCCTGGTCGAGCACTTGGGCGATGCGATTTTCATCACCAATACCGAAAATCAGCTGACATTCCTCAACCCCGCCTGGGAGCAGATCAGCGGCTATGCCCTGCATGACAGCCTGGGTAGCCCGCTGCAACGCTTTATGCCAGAACTAGGCCAGATGCCGCTGAGCCAGCACCTGGCAGAACTGCGCACGGGTCGGTTGGATAATCTTCGCCTGGAATGCCAGCTGCAGACTCGCAGCGGCGAAATTCGCCGGGTTGAACTGCAGCTCAACCTCAGCTCGCTTGAACAAGGCTTGCATGGCAGCCTGCGTGACATGCATGAACGCCACCAGATTCAGCAATTGCAGCAGGCTCGCAATGCCGTGCTTGATGAGTTACTTGGTCAGCATTCGCTGCAAAGTATTCTTGCGGGCATCAGCCGCCGCCTGGAATGCCTGCAACCACAGATGCGCGTCTCCATCATGCTGCTTGATGCCCACCAACGCCTGCGCATCGGTGCCGCCCCCAGCCTGCCGGAGACTTACAGCCAAGCCATTGATGGTGTGCAGGCCGGGCCGGAAGTCGGCTCTTGCGGGCATGCAGCCAGTAGCGGTGAACTGGTCATTGCCGAGGACCTCAACACCCACCCCTACTGGAAAGACTATAAAGGCATCGCGCTTGCGGCAGGGTTGCAGGCTTGCTGGTCGTTACCCTTCAAGGATGACAGCGGCCAGGTGTTAGGGACGTTCGGAATCTATTACCCGCAACCTGCCCGCCCCAGCTCGGCCGATATCGCCCTGGTAACTGAGTTCACTCGACTGGCCGGATTGGCCGTGCAGTTCAGTGGGGCAAAAACCAGCGAGCCAGAGCCCTTCGTACCAACCGTCAGCTGACTTGTTGCAGGTCAATAAAAGTTCATCTCGAACAACTAGACTGCCCTCTTCGCAGAGGAGGTCTGTTCATGAACGTCATGATTAAACCCATTAACAACCCGGCAACCGGCCGTAGCTGGCAAGTCTGCATGGGCAAGCAGAGCGTCACATTTCGCAGTGAGGGCGAAGCGCAGCAGTTTGTCAGCATCCTGCAGG
This sequence comes from Pseudomonas sp. SL4(2022), assembly GCF_026625725.1. NCBI lineage: Bacteria > Pseudomonadati > Pseudomonadota > Gammaproteobacteria > Pseudomonadales > Pseudomonadaceae > Pseudomonas > Pseudomonas sp. SL4(2022). Next base: position 741,601 of record NZ_CP113060.1, read on the forward strand.
CACGCCTGAATGCTCCGCACAGCCTACCCGCTACGCAGCTGCGCGCCACCGGCTAAAGCTCGGCACTCACCCAACGAGTAAACAGCGAAAACCCTACTACCAAGAGGCCGCAGCTGAAAATCACCACCGCAACCGGCCAGGCCGTGCCGTCATGCAGCACGCCGACCATAGCGGCGGCACTGGCGGCAATAACGAACTGAAGACTGCCCAGCAGCGCCGATGCGCTGCCGGCATGGCTACCCTGCCCGGCCATGGCGCAGGCCGAAGCATTGGGCAGAAGAATGCCCAGGCTGGCAATACAGCCAAACAGTGGAATCAGCAGCGGCCACAAGGCTTGTGGTTTGGCCAGTGCCACCAGCAGCAGCGCCAGGCCACACGCCAGGTAGAACCACACGGTCTTACCCAACCAGTAGGATGGGCCATGCCGCGCCACCAGCCAGGCATTCAGCTGCGCCACCAGAATAAAGCCCAGGGCATTGCTGCCGAACAGCCAGCCATAATGCTCGGCAGGTATGCCATACAGCTCGATGAATACGAACGGTGAACCGGCGATATAGGCAAACATCCCGGCAATCGCACAACCTCCGGTCAGCGCGTAACCGAGAAACGGCAGATCAGTAAACAGCCGCTTGTACTCGCCCAACGCGCCGCGCAAAGGTGCAGGCGGCGCCTCCTTGGCCAGGGTTTCCGGCAGCCATTGAGCCACCGCCAACAGACAGATAAAGCTGAACAGGGTCAGACAGACAAAAATCGACGGCCAACCCAGCGTACTGAGCAGCAGCCCCCCGCCCAGCGGCGCAAGAATCGGCGCCAGGCCCATCACCAGCATCAGCTGGGAAAATACCTTGGCCGAACTGATCGGGTCACACAGATCGCGCACCACCGCTCGCGAAATCACCATCCCGGCGCAACCACCCAAGGCCTGGACAAACCGTGCAGCAATCAACCACTCAAGACTTGGTGCCAGCGCACAGGCCAGTGACGCCAGACTGAACAGCAACACCCCGACCAACAATGGTTTGCGCCGACCAAAGCGGTCGGCCAGTGGACCATAGGCCAGTTGACCGATGGCCAGACCGGCAAAGTAGGCGGCCAACGACAGCTGCACATGCTCCACATCGGTAGAGAACGCGCGCGCCAGGGTCGGGAAGCTCGGCAGGTAGAAATCGATGGCCAGCGGGCCAAAGGCGCTTAGCGCGCCAAGAATCAGCAAAAGACGTAACGGCATGGGGGTCCAGAAATGAAATAACAGATGGAGCCGCCGTAGCCCGGATAAGCCCCAAGCTACGGCAAGCTGACAAAGCGCTCCCGGCGTGCATCCGGGCTACGGTTTGCCCTTACGTGGTCACGCCGGCAAATCGGCTTTTTTCCGGCTTTTGCCGAGTTTGGCCGCCAGCGACTCCACCAACAGGTAGAACATCGGAATCAGGAAGATCGCCAGGAAGGTCGCGGCCAGCATGCCGCCGATCACCCCGGTACCAATCGAGTGACGACTGGCCGAACCTGCGCCGGAGCTGATCGCCAGTGGTACGACACCGAGAATGAACGCCAGCGAGGTCATGATGATCGGCCGGAAGCGCAGCCGTGCCGCCTCCAATGCCGACTCGAAGATCCCCATCCCCTGGTGCCGGCAGAGCACGGCGAACTCGACGATAAGGATGGCGTTCTTCGCCGCCAGACCGATCAGCGTAACCAGGCCGACCTGGAAGTACAGGTCGTTCTCGATGCCGCGCAGCCACACCGCGAGAATCGCCCCGAACACCGCAAACGGCACCGCTGTAACCACCGCCAACGGCAGGGTCCAGCGCTCGTACTGGGCGGCGAGGATCAGGAACACCATGATCAGACCGAAGATAAAGGCACTGCTGCCCGACCCTTGGGTAGCGATTTCCTGGAAGGCCGAACCGGTCCAACCAATGCTGTAATCACTGCCCAACACTTCATCTGCCACTTCCTGAATCGCGCTCAGGGCCTGCCCCGAGCTATAACCGGGCGCCGGTCCGCCGAGGATCTTCGCCGCCGGGTAAACGTTGAAGCGAGCATAGGTATCCGGCCCGAGGATGCGCTCGACCTTAACCAGGCTGGCCAGCGACACCAATTCACCGCTGGCTGCGCGCACATAGACCTGAGACAGGTCTTCCGGCTTGCTGCGAAACTCTGCTTCGGCCTGCAGGCTGACCTGGAAGGTGCGGCCATACAGACTGAAATCGTTGACGTAATAACTGCCGAACGTGGCTTGCATGGCAGTGAACACATCGTTCACCGGTACGCCCAGAGCACGCGCCTTGGTACGGTCAAGGTCGATAAAGTACTGCGGCACATTGGCGCTGAAGGTGCTCTGCACGCCGGCCAGCTCAGGACGCTTTGCCGCTGCGGCGAGAAAAGCCTGCACCTTGCCCGCCAGTTGCGCGGTCGTGCCGCCACTACGGTCCTGGATAAAGCCCTCAAACCCGCCGGTGGTGCTCATACCGGTAATGGGCGGCGGGTTGAAGCTGAGGACCACACCGTCCTTCTGTGCAGCCCCCATGCCCATGAACTGGCCAGTGAGGTTGCGTGCATCCAATTCTGGCGTGGTGCGCTCACTCCAGTCTTTCAGGGGTACGAACGACACCCCCGCACTGCTGCGAGTACCAAAGGTCAGCACGTCAAAACCGGCAAACGTCACCACATCCTGCACGGCGGGGTGCTTCATTAACTGCTGCGTCACGTCGCCGGTCAGCTTCTCAGTGCGGGTCAACGACGCGGCCGGTGGCAGGAAGTAGGCATTGATCACATAGCCCTGGTCTTCATTGGGCACCAGGGAACTGGGCACTCGGTTGAACAGCAGCACCATCACCGCGATCATCGCACCGAACAGCAGCAGGCCGACCGCCGAACGTTTGAGGAAGAAGCGCACACCCGCGGTGTAGCCATCGGTCAACTTGTCGAACACCCGGTTGAAGGCGCGGAATGGCGCAGCCGGCTCGTGATGCCCGGGTTTGAGCAACAAGGCGCAAAGCGCCGGACTCAGGGTCAGGGCGACGATACCGGAGATCACCACCGATACGGCAATGGTGATGGCGAACTGTTTATACATCTCCCCCGCCAGACCGCCGAGGAAGCCCACTGGCACAAAGACCGCACACAGTACCAACACAATGGCGATGATCGGCCCGGTGACTTCCTCCATGGCCTTGATGGTCGCCTCACGCGGGCCGATCTTGTCAGTGGCCATCACCCGCTCAACGTTCTCAATCACCACAATCGCATCGTCCACCACGATGCCGATGGCCAGCACCATGCCGAACAACGTCAACAGGTTGATCGAAAAACCAAGCATGTACATCCCGGCGAACGTACCGACCAGCGAAACGGGAATGGCCAGCACCGGGATAAGCGTAGCGCGCCAGTTCTGCAGGAAGATAAACACCACCAGCACCACCAGCACCAGTGCCTCGAAGAAGGTATGGATCACCTCTTCAATCGACACCTGCACGAATTTGGTGGTGTCGTACGGCACTTTGTAGGTCATGCCGCTGGGGAAGTTCTTCGACAGCCGCTCCAGCGTTGTGCTCACGGCCTCAGCAGTATTCAGAGCATTCGCGCCGGGCTGCAGGTAGACACCGAAGGCGGCATTCTGCTGACCATTGAGCGAGGTCATCAGCGAGTAGTCCTGGGCACCCAGTTCGATCCGTGCAACATCCTTGAGCAACAGGCTGGCGCCGGTTTCATCGGTACGCAGAATCACATTCTCGAATTCTTTAGGGTCGGTGAAACGACCCTGGGTGGTCACGGTATAGGTGAAATCCTGCTCCTGCTTGAGTGGCTGCTGGCCGAAGCTGCCAGCGGCGAACTGTGAGTTCTGCTCGCGGATTGAATTGACCACATCGGTCGGCGTCAGGTTGTACTGTGCCAGCTTGTCCGGGCGCAGCCAGATGCGCATGGAATAGTCTTTCGAGCCGAACTGACTGACATCGCCCACGCCCGGCAGGCGCTTGAGTTCGTCGATCACGTTGATCAGCGCGTAGTTGCTGATATAAACAGGGTCGCGCGAGCCATCCGGCGAATACAGGGTCACCACCTGAAGAATGTCCGAGGACTTCTTCTGCACCTTGACGCCCTGCCGGCGCACCTCTTCCGGCAATTTGGCCAGGGCAGCCTGCACCCGGTTGTTGACGTCGATGGTGGCCTGGTCGGGGTCACGCCCCACCTCGAAGTACACCGACAGGCTCATCGAGTTGCCGCCGGAGTTGGACTGCTGGTAAATCATCCCCTCCACGCCGTTGATCGACTGCTCCAGCGGCGCAGCCACGGTCTCGGCAATCACCTGGGCACTGGCGCCGGCATAGCTGGCGCTGACCGACACCTGCGGCGGAAGGATCTGTGGGTACTGAGCGATCGGCAGCGTGCGCATGGCCATCAGGCCCGCCAGCACGATGATGATCGAGATGACCGCGGCAAATACCGGGCGGTCGATAAAGAAGCGTGAGATCACCGGGGGCGCTCCTTAAGATTGGCTGGCGGCTGGGGCGGCAACTTTTACCGGCGTATCCGGGCGCACCTTGGGCAGGCCCTCGACAATCACCCGTTCACCGGCGCTTATGCCAGACACAATCACCCAGCGACCCTTGGCGGTGTGCCCGGTGGTGACCTGACGCATGCGCGCCACGCCGCCCTCATCGACTACGTAGACGAAAGTGCCGCCCGGCCCCTGAGCAATCGCCCGCTCCGGCAGGGTCATGGCGTTGGGAATGCTCAGCCCCCTGACCTGCACGCGAACAAACTGGCCCGGCAGCAACTTCTGATCCGGGTTAGGCACGACAGCGCGGGCACTGACGGTGCCCGTACCACGGTCAACCAGGCTGTCGGTGAAATCGACTTTACCTTCCAGCGGATAGACACTGCCGTCGCCGAGTTTGATCTGCACGCTCATCTTGCCGTCTTCCGGCAGCACCAGGCTGCCGTTCTGCAGGCCGCTGCGCACGCTTTCCACATCGGAATCCGGGGCGGCGAAGTTGACGTAGATCGGGTCCAGCTGAGTGATATTGCTCAGCAGGCTGGCACTCGGGTCGCCGGCAACCACCAGACTGCCCTCGGACACGGTTTCCTTGCTGGTGATTCCTGAAATTGGGGCTTTCACCGTGGTGTAATCGAGGTCGATCTGTTTGGACTGCACCTCGGCCTCGGCCGCCTGGATGTTCGCTTTGCTCTGCTCGAAGTTGGAGACGGCATTGTCCAGTTCGCTTTCGCTGGCAAACCCTTTCTTCTGCAGCTCACGGATACGCTTGAGGTCACGTTCGGTCTGCCGGTAGCGCGCCTGCTCCTGCGCCAGCGCGCCTTTGGCCCGGCTCAACGCCGCCTGATAGGTACGCGAGTCGATACGGAACATCACCTGGCCCTGTTTGACCTGGCTGCCTTCCAGGTAAGTACGCTCCTGCAGGATGCCGCTGACCTGAGCGCGCACTTGAACTTCACGAAAGCCTGCCGTACGTGCGGAATATTCCAGCTCCAAGGGCAATGATGCAGCTTGAACGATTTCCACAACAACTTCGGGAGCCGGCGGTGCATCAGCAGCATGCAGTGAGGAAGCCAGGGTAGCGAGCAACAGGGAGCCGGCAACGACCGGCATATGACGGGCAAAAAGCATGAATGTCTCCGAGAACACGCAGGGCGCAACATTTGAGACTGGCAATGCTAGTTACATACACAAGTGTTTGTAAATAGAATATTGCCCCTCGATTCATTACACTTCGCGTTTGAGCCTAGCCAGAAATCCGCCTGCCGCCATGCGCCGAACCAAAGAAGACGCCGAAAAAACCCGCCGCGCCATTCTCGAGGCTGCCGAAACGCTGTTCCTGGAAAAAGGCGTGGCGCACACCAGTCTGGAGCACATTGCGCGGCATGCCGGGGTAACGCGCGGTGCGGTGTATTGGCACTTTGCCAACAAGGCCGACCTGTTCAATGCCATGCTCAATCAGGTGCGGCTGCCGCCGGAACAGCTGGCCGAACGTATGCGCGGCTGCCCCGAGCACGACCCGCTGCAGACCCTGCGCGAGTTGTGTATCGAGGCCATCGAGAACCTGGCCCGCGAGCCGCAGAAGAAACGTATCTTCACCATCCTGCTGCGCAAGTGTGAGTTCACCGAAGAACTGCGCGAGGCCGAAGAGCGCCAAGAGGCCTTTATCAACCTGTTTATCGCGCTCTGCGAACAGCAGTTCAACACGCCGTCAGTCCGCCTGCGCCTGCATCCCGGGCTGACGCCGCGCCTGGCCGCTCGCACCGTGCATGCACTGCTGATTGGCCTGTTCTACGACTGGTCGCGCGACCCCAATCTGTTCGACCCGCTCAGCGACACCGCGCCCATGGTCGACGCCTGCTTTCGCGGCCTGATCTGCGACTGGCCAGCCACCGAACTACTGGATCAGGCCAAACCGACCCCATAACCGGCTTCGGCAATGGCGATGATCAACTGATCGCTGGGCAGGCTGCTGCTGACTCGCACTTCACCGCCCTGCAGCTTCACCTTCACCTCAGCCGCCGCATCACGCGCCAGCACAGCGTCAGTCACAGCCTTGACGCAATGCGCACAGGTCATGCCTTCAACCCGGAATGTATGAACGCTTGCTGCTTGCATCGGTTATCACCTTACTCATCTGGAATAGGCGCACAGTGTCCCCCTTGCCAACGGGGGAAGGTCAAGCCCTAAAAATTGCCGGGCGCGCCTTGTAACCGTTATGCGGCAACGCACCGCAGGCACACATGCAGAGTGGCAGGCGAATGCATTGGCACTTGACCTTGCCAAGGTGGCAAGGTTGATCCTGCCGGGAATTGCTATGGAGGATCGCGCATGTCCAACCTCATCCACTTCGACCTGCCGATTGCCGGCATGACCTGCGCCAGCTGTGCCGGGCGGGTCGAGCGCGCCCTGGCCAAGGTGGCCGATGTCGTCAGTGTCAGCATCAACCTGGCCAGTGAACAGGCACGCGTCAAAGCGCCCGCGGGCAGCCTGGAACAACTGGTCAACGCCGTCAGCGCGGCCGGTTATGCGGTGCCCAGCGAGCGTCTGGAGCTAAGTCTGGACGGCATGACCTGCGCCAGCTGCGCGGGCCGAATCGAACGCGCCCTGACGCAGCAACCGGGCGTGCTCTCGGTAAGCGTCAACCTGGCCAGCGAGCGTGCGCAGTTACAGGTGCTGCGCGGCACTGATCACCAGGTTCTGCTACAGGCCGTCAGCCAGGCCGGCTACCGCGCCAGCCTGCTCGGCGATACACCCCAGACACACCCCACCGGCGAGCGGCCCCTGCAGCGCGAACGCTGGTCACTGCTGCTGGCGATTGTGCTGACCGTACCGCTGGTCATTCCCATGCTCGTCGCCCCCTTCGGCCTGCACTGGATGCTGCCAGCCTGGCTGCAGTTCGCCCTGGCCACGCCGGTGCAATTTATCTTCGGCGCGCGCTTCTACCGCGCGGCCTGGAGCGCTCTGCGCGCCCGTGCCGGCAATATGGACCAGCTGGTGGCCATCGGCACCAGCGCCGCTTACGGGTTGAGCCTGTATCAATGGGCGATAAGTCCGGCGGGCAGCATGCCGCATCTGTATTTCGAAGCCTCGGCGGTGATCATCACACTGATTCTGCTCGGCAAGTACCTGGAACGCCGCGCCAAACGCCAGACCAGCAGCGCCATCCGCGCACTGCAAGCGCTGCGTCCGGAGCGCGCCTTACGTCTGCAGGATGGCGTCGAGCAATGGGTGGCGCTGGGTGAGCTGCAACTGGGCGACACCATCGTGGTCAAGCCCGGCGAACGCTTCCCGGTCGATGGCCTGGTCCGCGAAGGCCAGAGTCATGCAGACGAAGCGCTGATCAGCGGCGAGAGCCTGCCGCAACCCAAACAGCCGGGTGACCGCGTCACCGCCGGGGCCATCAACGGCGAAGGCCGCCTGCTGGTGGAAACCACCGCCCTGGGCGCGGAAACCGTGCTGTCGCGGATTATTCGCCTGGTCGAAGATGCCCAGGCGGCGAAAGCGCCGATCCAGAAGCTGGTGGATAAAGTCAGCCAGGTCTTCGTGCCCAGTGTGCTGCTGATCGCTCTGGCCACCCTGCTCGGCTGGCTGCTGCTTGGCGCGGATGTCGAAACCGCGCTGCTAAATGCCGTGGCGGTGCTGGTCATCGCCTGCCCCTGCGCCCTCGGCCTGGCCACGCCCACGGCGATCATGGCCGGCACCGGCGTGGCGGCGCGCCACGGCATCCTGATCAAAGACGCCGAAGCCCTGGAAATCGCCCATTCGGTAACCCTGGTGGCTTTCGACAAAACCGGCACCCTGACCTCTGGCGCGCCGCGCATCGCCCATCTGCGCGCGGTCGATGGCGACACAACTCAACTGCTGCAACTGGCCGGCGCCCTGCAACGCGGCAGCGAACATCCGCTGGCCAAAGCGGTATTGGATCAGTGCACAGAGCAGCAGCTGCACCTTGCCGACGTCAGCAACAGCAAGGCGCTGGCCGGGCGCGGTATCGCCGGGCAGATCGGCGAGCGGCAACTGGCACTGGGCAACAAACGCCTGCTGGAAGAACACTTCCTGCACCACGATGAACTGGCCGCCGACGCCCTGGCCTGGGAAGCCGAAGGCCGCACCCTGTCCTGGCTGCTGGAATTGGCGCCGCAACCGCAGGTGCTCGGCCTATTTGCCTTTGGCGACACACTTAAACCAGGCGCAGCCGAGGCCATCGCCGCGCTGACCGCTCAAGGCATTGCCAGCCACCTGATCAGCGGCGACAACCCCGGCAGCGTCAAGGCCGTGGCTGCAGCGTTAGGCATCAGTGCCGCGCACGCCGACGTGCTACCAGCGGACAAGGCGGCGATCATCAGCGCGCTGGAAAAACACGCGGTGGTGGCCATGGTCGGCGACGGCATCAACGACGCGCCAGCGCTGGCCGCCGCTGATGTCGGCATCGCCATGGGCAGCGGCACCGATGTGGCCATGCACGCCGCTGGCATCACCCTGATGCGCGGCGACCCGCGTCTGGTGGCTGACGCCCTGGAGATCAGCCGACGCACCTACAGCAAGATCCGCCAGAACCTGTTCTGGGCCTTCGCCTATAACCTGATCGGTATTCCGCTGGCCGCCGCCGGCCTGCTTAACCCGATGCTCGCCGGCGCCGCCATGGCGCTGTCCAGCGTCAGCGTGGTGAGCAATGCGTTGCTGCTGAAAACCTGGAAACCCAAGGACCACAAATGAGCCACAGGGCAGGAGATGCAGGATGAATATCGGCCAAGCCGCCCAGCAAACCGGCCTGAGCGCCAAGATGATTCGCTACTACGAAAGCATCGACCTGCTACCCGCCGCCGGCCGCAGCGACAGCGGCTATCGCCAATACAGCCCGCAGGATCTGCATCGCCTGGCGTTTATCAAACGCTCACGCGACCTGGGCTTTTCCCTGGCCGAAGTCAGCCAACTACTGGCTCTGTGGCAAGACCGTCAACGCGCCAGCGCCGACGTCAAAGCCCTGGCCGCTGCCCATATCAACGAACTGGAACGCAAAATCGGCGAACTCAGCGGCCTGCGCGACACGCTCAAGGAGTTGATGGACAGCTGCCAGGGCAACGACCGTCCGGACTGCCCGATCCTCAGGGATCTGGAGTCAGGGTGCGGTCATTGAGTATCCATCCACCAATTGCGGCACCGGTGATGGATGAGCGGAGCGCCAGCTACGCGCCCCGACCCACCCTACAACAGGCCGTTTAACGCCCGGCAATCCACGGCGAAATGGTCGGCCAACTCCGGCCAGGGGTTTTCCGGCAAGTTGACCAGCACGCTGCGCGCCCCGACGGCGCGGGCGCATTCCAGGTCAAAGCGGTAATCACCGACCATGACCAACTCGCTCGGCGCGACCTGCCAGGTTCGGGCGAAATGCAGCAAGCCGCCCGGATCAGGCTTGGGCGGTGCTTCGTCACGGCCGATCACGTCAGGCACGGCAAAACAGTCATCCAGGCCAATCGCGCGCAAGGTCAGCAGCGCCAGCTCATGAGCATTGCGGGTCAGGATGCCCAGACGGCAACCACGCGCGCGCAATTCACGCACCAGTTCAATCGCCCCTGGCGCGGGCTGCGAAGCCAGGGCCAATTCACGCTCATGCTCCAGCAGCCAGGCATGCTTGGCGGTCGCGACGGCCTCCGGCAACCCAGCCAGATGCCCGAGGATGTCGTCCGCCAGTGGAATATCCAGCGCTCGCTTGATGGCCTCGAAATCGTGCACCGCCAGGGTCAGGGTGCCGTCCATATCGAACACCCAATGGCGGGCCGCGCTCAGACTCATTTCCAGTCCTCGCGTCTCATTTCCAATCCTCACGGATTCGGGTCAAGCCCTCCTGCGCCACCGAGGCCACCAACTGGCCCTGGCGGTTAAAGATGCTGCCACGGGAGAAGCCACGGGCGTTACCGGCCCAGGGGCTGTCCATGCTGTACAGCAGCCAGTCGTCCATGCGCAGGTTGCCATGGAACCACAGCGAATGGTCGAGACTGGCGACCTGCATAAACTTCTGCCACACCGACACGCCATGCGGGAGCATCGAGGTGGTCAGCAGATTGAAATCACTGGCGTAGGCCAGCAGCAACTTGTGCAGCTGCGGCTCATCCGGCAATTCACCGGCGGCGCGAAACCACACATGCTTGACAGGGTCGCACGGCTTGGGCGCGAACGGGTTGCTCAGGGTCACCGGCCGGATTTCAATCGGTTTGTCGCTAATCGCCCGCTCGCGCATGCGCTCAGGCAAGGCATTGACCACCAGGCGGGCCAGTTCGGTTTCCGACTTCAATTCATCCGGCCCTGGCACATCCGGCATCGGGTTCTGGTGATGGAAGCCTTCTTCATCGAATTGAAAGGAGGCGCTGCAGGTAAAGATCGGTTTGCCCTTCTGGATCGCCGTCACCCGCCGCGTGCTGAAACTGCCGCCATCGCGCACGCGATCGACCTGATAGACCACCGGCAGCGCGGCATCGCCAGGGCGTAAAAAATAGCCATGCATGGAGTGCACGTGGCGCTCAGGCTCAACCGTCTGGCTGGCCGCCGACACGCACTGACCGAGCACCTGGCCGCCGAACAACTGGCGAAAGCCGAGGTCCTGACTGACGCCGCGAAACAGATTCTCTTCGATGGTTTCCAGGGTCAGCAGGGCGACCAACTCATTCAACACCTGACTCATGCACACTCTCCTGTTAACGCATCTGGCTGGGGGGCGAGATGGTAAAGACTTTGCCAACGCTTGTCGGCCCGACTGAAAGATGGATGTGGACAATAATGGCAGCATTCTAGCCAATCGAGCGCCGGGCTTGAGCACAAGCAGAACCTGCCGCCATACTTTGGCCACCTCTGCCCGAGCCTGCCACCATGCGCCTGCCGCTGGTCTATCACGACGACTACAGCCCACCCTTCCCGGCCAACCATCGCTTCCCCATGGAGAAGTTTCGCCTGCTGCACGATCACCTCGTCGCCAGCGGCCTGAGCACCGATGCCGAGCTGCTACGCCCCGAACTGTGCCCCACCGACGTACTCGCCCTGGCCCACTGCCCGGCTTATATCCAGCGTTTCGCCAGCGGCGAACTGGCCTATGAGGAGCAGCGTCGCCTCGGTTTGCCGTGGAGCGCCGCCCTGGCCCAGCGCACCATTCGGGCGGTGGGCGGCTCGCTGCTGGCGGCTGAGCAAGCCCTGCAACACGGTCTGGCCTGCCACCTGGCCGGCGGCACCCACCATGCGCATTACGATCACCCGGCTGGCTTTTGCATCTTCAATGACCTGGCAGTGATCAGTCAGTACCTGCTGGCCAGCGGCAAGGCCCAGCGCGTGCTGATCTTCGACTGCGACGTGCACCAGGGTGACGGCACCGCGCGCCTGCTGGAGAACACCCCGGAAGCGATCACCGTATCGCTGCACTGTGAGAAGAATTACCCGGCGCGCAAAGCCGCCAGTGACTGGGATATTCCACTGCCCAACGGTATGGGCGATGACGACTACCTCAAGGTGGTCAACGACACCCTCAATTACCTGCTGCCGCTGTATCAACCGGATATCGTGCTGTATGACGCCGGTGTCGACGTGCACCAGCACGACGCCCTCGGCTACCTCAACCTGACGGATGCCGGCATCGCCGCCCGTGACGAAGCCTTACTCAACCACTGCCTGGGCCGCGACATCCCGGTGGTCGGGCTGATTGGCGGCGGTTACGACAAAGACCGTTATGCCCTGGCTAAACGCCACGGCATCCTGCACCACAGCGCCGCCAAGGTCTGGCAGGCACGCGGGTTGGGATAAAAAAGCCATCAGCGCTGTCACATCGCGCATCTTCACCACCAAGGAATTCGCCCAGCATGTACGGAAAATTCAGCCCCCTGCCGGCACTGCTTGCCGCTCTCGCATTCGCTAATGCCGCGCACGCCGGCGACACATTGCAGTCACGGGTAGACGAAACCATCCGCCCGGTGATGCAGGAATACGGCATCGCTGGCATGGCCGTGGCGATCACCCACAACGGCCAGGCGCACTACTTCAACTATGGTGTGGCACGTCTGGACGACCAGCAGCCGGTGAGCAGCGACACCCTGTTTGAAATCGGCTCGCTGAGCAAACCGCTCACCGCCACCCTCGCCGCCTTGGCGCAAAGTACCGGCAAACTGAGCCTCAGCGACAGCGCCGGCCAGCACTGGCCCGAGCTGCAAGGCAGCCCGCTGGCACACGCCAGCTTGCTCAACCTCGGCACCTACAGCGCTGGCGGGCTGCCGCTGCAGTTCCCTGACAGCGTGACCGACCCGGCCAGCCTGCTCGCCTATTACCGCCAGTGGCAGCCTGAATACGCCGCTGGCAGCCATCGGCGCTATTCCAACCCCAGCATTGGCTTGCTCGGCCATCTCACCGCGCGCAGCATGGGCCAGCCGTTCCCCACGCTGATGGAGGGCACGCTGTTCCCCGCGCTCGGCATGCCACAAAGCTATATCCAGGTGCCGACGGCGCAGCTGCCGCGCTATGCCTACGGCTACAGCCAGGACAACCAGCCGCTGCGGGTCACGCCGGGCATGCTCGACGCCGAAGCCTACGGGGTGAAAACCAACGCCCGGGACATGCTGCGCTTTGTCCAGGCCAACCTTGATCCGGCCAGTCTCACCGAGGATCTGCAACGCGCCATCGCCATCACCCACACCGGTTATTACCGCGTCGGCGAGATGACCCAGGGCCTCGGCTGGGAGCGTTACCCCTACCCGATCAGCCTGGAACGCCTGCAAGCCGGCAACTCCCCAGCCATGGCTCTGGAGTCGCAACCGGCTAAACGCCTCGCACCGCCGGAAACAGCGCCAGGCGACAGCCTGTTCAATAAAACCGGCTCAACCCGCGGCTTCGGCGCCTACGCGGTGTTTGTTCCCAGTCAGAACCTCGGCCTGGTCATGCTGGCCAACAAGAACTACCCCAACGCCGCCCGAATCAAGGCGGCCCACGCCATACTGAGCGCACTGGATACGCATTCCCCCACACATTGAATGGAGTTCCGTCATGGATGACTCGTTTGCCCTGAACCAAGCCAACTGGAACGAGCGCGCCGCCTTGCATGCGGCGTCGCCCGATTACCAGGTTCAGCTGTTTATCACCTCGCCCGCGCATTTATCCGAAGTCGTGCGCTTTGATCTGCCGCGCCTTGGCGATATCCACGGCCTGCGCGCGCTGCACCTGCAGTGCCATATCGGCACCGACACCCTGTCGCTGGCCCGTCTGGGCGCGCAGATGAGCGGCCTGGATTTCTCCGCCGCCTCATTGGCGCAAGCCAGCAAACTGGCAAGCAGCTGCGGTGAGCACATCGAATTTGTCGAAGCCTCGGTCTACGACGCCGCCAAGGTGCTCGGGGCGCAATCATTCGACCTGATTTACACCGGCATCGGCGCACTGAACTGGCTACCGCAGATCGATGACTGGGCGCGCAATGTCGCCGCCCTGCTAAAACCCGGCGGACGCCTGTTCTTACGTGAAGCCCATCCGGTGCTGATGGCGCTCGACGAGGACTGCGAGGACGCCCTGCAGCTTGCCCACCCCTATTTCGAACACAGCGAACCCACCGTCTGGGATAACGAGCACACCTACGTCGAAACCGACACCCTGCTGACCGCCAGCATCACCCACGAATGGAACCACGGCCTGGGCGAAATCATCACCGCACTGCTGCGTCACGGCATGCGTCTGACGGCACTGGAAGAACACACCAGCCTGCCCTGGGAAGCCCTACCGGGTCAGATGAGCCTGGGCGAGGATGGTGAATGGCGGCTGGATAACCAGCCGCAAAGGCTGCCATTGAGCTATACGCTGCAGGCGGTCAAGGTCGGCTAACCCGCCAGATCACGCAAGCACAGCGATACCCATAGACCGAAGTCATAGCTGTAACGCAAAGACGATTTATGGGTATCGAAATACTTAGTCTTAAAGACATGGTAGAACTTTGACTCTTGGCCAGCGCTCAGAAAAACGCTTATCAGCAACGCGCTCCTCGTAAACCTCACGCGGAACGCGCTCTGGATTCCAGCGAATCACCATTTCAAAAAGATCGATAAGGCCATGAGGTGAAATAACCTCAATCTTTCCTGATGTCGTAAGCGTAACGCCTACGCATGTAGCCACCTCAGGCCATGAAGCTACGCCTTCTGCTAGAGAACGAAACGGCATCATTTTTTTACCGGGATGAGGCCGAATCCAAGTATGAACCGCCGCCTGGTTAACTACATCCCAAGCAAACTCAGGCTCGGACAAGTCCAACTGCAATGTTAAGGACTGCTCCAACTCCAGAGAAAGATCGTTTGCGTCATAAAAGACGACATCTATGTCATCGGACTTGGTTGCCACTTCAAAACCGTGCAGGTGATCCCAAACAAGATTACGAATCGCGCCCGCACCTATACACCAAGAGCTCAGGTTCAACCGCCTAACTGCCTTCAGTGCAGTAATGGTCACTTCTGATTTGGCCACGATAGAAATCAGCCTCTCCTCAAGCAAAATTTCACCCGCACGGTTAATCAAGTCCAGCAACACCTATTTATTTCAACTACCCGCCAACACCTTATCCAGCGCCTGCTCAAGGGTCGCCACGGTGCGCTCGATATTGCCCAGTTTGTCCAACCCGAACAGGCCCAGGCGGAAGGTCTGGAAATCCGCTGGTTCATCGCACTGCAACGGCACGCCCGCTGCGATCTGCAGGCCCTGGGCAGCGAATTTGCTGCCGTTCTTGATGCTCGCGTCGGTGGTGTAGCACACCACCACGCCGGGAGCCTCGAAGCCTTCGGCGGCCACGCTTTTGAAGCCTTTGCGGGCGAGCAAGGCGCGCACCCGCTCACCGAGTTCCTGCTGTTGCTCGCGCACCTTAGCGAAACCAATGGCTTCGGCCTCGCGCATGGCATCGCGAAAACGCGCCAGGGCATCGCTGGGCATGGTGGCGTGGTAGGCGTGGCCGCCCTGCTCGTAGGCCTGCATGATCTGCAACCATTTCTTCAGGTCGCAGGCAAAACTGGTGCTTTGCGTGGCTTCGACGCGGGCCTGGGCGGCTTCGCTGAGCATCACCAGGGCGCAGCACGGCGAAGCGCTCCAGCCTTTTTGCGGCGCGCTGATCAGCACGTCCACGCCGCAGGCCTGCATGTCCACCCAGAGGGTGCCGGAGGCGATGCAATCGAGCACAAACAGGCCGCCGACCGCATGCACAGCATCCGCCACGGCGCGCAGGTAGCCATCTGGCAGAATCATGCCGGAAGAGGTCTCCACGTGCGGGGCGAACACCACCTGCGGTTTTTCCAAGGCGATCACCGCCAGCACATCCGCCAGCCGGGGCGGAGTGAACGCCGCCTGGCTGCCATCAGCAACTGGGCGCGCCTTGAGCACAATAGACTCAGAGGGGATCTGCCCCATCTCAAAAATCTGCGTCCAGCGGTAGCTGAACCAGCCGTTGCGCAGCACCAGGCACTTCTGCCCGGTGGCCAACTGGCGCGCCACGGCCTCCATGCCATAAGTTCCGCTACCGGGCACGATGGCCACGGCATGGGCGTTGTAAACCTGCTTCAGGGTGCTGGAAATCTCCTTCATCACGCCCTGAAACGACTGCGACATATGGTTGAGAGAGCGGTCGGTGTAGACCACCGAATATTCGATCAGGCCGTCGGGGTCGATGCTGGGGTAGAGGTCAGACATAAAGGGGCTCCGGTCAGAAATTCACCCCGCGACCCTGCCCGAAGCCGGGGCAAATGACAAGGCGCACGCGGCCTCGGTTAGAATGCACGCCCTTAATTCCCGCCCGATATCGCCATGACCGACAACCACCAACCACCTGCCTCTCGCGTTGCCATTATCGGCGGCGGCCCCGCCGGGCTAATGGCGGCCGAAGTGCTGGCCCTGGGCGGTGTGCAGGTCGACCTTTACGACGGCATGCCTTCGGTGGGGCGCAAGTTCCTCCTGGCCGGGGTCGGCGGGATGAATATCACCCATGCCGAAGCCAAGCCGGCCTTTGTGGCCCGCTATGGCGCGCGCCAGGCAGAAGTGACCGAGCTGCTGCAGGACTTCGATGCCGAGGCCCTGCGCGCCTGGATTCACGACCTTGGCATCGACACTTTTGTCGGCACCTCGGGCCGGGTCTTCCCCACCGACATGAAAGCCGCGCCGCTGCTGCGCGCCTGGCTCAAGCGCCTGCGTGAACTGGGCATGTACATCCACACCCGCCATCGTTGGCTAGGCTGGGATGATCAGGGCGCGTTGCGGATCGTCTCGCCTGCCGGCGAGCACCTGATCAAAGCGGACGCCACCCTGCTGGCTCTGGGAGGCGCCAGCTGGGCACGACTGGGCTCGGATGGCGCCTGGGTCAGTCTGTTGCAAGACCGCGGCGTAACGATCGCGCCCTTGCAGGCCAGCAACTGCGGCTTCGATGTAACGGCCTGGAGCGCGTTTCTGCGCGACAAGTTCGCCGGCGCGCCGCTGAAGAACGTCAGCCTCAGCCTACCCGGAGAAACACCGCGCCTGGGCGAGTGTGTGCTTACCACCAGCGGCCTCGAAGGCAGCCTGGTCTACGCCCTGTCGGCAGCTATTCGTGAAACGATCAACCAGCACGGCAGCGCCACCGTACACCTTGATCTGTTACCACAAACGCCGCTGAGCAAATTGCAGGTGGCCCTGAGCAAACCGCGCGGGTCGCAGTCCATGGCCAAACACCTGCACCGCCAGGCCGGGATCGACGGGGCCAAAGCGGCGCTGCTGCGGGAACTGGCCAGCGCCGCAGCCTTCAATGATCCGGCACAGCTGGCCAGTGCAATCAAGGCCCTGCCGATCCCCCTGGTACGTCCACGGCCATTGGATGAAGCCATCAGCACAGCCGGAGGCGTGCCGTTCGAACAGATGGACGGCCAGCTGATGCTCAAGGCCTTGCCTGGCACCTTCTGCGCCGGGGAAATGCTTGACTGGGAAGCGCCCACCGGCGGCTATCTGCTGACCACCTGCTTTGCCAGTGGCCGCCGCGCTGCCCAGGGCATGCTCAACTGGCTGTCACACCACAGATAAGCCCCCACGCCGCACGTCAAGCGACTATGCTTTGGAAAAACCGTCATAGAGCGGTGATCTTCCACGCGCATAGGTACTCTCCAGCCGTGATTCCACTAGTGGTCTGCGACGACTCGAATATGGCGCGCAAGCAGTTGATTCGCGCCCTGCCACCCGAATGGCCGGTGACCATCAGCCAGGCTGCCAACGGTCAGGAGGCCCTGGCCGCCCTGCGCCAGGGGCTGGGCCAGGTGATGCTGCTGGACCTGACCATGCCAGTGTTGGACGGCTATGAAACCCTCGCCGCCATGCGCGCCGAGGGCCTGGCCTGCAAAGTGGTGGTGGTGTCCGGCGACGTTCAGGACGAAGCCGTACGCCGGGTCAAGGAACTCGGCGCACTGGCCTTTATCAAGAAACCCGCCGACCCCGATACGCTGCGCAGCACCCTGCTCGAACTCGGCCTGTTCGACCCCAAGGCCACCCCCACCGCCCTCGCCCAGGCCGCCGTACTGGATGAGTTGAAGGTCAACTTCCGCGATGCCCTGCGCGAGGTCACCAACGTCGCCATGGGCCGCGCCGCCGCTTTACTGGCCAAGGTGCTGCACGTATTTGTGCAATTGCCGGTGCCGCAGGTGAACATCTTCGAGGTCAGTGAGCTGCACATGACCCTTACCGATGCCATGCGCGGTGAACGCCTGAGCGCGGTGTGCCAGGGCTTTATCGGTGATGGCATTGCTGGCGAGGCGCTGCTGCTGTTCCATGATTCGGAAGTGGCCGACATGGCGAAACTGCTGGGCTGGCAACCCAAGGACGACACCCAGACCTCGGAAATGCTGCTGGACCTGGCCAGCATCCTCACCGGTGCCTGCCTGGCCGGGATTGCCGAGCAGATTGATGTGCGTTTTTCTCAGGGCCACCCGCAATTGCTGGGCCAGCATTCATCCATCGAGCGGCTGATTCACCTCAACCAACGACGCTGGCGCAAGACGCTGGCCATTGAAGTGAGCTACAGCCTGGAAGCCCACAGCATTCACTTCGACCTCTTGCTGCTGTTTACCGAAGATTCGATCAAACGCCTGACTAACAAGCTCAACTACCTGATGAGTTAAGCCATGCCTGCACAGATAGATATCAAAGAGGTTCACTGGCTGCTCGATATCGTGCAGTGCATTGATGTCGGGGTGATCGTGCTCGACCGCCAATACCGGGTTGAGGTGTGGAACAGCTTTATGGAAAACCATTCCGGCATGGGCCCGGACGAGGTGCACGGCAAAACCCTGTTCAGCCTGTTCAGTGAAATCGACGAAGCCTGGCTGCGGCGCAAGGTCGATACCGTCGTGGCACTGGGCACCCGCGCCTTCAGCCTGTGGGAACAACATCCCTACCTGATGCACTTCAAGAACTACCAGCCGATCACCGGCCAGGAAGACTTTATGTACCAGAACGTCACCCTGCTGCCACTGGGCGGCTCGGGCAACGCAGTGGAACACATCTGTGTGGTGATCTATGACATGACGGCCGCTGCCACCCACAAGAAGCAGCTGGAAGCAGCGCAGGCCAGCCGCTAATCTCTACTCGCCAGGCTCCGGCAGAGGGCCGGCCCAACCGTATTAGCCTGCTCGACACCACTCGCGCAGGAACCATCCGATGTTGCACAGCGTTGAACTGAAAACCTTCGTACCCGCCCGCGACTTCGCCGTGAGCCAGGCGTTCTACCAGGCTCTGGGTTTCAAACCCGGCTGGGTCGGCGATGACCTGGCTTATTTCAGCCACGGCGAACACTGCGCTTTTTTGCTGCAGAATTTCTACATCAAGGAGCAGGCGGATAACTTCGTCATGCACCTGCTGGTGGAAGACGTCGAGGCCTGGTGGCAGAAGGTGCTGGATGAGCAGCTGGTCGAGCGCTTCGGCGTGCGTCTGGTGCAGCCCCAGGATCAGCCCTGGGGCATGCGCGACTTTGTGATCATCGACCCCAGCGGCGTGCTCTGGCGGATTGCACAGAACAGTTAGCCCCAGCAGTGGACAGGCTTCGCGTTGTCCACCCTAGGGTTTTCTGCCGCCCTTGGCCGGCTTACCGCCAAAGCTGGGCACCTTGCGCACAGCCTTGACCGCCGGGGCGGCTGGCTCGTCGGCCTCCATCCAGCGCCCCAGGCTGCCGCCCTTGCCACCGCCAACGACTTTTGGCTTCTTCGGTTTCTTCGGTTTTTTCACCACCTGACCACCAGGCAGGGTCTGCGGCACGCGGTGGTCGGGGATAAAGTCGGGTTCGTCGATGCGTTGCAGCACTTGTTGGGTCAGGGTTTCGATGGCCGAGAGCAGTTGCACTTCGTCGGCGCAGACCAGCGACACCGCCTGACCGGTAGTGCCAGCACGCCCGGTACGGCCGATGCGGTGCACATAGTCTTCGGCCACGATGGGCAGATCGAAGTTGACCACCAACGGCATGTCGTCGATGTCCAGCCCACGCGCCGCCACATCGGTGGCTACCAGCACCTTGACCTCGCCGTCCTTGAAGCGCTGCAGGGCACGCTGACGGGTGGCCTGGGGTTTGTCGCCGTGGATCGAGTCGGCGCTGATGCCGTGGCGTTGCAGCTCGGCTTCCAGCTCATCAACACCCTTGCGGGTTTTCACAAACACCAGAGCCTGGCTCCAGCGCTTGCTCTGGTAGAGGTGCAGAAACAGCTCGCTCTTGCGTTTCTTGTCCACCGGGATCAGCCATTGCTTGACCGATTTGGCGGCGGCGTTGCGCGGGCTGACCTCAATGCTCAGCGGGTCGTTGAGCATCAGCGCGGCCATGGCGCGAATGGCGTCCGAGAAGGTCGCGGAGAACAGCAGGGTCTGGCGCTTTTTCGGCAACGCCACAAAAACATTTTCCAACTCACTGGCAAAGCCCAGGTCGAGCATGCGATCGGCTTCATCCAGCACCAGGGTTTGCACCTGATTGAACTTCACCGCGTTCTGCCGGTACAGATCAAGCAAGCGGCCGGGGGTGGCCACCAGCACATCCACGCCTTTGCGCAGCTTCATCATCTGCGGGTTGATGCTGACCCCGCCATACACCGCGTAGCTGCGCAGCGGCAAGTGCTGACCGTAGGTGAGAAAGCTCTGCAACACCTGCTCAGCCAGCTCACGGGTCGGCACCAGCACCAGCGCGCGCACCGAATTACTGGCCACCTGCGGCCCTTCCATCATCAGCCGTTGCAGCACCGGCAGGGCAAAACCGGCGGTCTTGCCGGTGCCGGTTTGCGCGGCGGCCATCAGATCACGGCCCTTGAGCACTGGCACGATGGCCTGCGCCTGCACGGCGGTGGGGGTTTTGTAATCGAGGCTGTCGAGAGTACGCAGCAGAGGCTCGATCAGGCCGAGGGAGGCAAAGGTCATAGGGCTAACCGCAGAAAAAAGTCGATGGCGCAGAGTTTATCCTGCCTGGGCGCAGACGGCCTGACTGTCTTCAGCCGGCCATCAACTACAAAGCCCGGAATGATCCGGGCTTTTAGGTACGAATGTACGCGTGTTGAGTTAAGGCTTGTGCGGCCGCGCGAGAAACTCGTGGGATTGCATTTCCAGCAGACGACTCAGCGTGCGCTGGAACTCGAAGGTAAGACGACCGCCAGTGTAGAGGTCTTTAAGCTCCACCTCGGCGGAGATGATCAGCTTAACGTTGCGGTCGTAGAACTCGTCCACCAGGTTGATAAAACGTCGGGCCATGTCGTCCTTGGCAGTACTCATCTGTTCGACGTTGGCCAGCAGCACCGCATGGAAGATTTTACCCAGTTCGATGTAGTCGTTCTGACTACGCGGGCCATCGCACAGTTCACGGAAGTCGAACCAGGCCACGTCATCACCGACCTTGCGCGCGACGATGGCACGGTTCTCGATCATCAACGCCTCGTTTTCCTGCACCACGCAGTGCTCGGGCAACAGGCTGACAAAGCTCTTCTGCAGGCTTTCTTCGGCGGCGGCATCCAGCGGCCAATGGAACAACTCGGCCTGTTCCAGGGCGCGCAGGCGGTAATCAATACCGCTGTCGACGTTGACGATCTCGGTGTGCTGCTTGAGCAGGGCAATCGCCGGCAGGAAGCGCGCGCGCTGCAGGCCGTCCTTGTACAAGCCATCGGGCACGATATTGGAGGTAGCAACCAGGCTGACGCCGTTCTTGAACAGCTCTTCCATCAGTGTGGCGAGGATCATGGCGTCGGTAATGTCACTGACAAAGAACTCGTCAAAGCAGATGACCTTGGCCTCGTCGGCAAAGCGCTTGGCGATGAGGGTCAGCGGGTTCTTTTCGCCCTTGAGGGTGCGCATTTCTTCATGCACACGCTTCATAAAGCGGTGGAAGTGCGTACGCATCTTGCGCTCGAAGGGCAGCGCATCGAAGAAGGTGTCGACCAGGTAGGTCTTGCCACGCCCGACGCCGCCCCAGAAATAAAGACCTTTGACCGGCCCCTGCGGCTTTTTGCCGAACAGCTTGCCAAATACGCCGGCGCTGCCCTTGTCGGCGGCGATCAGGTCGTCATACAGGCGCTGCAGATGACGCACCGCCGTTTCCTGCGCAGCGTCATGGAAGAAATCAGGGCGTTTAAGGTCAGCCTGGTAGCGTTCTAGGGGCGTCATAAACTCGTTAGCCGGGCAAGTAAAACGGGGGCGTCACTTTAGCGACGCCCCGGTGGATTGGCAATCGGGTAGGTTGGCGTTGAGCGCAGCGAAGCCCAACAAAAACGCAACGTTGGGCTTCGTCGCGCTGCTCCTCAACCCAACCTACACCTTAATCCTGCGGTGCCAAGGTCTCACGCAGGCGCTGCATAGCCGCCTGACAGGCACTGCTGTCGGCGAATGCCAGGCTTTGCGCCACGCATTCATCGTCCAGCCAGACGCCAAAGCCGCCGTCCTGCTCGCGCACATCCAATGCTTCACCGGATTGCAGACGCTTGTTGACCATGCCTGCCGCCTTGCCATCGGCAAACGACTTGGACAGCAACAGTTGCTCGCCAGTGGCATCGAGCAGGCGGAAACGGAAGCTACCGTCGTCATCGCGGAAGCTGACAAAGCGTGCACTCTTGCCGGCTTTCTTCTTCTCGCCCGCCGTGTTGACGGCCTGGCTGCGGAACGAGCGCAGGCCCACGGCCTCACGCAGCTCGCCGAGAAACGGCGTGGCGATCTTGCGCGCCTTGGCGGCACCGGCCAGGAGGATGTCTTCCAGATCGGCCGGTTTGCTGATCAGCGCGTGATAACGCTCGCGGGCTTCGCCCAGCTCGGCTTCCAGCAGGTTGCACAACGCCTGTTTGGCTTCGCCCCAGGCCAGGCCACCTTCCAGCGCCGCGCGGAAATCCGCCTGCTGAGTCGGTGCAGCAAAGGCCTGATAGAGGGTGAACAGGTGCGAGCTGTCCGGGTCTTTCGGCTCGCCTGGCAGCTTGGAGTCGGTCACAATCCGCGCCACGGCATCCTTGAGCTGCTTGGCACTGCCAAACAACGGGATAGTGTTGTCGTAGCTTTTGCTCATCTTGCGGCCGTCGAGGCCGGGCAAGGTGGCCACGTCTTCCTCGATCACCGCTTCGGGCAGGGTGAACAGCTCTTTACCTTGACCGAACAAGTGGTTAAAGCGCTGGCCGATATCGCGGGCCATTTCCACGTGCTGAATCTGGTCACGACCGACCGGCACCTTGTGCGCGTTGAACATCAGAATGTCTGCGGCCATCAGCACCGGGTAGCTGAACAGGCCCATGGTGATGCCCGCATCCGGGTCTTCACCGGCTTCGACGTTCTTGTCCACCGAGGCCTTGTAGGCATGGGCACGGTTGAGCAAGCCCTTGCCGGCCACACAGGTAAGCAACCAGCACAGCTCGGGAATCTCGGGGATATCCGACTGGCGGTAGAAGGTGGCTTTGTCGGTATCCAGCCCCAGCGCCAGCCAGGTGGCAGCGATTTCCAGACGGGAACGCTGGATGCGCGCTGGCTCATCGCACTTGATCAACGCGTGGTAGTCGGCCAGAAAGTAGAACGAATCCGCATCGGCGGCGCGGCTGGCGACGATGGCCGGGCGAATCGCACCCGCGTAGTTGCCCAGGTGCGGCGTGCCGGTGGTGGTGATGCCGGTAAGGATACGAGTGGTCATAACGTTCGCTTATTGAGGCTCAATCAGTTCAGAGACGCGGCAGTAGCAAATCCTTCAGGTCGGTCAGCTTGCCGTGAAAAAAGTGGCCGCATTCTGCCACTTTCAGCAGCTCATGGGCACGCCCGAGTGCTGCCGACCACTGGTAAACCACCTGCGGGTCGATCACTTCGTCGTCTTCGGGCTGGATCAGGACCAGCGGACAATGACTGGCCGGTGGCGTGTCATCCATCAGACGATGCACCGCCGGGGCCACCATAAACAGTTTTTCGAGCGTTAACCCCTGGGCCTCAAGGCGCGCTCCGAGCGCGGCGGCAACAAAACCACCAAAGGAAAAGCCCAGCAGGGTCATTGGCAATTCAGGGTGCTGCGCACGCAGCCAGTTCGCCACGGCCTCGGCATCGTCCACCTCACCGCTGGCCATGTCATGGCTGCCGGCGCTGGCACCGACACCACGGTAATTGAAACGCAACGTGGCCAGACCACAGTCACGGGCCGTGCGTTGCAGGGTGGAGACCACTTTATTAAGCATGGTGCCGCCCTGCACCGGGTTAGGGTGGCAGATCAGCGCCACGCCACGGGCGTCGGGGGTGTCCAGCCAGAGGGCCTCAAGTAGGCCGCAGGGGCCGGCAATCGTGATGGGGGTTTCGCGGGTGAGCAACAGGGAACTCCGTGACCTCGCAGTGGGTCGACTCGTCTAGCTGACAGCCTGCGCCGCAGAACCGCCGTAATCGTTTCGGCATTGCATTGCGGTATACAGCGCAGGTTCGAGCCGTTAACGTAAAGCAAAGCCGTTTAGAGAGGAAGGACTCGTGGAACAGACGCTTACCGCCTGGTTGCTACCCGCCATTACCCTGGTCGCAGGCATTGCCATTGGCTTCCTGATTGCTCGCCTGGCACCCAATGCAGCGCCCAGCCGCACCCAGCGCCAACTGGATGAAATGCAGGAGCGCTTCGACGCTTACCAAAGTGAAGTGGTCAGCCACTTCAACACCACCGCCAGCATGGTGAAGAAGCTCACCCAGAGCTATCAGGACGTGCAGGAGCACCTGTCCGAGGGAGCCAACCGCCTGGCCCTCGACGAGCTGACTCGCCAACGCCTGCTGGCCACCCTGCACGCTGATGACAGCAGCGAAAAACGCGAACGCCTGACGCCGCCAAAAAACAATGAAATGCCCAAGGATTACGCGCCGAAAAGCGCCGATGTGCCAGGCATGCTCGATGAAAGCTACGGTTTGAAGAGCAAGTAATAGCCGCGGCCTCAACCGCTTCGGCTGACAAACAGGCAATAAACTAGGCGGGGCTTTTTATTGTTGAATGCGTTCGCTTATAGCCTACTGTCCGCACTCAACAAGCAACGACGGCCCCAGCGCCCCGACCAAAAATGAAATGCCCAAGGATTACCACCCAAAGCCGAAGATGCACCGGGCACCTTAGATGCAAACTTCGGCTTGAGGGGCAGAACCCCTGAAGCGCGGAACCTCAGCCATAAATAATTGCCCACCCAGACTAAGTGAAAGCGCAGTCTGGCCCAGTTAAAAGCAAATGCCCCGAAAAAACGAGGCATTGGTTTTTAACTGGGATTGAACAGAATTATGAGAACAGGGTGGATACCGAAACACAGCTACAACCCATACAAAACGCCAGCGAATGCCAAATCAGTTGCCGGAGAAACCTAAGCCAGTGCCCGGATCTGGTTGAGCACAACAAGCATCTGTATTTGCTGCCTACAAAGCTCTGCTTTTTTTGCCACTCGTTCCTTACAGCCGCTGCTTAAACAGCCCTTATTTATACTTCCGGCATATTTTTTTTATTCAAACAATAGAACCCAATTCCCAACATAATGTCTTAACGGTTTACCCACACCTACTACATGAGCATCAAATTTAAATTCGCCTACGGATGTAGGATTCTTTACATTAGAAATCTTAATTTCTACATTAGAACTCGCAGGAATTTTGCTACCGAGAGTAATCTGCATACCAGCCCTGCCTTCAACAGGAGTAACTGCTTCCAGAGGAACCGGCTTGCCTTGAACATTAACGCTCACTGAACCAAGATCAAAAACACCATCATAGCGGCCATCGGCACTTGTGATTTTAATCACTGACAAAGTTTCACCCTTTAAATTCTTTAAATTTTCGGAAGAAATATTAAGGGTATAACTATCAACCTGCCCAACACCACCACCATCGATACTATAACCTAACCGATCTAACCCACCAAAACTAATTATGCCCTCATTAGATGCGGCCTGAGTGATTATAGCGAACCCTGCCAGTACGATACTTGCTAATGCAAAGGGAACTAATCTCATTATCTTTACCCTCGTAATTAAAAAATTAACAGGCCTGAAGAACCCAACTCTTCTTCACGTCATTATTCATTGATTGCAAAGCAAAAAATCATGAACCGAAATTCTCGCCTGCAAATTAACTGTAGATCACGAAAGAGACGATGCAAACCAATTTAACGCCACCTCAGGGTTAATTAACCTGAATTCACAACTTTTCACCGGCACCGACGCAAAGAACCACGGAAAGAACCACGGAAAGAATAGCTCGACTGCAAGGCGGCGCACCCTAATCATCAGTACAGTACATTGAAAACCCACTGCACTAAGGCTTAGCGCCGAAAAGCCTCACGCCATGCCCATGAGGCGGCATTGAGCACATGGAGCAGTGCATAAAAACCAACCCTGAAATGATGATCTATTGTCGAACATACGCTCAGTAACTTGAACTAATGGACTTTTGGCAACGCAAGGGTTTTGCTGCGTCAACTTAAAGCCCTCAAGCGCAAATAGCCTTTGCGACACAGCCGCACAACCTGAAGAGAGTAATAAACATGCTGGCAGCTGGAATTGACGGGGTGGGAAACCCTTTTTTCAACACCCCGTTAAAAGCAAATACCCCGACAAGTCGGGGTATTTGCTTTTAACGGGGACAGGCTGCGATTTCACAAAATCTGCCCAGATTTTTTAAGGGCGGCCGATCAGATAGCACCTTTACTGCGTAACAGTTCAAGCACCAGTTTGACGCCGTCATCCACCGACGTGGATTGGGTATCAACCACTAGGTCAGCGCCCTGCGGGATGTCGTACGGGAAGGACTCGCCTGGGATGTTGTCACCACCCGCCGCGTACAAGCCCTGCGGATCACGCTCAGCACAGACCTGCGGAGACGCCTGCACATAGACAGTGATCAGGCGCTCGGCACCGATCAGCACCTTGGCCTGCTCGCGGCCTTCGGCATCCGGAGCAACGAAGGCGGCCAGAGTCAGCAAACCGGCTTCGTTGAACTGACGCGCCACATGAGCGGCGCGTCGCCAGTTTTCGGTGCGCCCGGCGCGATCTTGCGGCAGACCTTTGTTCAGGTCATGGCGCAGGTTCTGGCCATCGAGCACATAAACCGCACGGCCCATGTCGAACAGCTTGCGCTCCACGGCGTAGGCCAGGGTGCTCTTGCCCGCGCCGGACAGGCCGCTGAACAGCACGGTGGCCGGTCGCTGGCCGAAGCGCGTGGCACGCTCTTCGGTGGACACATGGGCCAGCTTGCCGTGATGGCCACCCGCACCTGCTTCAACAGGTTCGGCGATAATCATGCCGGCACCCACGGTGCCGTTGGTCAGGCGGTCAATGACGATAAACGAGCCGGTGGTGCGGTTGTGCGCGTAGCCATCCAGTGCAATCGGCGCGTCAAGGGCGATGCGTACCTGGCCGATTTCATTGAGTTGCAGGCTGCTCGCCGCGCCCTCTTCAAGGGTGTTCACATCCACCCGATGGGTGATGCTGGCAATCGAACCCGGCACATAGCTGGTGGCGCGTTTGATGTCGTATTTCTTGCCCGGCAGCATCGGCTCTTCAGCCATCCACACCAGCATGGCGTCGAAACTGTCGACCACCTGCGGGCGGCTGTCGGCATGCACCAGCATGTCGCCGCGCGAGACGTCAATTTCGTCTTCCAGGGTGATGGTGATCGCCTGGCCCGGACCGGCCTGCTCCAGTTCACCTTCAAAGGTGACGATGGATTTGACCTTGCTGCCCTTGCCCGACGGAAGCGCAATGATTTCGTCACCCTTGCGCACGATGCCGCTGGCCAGGGTGCCGGCGAAGCCACGGAAGTTCAGGTTCGGACGGTTGACGTACTGCACCGGGAAACGCAGGTCAGTGAAGTTACGGTCACCGGCCACCTCCACGGTTTCCAGAATTTCCATCAGCGACTGGCCGTCATACCAAGGCGACTGCTCGCTCTTGTTCACCACGTTATCGCCTTTGAGCGCCGACATCGGCACGAAATGCAGCGATGTGGGTTTGAGCGCAATACCTTCGGCGAACTTCAGGTAGTCGGCCTTGATCTGCTCGAAAACGCCTTGATCGAAGCCCTTGAGGTCCATCTTGTTGATGGCCACAACGATGTGCTTGATGCCCAGCAGGCTGGCGATAAAACTGTGGCGCTTGGTCTGGGTCTGCACACCGTAACGGGCGTCGATCAGGATGATCGCCAGGTCGCAGGTGGAGGCGCCAGTGGCCATGTTGCGGGTGTACTGCTCATGGCCGGGGGTGTCGGCAATGATGAATTTGCGCTTGGCGGTGCTGAAATAGCGGTACGCCACATCGATAGTGATGCCTTGCTCACGCTCGGCCTGCAGGCCGTCGACCAACAACGCCAGGTCGATGTCGTCACCGGTGGTGCCGACTTTTTTCGAGTCTTTGCTGATGGCTTCCAGATGGTCTTCGTAGATCATCTTGGAGTCGTGCAGCAGGCGCCCGATCAGGGTGCTCTTGCCGTCATCGACGTTGCCGCAGGTGAGGAAGCGCAGCAGTTCTTTACGCTCGTGCTGGGCCAGGTAAGCGAGGATGTCTTCGCTGATCAGATCGGATTGGTGCGACATATTAAAAGTACCCCTGACGTTTTTTCTCTTCCATCGAGCCGGCGGCATCGTGGTCAATAACGCGACCCTGGCGCTCGGAAGTACGGGTCAGGAGCATTTCCTGGATGATGTCAGTGAGGCTGGTGGCTGTGGACTCCACCGCGCCGGTCAGCGGGTAGCAGCCGAGGGTGCGGAAACGCACCATCTTCTTGGTGATGCGGGCTTTCTCTTCGTCCGAGAGGTGCTCGAGGATGCGCTCGTCGTCGATCATGATCAGGGTGCCATTCTTCTCGATCACTTCACGCTCGGCAGCGAAGTACAGCGGCACGATCGGGATTTGCTCCAGATAGATGTACTGCCAGATGTCCAGCTCAGTCCAGTTGGACAGCGGGAACACACGGATCGATTCACCCTTCTTGACCTTACCGTTGTACACGTTCCACAGTTCAGGGCGCTGGTTCTTCGGGTCCCAGCGGTGCTTGCTGTCGCGGAAGGAATACACACGCTCTTTAGCGCGGGACTTTTCTTCGTCACGGCGCGCGCCACCGAAGGCGGCGTCAAAGCCGTACTTGTTAAGCGCCTGCTTGAGACCCTCGGTCTTCATCACGTCGGTGTGCTTGGCACTGCCGTAGGTGAAGGGGTTCATGTCCTGCGCCACACCATCGGGGTTGATGTGGGTGATCAGATCCAGACCATACTCGTTGACCATCTTCTCGCGGAAGCGATACATCTCTTGAAACTTCCAGCGTGTGTCGACGTGCAACACCGGGAACGGCAGTTTGCCGGGGAAGAATGCCTTGCGGGCCAAGTGCAGCATCACGGCGGAGTCTTTGCCGATGGAGTAGAGCATCACCGGGTTATCGAATTCGGCGGCCACTTCACGAATGATGTGGATACTTTCCGCCTCCAGCTGTTTCAGGTGGGTCAGTTTATCGAGCATGGCTACTCACGAAATGCGATGTATTTGGGCCGGCGGGCCGTGGACGAGGGCGCACTCTAGCACAGCACCCTCTTCTATTCAGGAGCCCGGTTAGATCGAAACGATCTAGCTTTATACCTACAGGAAAGGCCGTAATTGCGCCTCAGATTGGGTTGGGGCAATCGATAAAAAGATGCTCAATGGCAAAGCGCCGCGCCAGATAATCACCCAGCGCCTGCACCCCATAACGCTCGGTGGCGTGATGACCGGCGGCGATAAAGCTGATGCCGTTTTCCCGGGCGCTGTGGAAAGTCTGTTCAGAGGCTTCACCGGTCAGGTACAGATCAACCCCAGCGGCAATCGCCTGATCGATATAACCCTGACCACCGCCCGTGCACCAACCGACTCGACGAATCATTTCATCGCCCTCAACCAGCAGCGGCTCACGGCCCAGCACCTGATGCACATGGCGGGCGAAATCGCGCGGACTCATGGCCTCAGCCAGGGAGCCGATCAGGCCGACGGTGCGTGGATTTTCCGGCTCCAGCGGGCCTTCCACGGTAATACCGAGCTGCGCGGCCAGCTGCACGTTGTTGCCCACGTCGGGGTGCACATCCAGCGGCAGGTGATAGGCCAGCAGGCTGATGTCGTTGGCCAGCAGGGTCTGTAGGCGGCGGCGCTTCATTCCGGTGACACAGGGGTTTTCGCCCTTCCAGAAATAGCCGTGGTGCACCAACAGCACATCAGCTTCGGCCTCGACGGCCGCATCGACCAGCGCCTGGCTGGCGGTCACGCCACTGACGATGCGCCGTACCTGCGGCCGGCCCTCGACCTGCAGGCCATTGGGGCAGTAATCACTGATTCGCGCCGCGTTGAGGTAGCGGTCGGCTTCTTCCACTAGGGTCGCCAGGGCAATGGCCATAGGGTTTCCTTATCAACAGGTGTGCGGGCGCTGCTTTATTCGCAGCCACCTCTCTATAATGGCGCACCTTAAGGGGCGCACCTGCCCCCGGCAACCCTCAGGATTGGATCGATGTTCAAGGCCCTGCGTTTCCTCGGCTGGCCCCTGCTGGTCGGTGTGCTGTCGGCACTGCTGATCATGCAGTATTTCCCCCAGTGGGTCGGTTTGCCGGGGCAGGACGTGCACGTGCGCCAGGCACCGTTCTACAGCCGCATGCAGGAAGGCCCCGTGTCCTACGCCGACGCGGTAAACCTGGCCTCACCGGCCGTCGCTAACCTGTACACCACCAAGTTCGTCAACAAGCCGGCGCATCCACTGTTCGAGGACCCGCAGTTCCGCAAGTTCTTCGGTGACAACCTGCCCAAGCAACGGCGCATGGAGTCGAGCCTGGGCTCGGCAGTAATCATGAGCCCGGAAGGCTACCTGCTGACCAACAATCATGTGGTCGCGGGTGCTGATCAGATCGTCGTGGCCCTGAAAGATGGGCGTGAAACCCTGGCTCGCATCATTGGCAGCGACCCGGAGACTGATCTCGCGGTGCTGAAAATCGATCTGCAGGATCTGCCGTTTATCATCCTCGGGCGCTCCGACAATATCCGCATCGGCGATGTGACCCTGGCCATCGGCAACCCCTTCGGCGTCGGCCAGACCGTGACCATGGGCATCATCAGCGCCACCGGGCGCAACCAGCTGGGCCTCAACACCTACGAAGATTTCATCCAGACCGACGCGGCGATCAACCCTGGCAACTCCGGCGGCGCACTGGTGGATGCCTACGGCAACCTGGTAGGCATCAACACCGCGATTTTCTCCAAGTCCGGCGGATCACAAGGCATCGGCTTTGCCATCCCGGTAAAACTGGCGATGGAAGTGATGCAAGCAATCATCGAACACGGCCAGGTGATTCGCGGCTGGCTGGGGATCGAGGTGCAACCGTTGACGCCGGAACTGGCGGAATCCTTTGGGCTGGACGGACGGCCCGGTATCGTTGTGGCCGGCATCTACCGTAATGGCCCGGCGCAGAAAGCCGGCCTACAGCCCGGCGACCTGATCCTCAGCATCGACGGTGAAGCCGCTGGTGATGGCCGCCGCTCGATGAACCAGGTAGCCCGCGCCAAACCCGGCGAGAAGATCCGCATCGACATCCTGCGCAACGGCAAACCGCTGCAACTGACCGCAGAAATCGGCGTTAGGCCGCCCGTCAACGGCAGCTAATTCTCACTCTTTTTCAATTTGCACAACGCAATCGATAATTCCTCTCAACTTTAATGTTATGTTATTACATTTAATACAGTAGAAGGATATTACCTCTTGCGCGCCACCCACGCTTTGCTTGCCTGCCTGATCACCCCCAGCGCTTTTGCCGCAGCAGCAGAAAACCCCGTCGAGCTGTCCGCCACCACCGTCACCGCACGCCAGGAACGGGCGGATGGCCCTGTACAGGGTTATCGCGCCACCCGTTCGGCCAGTGCGACTCGCACTGATACGCCGATTGAGCAGATCGCGCAAAGCATCAGCGTGGTGCCGGCACAGGTGCTCGATGACCTGGGCACCCCGCGCATCGACCGCGCCCTGGATTTTGCTGGCGGAGTATCCAGGCAAAACAATTTCGGCGGCCTGACCTTCCTCAATTACAGCGTGCGCGGTTTCACCACTGGTGAGCTGTACAAGAACGGCTTCGCCATCAACCGCGGCAGCTACAGCTCGCCGGACGCCTCCGGTATCGAACGTATTGAGGTGCTCAAAGGCCCGGCCGCCAGCCTGTATGGCCGTGGCGACCCAGGCGGCATGATCAATATCGTCAGCAAGAAGCCGCAGGCCGAGGCTTTCAGCCAACTCAAGGCCAGCGCCGGGAGTTGGGACCGCTACCGCAGCAGCCTGGACGTCAACACCCCGCTGAATGACGACGCTACCCTGCTGTCACGGGTCAACCTGGCGATCGAGGACAACCAGAGCTTTCGCGACCATGTCGGCAGTGAACGGCAGATCGTCAGCCCGTCGCTGAGCTGGCAGCTGGATGCCGACACCCTGCTACTGGTCGAGAGCGAGTTCAGCCGTACCGAATCGGTGTTCGACCGTGGCATACCGGCGGTGAACAACCGCATGGGCGCGGTGAAAGATTCCACGTTTATGGGCGAGCCGAACGACGGCACCATCCGCAACGACAACCAGATGCTGCAGGTCAGCCTGGAGCGCCACCTCAATGACAGCTGGAAGCTGCGCCTGGCCAACCACTACGCCCAGGGTCGCCTGCAGGGCAACAGCTCCGAGCCGTCACGCCTGGTTGGCGACACCCTGACGCGCTTCTATCGCCAGCGCAGCTTCGAATGGAACGACAGCATCACCCAGGCCGAGCTGCACGGCAGCTTCGACCTCGGCAGCTGGCAGCACCAGACCCTCGCTGGCCTGGAGTACGAGAACTACCGCAACAGCCAGAAGTACCCGCAAAGCGCGACCACCCTGGGCTACGGCCAGAACATCCACCAACCGCAGTACGGCCAGACCAAGCCCGCCATCGTCAATCCCAACGATTTCTTCGAACACACCGAGAGCTATGCCCTCAACCTGCAGGATCAGATCAGCTTCAGCGAACGCCTGAGTGGCCTGATCGGCGCACGCTTCGAGCGCTTCGAGCAGGCCGCACTGAACCGCAGCACGCGGGTCAGCAATGAGCAGAACAAGGATGTCGCCACCGCGCGCGCAGGGCTGCTCTATCAACTGACGCCGCAGATCGGGGTGTTCGCCAACGCCTCCACCTCGTTCAAGCCCAACAGCATCAGCAGCCAGGGCACGGTGTTCAAGCCGGAGAAGGGCCTGGGCTATGAAACTGGGCTGAAGCTCGACCTGCTCGACAGCCGCCTGGGCGCGACACTCGCGTTGTTTCATATCGACAAGGAAAACGTGCTGACCGCCGACCCGGCCAATCCCGGCAACAGCATCGCCGCTGGCAAGGCGCGCAGCCAGGGTCTGGACATGCAGTTCAGCGGCCAGCTCAGCGATGCCGTGCGCATCATCGGCGCCTACGCCTTTATCGATGCTGAAGTGACCGAAGACAACAGCCTGCCGGTCGGCAGCCAGCTGCTCGGCGTCGCCCGCCACAGTGGCAGCCTGATGACGGTCTATCAGTTTCAGGAAGGTGGCCTACGCGGCTCGGACATCGGTGCCGCCTTCCACTATGTAGGGGATCGCTCGGGGCAAGCC
Source organism: Pseudomonas sp. SL4(2022) (assembly GCF_026625725.1). Classification (NCBI taxonomy): domain Bacteria; kingdom Pseudomonadati; phylum Pseudomonadota; class Gammaproteobacteria; order Pseudomonadales; family Pseudomonadaceae; genus Pseudomonas; species Pseudomonas sp. SL4(2022). The sequence goes on from NZ_CP113060.1 coordinate 775,178, forward strand.
GGCAGCGACTTCGAATTACCGGCCTACAGCACCGTCGACCTGCTCGCGCGCTATCAGGCCAGCGAGGACCTAAGCGTCGGCCTGAACCTCAACAACCTGTTCGACCGCGAGTACTACGAACGCGCGTTCAACAGCGCCTGGGTCATGCCCGGTGACCCACGCAACCTCAGCCTCAGCCTGACCCTCAATCTCTAACCCGCAAGGAACACCCGTATGCGCACTGCCAAACCCGCCCTGCTCACTGTGTTATTCGCCGCCCTGCTTGCCGGGCAAGCTCAGGCCCACGGTTTGTGGACCGAACAACGCCGCGGCCATATCGAAACCATCTACGGCCACGGTGCCGAGGACAACGCCTTCAAGGCCGAGAAGATCAGCGGCGCTTGGGCCTATGACCGCGCCGGCAAGATGATCCCGGTCACCGTTCAGCGTCTTGAGGATCACGCCCGCCTGCAACCGCTGAAAACCCCGGCGGTGCTCGGCGTAGCCCTGGATAACGGCGCCTGGTCACTGACCCCGGACAAGCAGTGGATCAATCAGGGCCGCAGCAAAGTGCCGAACTCGACCGAGTCGCTGCACACGTTCAAGTACAGCCTGGCGATTTACCAGGAAGGCGCCACGTTGCCGAAGCTGGATCAATTGAAGATGGTTATCCTGCCGGAAGTCGACCCACTCAAGGTCGGCCCCGGCAAGCCGCTGGCGGTGCGGGTGCTGGTGGATGGCCAGCCGGCTGAGGGGGTCGAACTGGTCGGTGACTACCGTGGCGCGCCGCACCAGGTCAGCGCCACCACCGATGCCGACGGCCGCGCCCAGGTACTGGTACGCAACGAAGGGCTGAATATCATCAGCGCGTCCATCGACCTACCCGTCAAAGGCGACAAGGATATCGAGACGCGCGGCCTGTTTACCTCGCTGACCTTCCTCGGCCAGGCGCACCACGAATAACCCATACTGAAAAATCACAGGCAATAAAAAGCCGGAGCACTGCTCCGGCTTTTTTATGGCACCGAATTACAGACCTTGCAGGGCATCCAGCAGCGCCTGGTTCTGCTCCAGCGTGCCGATGGTGATGCGCAGGAACTGGGCAATCCGCTGTTGCTTGAAGTGACGCACGATCACGCCCTGCTCGCGCAGGCCGGCCGCCAGGGTGGCCGCATCTTTGCCCGGATGACGGGCGAACACGAAGTTCGCCGCCGACGGCAGCACCTCAAAGCCCAGCTGCTCCAGCCCTGCCACCACCGCCTCACGGCTGTCGATCACCCGCTGGCAGGTTTGCTTGAAGTACGCCTTGTCCTCAAATGCCGCCGCCGCGCCGGCAATCGCCATACGGTCCAGCGGGTAGGAGTTGAAGCTGTTCTTGATGCGTTCCAAGGCTTCGATCAGGTCAGGATGACCGACCGCGATACCGACCCGCAACCCGGCCAGCGAGCGCGACTTGGATAACGTCTGGCTAACCAGCAGGTTGGGGTATTTATCCACCAGACTGATCGCCGTCTCGCCGCCAAAATCGATATAGGCCTCGTCTACCAGCAGCACGGTATCCGGGTTGGCCTGGAGCATGCGCTCGATGGCAGCCAGCGCCAGAGGACAGCCGGTCGGTGCGTTCGGGTTGGGAAAAATAATGCCGCCGTTGGGCCGAGCATAATCTTCCACACGAATCTGGAATTGTTCGTCCAGCGGCACCTGCACGAAGTCGATGCCATACAGGCCGCAATACACCGGATAGAAGCTGTAGCTGATATCCGGAAACAGCAGCGGTTGGCCGTGCTGGAACAGGCCGTGAAAAGCGTGCGCCAGCACCTCGTCGGAACCATTGCCGACAAACACCTGAGCCGTCTGCACACCGTAATAATCGGCCACTGCCTGCTTCAGGCGATCGCTATTGGGGTCCGGGTACAGGCGCAGGTTGTCGTTAAGCTCAGCCTGCATGGCGGCGATCGCCTTGGGCGACGGGCCATAGGGGTTTTCATTGGTGTTGAGCTTGACCAGCTTGGCCAGTTTCGGCTGCTCACCCGGCACATAAGGCACCAGGTCTTTGACGAAGGGGCTCCAGAATTTGCTCATCTGCCCTTCTCTCCTCGAATTCGATTCTGGGGTGAGGCGCGCGCGGCGCGCCCTGAAAACTCAGTTCTTGATGCGGTATTCAGCGCTGCGGGCATGGGCGGTCAGCGACTCGCCACGGGCCAGCACGCTGGCGACCTTACCCAACTCCGACGCACCCTCGGCCGAACAATGAATGATCGACGAGCGCTTCTGGAAGTCATACACCCCCAGCGGCGAGGAATAGCGCGCTGTGCCAGAGGTCGGCAGCACATGGTTAGGGCCGGCGCAGTAGTCACCCAGGGCCTCGGCGGTGTAGCGGCCCATAAAGATCGCACCGGCGTGACGAATCAGCGGCAGGTACTCGTCGGGGTTCGCCACCGACAACTCCAGGTGCTCCGGCGCAATACGGTTGGCCACCTCAATGGCCTGGGCCATGTCGGCCACCTGAATCAGTGCGCCACGGCCTTCCAGTGAAGTGCGCGCAATGGTTTCACGCTCCAGAGTCGGCAGCAATCTGGCGATGCTTTCGGCGACGCGATCAAGGAAGGCGGCATCTGGGCTCACCAGAATCGACTGCGCGTCTTCATCGTGTTCGGCCTGGGAAAACAGGTCCATGGCGATCCAGTCTGGATCGGTCTGGCCGTCACACACCACGAGAATTTCCGACGGTCCGGCGATCATGTCGATACCGACCTTGCCGAACACGTGGCGCTTGGCGGTGGCGACATAGATATTGCCCGGGCCGACGATCTTGTCCACCGGAGGCACGCTTTCGGTGCCATAGGCCAAGGCGGCCACGGCTTGCGCACCGCCGATGGTGAACACGCGATCAACGCCGGCAATGCAGGCGGCAGCCAGAACGATCTCATTGATCTCGCCACGCGGGGTCGGCACCACCATCACCACTTCCGGCACGCCGGCGACTTTGGCCGGAATGGCGTTCATCAACACCGAAGACGGGTAGGAGGCTTTGCCGCCCGGCACATACAGGCCGGCGCGGTCCAGCGGGGTGACTTTCTGCCCCAGCACCGTGCCGTCGGCCTCGGTGTAGGTCCAAGAGTCCTGACGCTGGCGCTCGTGGTACAGGCGCACGCGCTCGGCGGCCTTTTCCAGGGCGCTGCGCTGCTCGGCGGTGATGCGGGTCAGGGCCAGCTCCAGGCGCTCGCGCGGCAGGATCAGATCGGCCATCGAGGCGACATCCAGCCCATCGAACTGCTTGGTGAACTCGACCAGCGCCGCATCGCCACGCTCACGCACGACTTTAATGATGTCCAGCACGCGCTGGTTGACCGCGTCGTCCGAGACACTTTCCCAGCTCAGCAGATGATCCAGATGCTGGGCAAAGTCCTGGTCAGCAGCATTGAGTCGGCGAATAGCGATAGGAGCGGTCATAGCGGGCCTCTTAGATTGGCAAATGCTCAAGCGCCCGTAGAGTAACAACCACTCCGCGCGGGCACCTGAGAATTTTGGCTATAACGCGGATAGGCTAGGCCGCACAGGACGGCCATCAGACTCAGCGTGGATGTCGCGCTTCAACCGCATCGCGCAGGGTGTCGATCAACGCCTGAATGCGCGCGTGCTGCATCTTCATCGACGCCTTGTTGACAATCAGCCGCGAGCTGATCATGGCGATCAACTCCTGAGCTTCCAGACCATTGGCGCGCAGGGTGTTGCCGGTGTCGACCACGTCAATGATCTTGTCGGCCAGCCCCACCAGCGGTGCCAACTCCATCGAACCATACAGCTTGATGATGTCGACCTGGCGGCCCTGCTCGGCGTAATACCGTTTGGCCACATTGACGAACTTGGTGGCTACCCGCAGACGGCCTTTCGGCTCGGGCGCGCCAACAGCACCGGCGGTCATCAGCTTGCATTGGGCAATCCGCAGGTCCAGCGGCTCGTACAGGCCCTGGCCACCGTATTCCATCAGCACGTCCTTGCCAGCCACACCGAGATCGGCCGCACCGTGTTCAACATAGGTCGGCACATCGGTGGCACGCACGATCAGCAGGCGTACATCATCCAGGGTGGTGGGGATGATCAGCTTGCGACTTTTATCCGGATTCTCGGTCGGTTCAATGCCCGCCGCGGCCAGCAGCGGCAGGGTGTCATCGAGAATCCGGCCTTTGGAAAGAGCAATGGTCAGCATGGTCTTAGCCCGGCACGCGGCGAATCTTCGCCCCCAGCAGCTGCAGCTTCTCTTCGATGCACTCGTAACCACGGTCAATGTGGTAGATGCGGTCGATCAGGGTGTCACCTTCGGCGACCAGCGCCGAAATCACCAGGCTGGCGGATGCACGCAGGTCGGTGGCCATTACAGGCGCGCCCTTGAGGGGTTCAACGCCAGTGACGATGGCGGTGTTGCCTTCAACCTGGATCTGCGCCCCCATGCGGATCATTTCATGCACGTGCATAAAGCGGTTTTCAAATACGGTTTCAATCACCGTGCCGGTGCCCTCAGCAATCGCATTGAGGGCGATAAACTGTGCCTGCATGTCGGTGGGGAACGCCGGGTACGGAGCGGTGCGCAGGTTGACGGCTTTCGGCCGTTTGCCGTGCATGTTCAGCTCGATCCAGTCGTTGCCACAGGTAATTTCCGCCCCGGCTTCCTGCAGCTTGGACAGCACTGCTTCCAGGGTAGTCGGATCGGTGTCCTTGACCTTGACCCGACCACCGGTCGCCGCTGCCGCCACCAGGTAGGTGCCGGTTTCGATACGGTCAGGCATCACGCTGAAACGGGCACCGTGCAGGCGCTCAACGCCATCGATAGTGATGGTATCCGTGCCGGCACCGCTGATTTTCGCGCCCATAGCAATCAGGCAGTTGGCCAGGTCAACCACTTCCGGCTCGCGAGCGGCGTTTTCCAGCACGCTGCGGCCCTTGGCCAGGCTCGCGGCCATCATGATGTTTTCGGTACCGGTCACGCTGACGGTATCAAAGAAGAAGTGCGCGCCACGCAGGCCACCTTCTGGGGCCTTGGCCTTGATGTAGCCGGCTTCGACATCAATGATCGCGCCCATGGCCTCCAGGCCACGGATGTGCAGATCGACCGGACGCGAGCCAATGGCGCAACCACCCGGCAGGGCCACTTCGGCATAACCGAAGCGCGCGACCATCGGGCCGAGCACCAGGATCGAGGCGCGCATGGTTTTCACCAGCTCATAGGGTGCAACCAGGGTCTTGATCGCCCGCGCGTCAACTTCGACGCTGAGCTTCTCGTCGATGATCGGCTCGATCCCCATACGACCGAACAGTTCGATCATGGTGGTGATGTCATGCAGGTGCGGCAGATTGCAGATGGTGACCGGCGCGTCACCGAGCAGGGTGGCGGCGAGAATCGGCAGGGCAGAGTTCTTGGCCCCGGAAATGCGGATTTCGCCATCGAGGCGCACACCGCCGGTAATAATCAGTTTGTCCATGATTCTCTCGGTTTAGGAGCGCGCGGCCCAATCGGCACGGCTGAAGAATTTCATACTCACGGCGTGGATGCTGCCATCAGCGATCCAAGCGTTGAGGTGAGCGTAAATCTGTTGCTGGCGCTTGACCGGGCTGAGGGCCGCCAGCTCGTCACTGATCAGGTTCAGCTGAAAGTTGCAGCCTTCGCCTTCGACTTCCACTTGGGTATCCGGCAATTTAGCCTCAAGGAGACTCTTTACTTCTAAGGCTTGCATGCTCAACCTCGATCAATGCATGAATTAACGATTGCCGAGCTGACGCTCGCGGGTCGAGCATCATACAAAAAAGCCCCCCGCCTGCGAACCCCGCATTATCAGCCGCCGACCGAAGCCGTGATCAGGCTTGCAGCGGAAGAATTTCCAGCAAACCGCAGACACTGGCGATTTCGCGCATATCGTTGGGCAGGTTACGCACGCTCAGCGTCTTGCTGTGGGCACTGGCGTCACGCATAAAAGCCAACAGCAGCGACACACCGACGCTGCTGGATTTTTCCACACCGCTGCAATCGATCACGCAGTCAGCGGCCTGACTGGCCTTGAGCAGCCTTCCGCCCTGCTCGCGTAAGGCTGGAGCACTCAGGTAATCCAGCACGCCAACCAGTTGCAGAACTCCGGGCGCAGCCTCAGTGATATTCGCCTGACTCACGAGGCATTGGCCCCTTGCCGCGCCTTGGCAACGGTCTCGGCCCAGTTGTCGATCACCTTGTCCAAGTCATTACGATTGTCCTGCATGGCCTGGGCAAACTGGTCGCGGAACAACTTACCGACGTTGATGCCATTGATGACCACGTTGCGCATTTTCCAGGCACCGTCCTGACTGACCATGGTGTAGGACAGCGGATACACCGTGCCATTACCGTCCTTGATTTCCATGTTGACCGAGGTGCGCTCAGGATCCTGCTGACCACTCACCGGCAGTACGCGGATATCCTGATTGTTGTATTCGAGCAGGGCGTTGCCATAGAACTGCATCAGGCTGCGCTTGAAGTTTTCCTGAAAGCGCTGCATCTGCTCGGGCGATGCCTGACGCGAATAGCGCACGGTCATCACCCCGCGAGAAATCCCATCCACATCCACAACCGGACCGAGAATGCTGTCCAGTGCGTTGTAGAACGCCCCTGGATCCGTACGGTAACGCTCTTTATTGGCTTTAAGGTCAGCCAACAGGGTGCTGGTGGTCTGCTGCACCACCTCATGGGCTGCCGGCGCCGCCTGCAACGAGCAGGACAGTAAAGCCAGGGTAACCAGCAAGCCGTTTCGCAGTGTTCTGAGCATCTTCAATACCTCTTACTTGTTGGCCTGGTCTTTATTGACCGAATTGAGCAGGAACTTGCCAATCAGGTCTTCCAGCACCAGCGATGACTGCGTGTCGTGGATGGTGCTGCCTTCACGCAGCACCTCCTCTTCACCACCCACACTAATTCCGATGTATTTCTCACCCAGCAGACCGGCGGTGAGAATCGAGGCGGTGGAATCTGCCGGCAGATTGTCCACCGCATCATCCAACTGCATGGTGACGCGCCCCATGTAGCTGTTACGGTCCAGATCAATGGCCGTAACCTTGCCAATCGTGACGCCCGCCATGGTCACCTTGGACCTCACAGTCAGACCGGCAATGTTGTCAAAGTGCGCATAGACCTTATACGTATTATCGCTGCTGCCCACCGCCAGGCCGCTGACGCGCAAGGCCAGTAGCAACAAGGCCAACAACCCGGCCAACAGGAACAAGCCGACACCCACTTCCAGCGCGCGGTTCTGCATCAAAAATCTCCAAACATCAAAGCGGTCAGAATGAAGTCCAGCCCCAATACGGCGAGCGAGGCGTACACCACCGTCTTGGTGGTGGCACGACTAATCCCTTCCGAAGTCGGCTCACAGTCATACCCTTGGAACACGGCGATCCAGGTCACGACAAACGCGAAAACCATGCTCTTGATCACACCATTGAGCACATCTTCACGAAACGAAACACTGCTCTGCATATTGGCCCAGAACGAGCCCTCATAGACCCCGAGCCAGTCGACGGCGACCATTGCCCCACCCCAGATGCCGACCACGCTGAAGATCATCGCCAGCAGCGGCATTGAGATAAACCCCGCCCACAGACGCGGAGCGACAATGTATTTGAGCGGATCCACGCCGATCATCGCCAGACTGGACAACTGCTCGGTGGATTTCATGTTGCCAATTTCCGCTGTCAGCGCCGAGCCGGCACGACCAGCGAACAGCAATGCGGTCACCACCGGCCCCAGCTCACGCAGCAACGTCAAGGCAACCATCTGCCCCACCGCCTGCTCAGAACCATACTTGGCCAAAATGCTGAACCCCTGCAGCGACAGCACCATGCCGATAAAGATGCCCGATACGACAATAATGGCCAGGGACATCACCCCAACCGAATACAGCTGTTTGATCAGCAACTGAAAACTGTTGCCCGTAGCACCACGCCCCAGCAAGGCGCGCAGCAGGAAAATCCCCGAGCGGCCCAATGTAGCGACCACGTCGATACCAGCGCGACCGAACAGGCGCACCCGCTCGAGCACAGACGTCTTGCGCATCAGCGCCCCCCAGCAGGTCGTCGCGGTAATTGGCCGCAGGAAAATGAAAGGGCACCGGCCCATCTGGCGTGCCTTGCATGAACTGGCGCACGCGCGGGTTATCCGAAGCCATCAGTTCAGCCGGCGTGCCCTGCCCCAACACCTGGGTATCCCCCACTACATAGATGTAGTCAGCGATGCTGGCGGTTTCTGCCAGATCATGGGACACCACGATACTGGTGATGCCTAGTGCATCGTTGAGCAGGCGAATAAGACGCACCAACACGCCCATGGCAATCGGGTCCTGGCCGACGAACGGTTCGTCATACATGAGTATTTGCGGATCAAGAGCAATAGCCCGTGCCAGCGCCACACGACGCTTCATGCCACCCGAAAGCTCGTCAGGCATCAAGTCCAGCGCACCACGCAGACCCACCGCCTGCAATTTCATCAGCACGATGTCGCGAATCATCTCTTCCGGCAGCTGGGTATGCACCCGCAGCGGAAAGGCGACGTTCTCGAAGACATCCAGATCAGTAAACAGCGCACCACTCTGAAACAGCACACCCATCTGCTTGCGCATGTCAAACAGCTCGCTACGCGACAAGCCCGGTAAATTCACACCATTGACCCAGACCTCGCCCTCACTGGGCTTGAGCTCAGCAGCGATCAGGCGCAACAAGGTGGTCTTGCCGCAGCCAGACGGCCCCATAATGCCGGTCACTTTGCCGCGCGGGATTTGAATATCGACACTTTTGAAAATATCCCGCTCGCCGCGCTTGAAGCTCACACGCTTCAGCTCAACTGCGTACGGACTCTCGGCGCTCATCTGGACTCCTTGCTCAACGCGTGCCTGACTGACGTACCGCCCTGAACAAAGGACACTACTGATCGTCGAACGTACCGAAAATGGGGCGCGAACTATACCACCAGGGTCAACGCCACCCAAGATTGAACTTGTTGCGGAAGATAAGCGCCTCACAGCCCTGCAACGGTAAAGACTGGGCAGACGCCCCTTTACCGTTATAATCGGCAGCTTTACTCCCAGCCCCAGAGATTCAATGAGCCAGCCAACCGAACTGATTCAGTCCGCGCAGCGCACTATCCGCTTGGAAATTGAGGCGATACAGGACCTGCTGCAGCGCATCAACGGTGACTTCGTACGCGCCTGCCAACTGATTCTTGGCAGTAAGGGCCGCGTAGTCGTGGTCGGGATGGGTAAGTCCGGTCATGTGGGCAACAAGATTGCAGCCACCCTGGCCAGCACAGGCACCACGGCTTTTTTCGTACATCCCGCCGAGGCGAGCCACGGCGACATGGGTATGATTACCCGCGACGACGTGGTACTGGCCCTCTCCAACTCCGGCTCCACAGCCGAAATCGTCACCCTGCTGCCACTGATCAAACGCCTGGGCATCACCCTGATCAGCATGACAGGCAATCCCGACTCCCCTTTGGCCAAGGCTGCCGAAGTCAATCTGGACGCCCGCGTCACTCAGGAAGCCTGCCCACTGAATCTGGCCCCGACGTCCTCCACAACAGCCTCGCTGGTTCTTGGCGACGCATTGGCCATCGCCCTTCTGGAGGCGCGCGGCTTCACTGCCGAAGATTTCGCATTCTCCCACCCAGGTGGCGCCCTGGGCCGCCGCCTACTGCTCAAGGTAGAAAACGTGATGCACACCGGCAACAACCTGCCCCAGGTTAGCCGTGGCACCTCACTGCGTGACGCACTATTGGAAATGACCCAGAAAGGCCTGGGCATGACCGTAGTAACCGAGGCTGATGGCCGCCTGGCAGGCGTTTTCACCGACGGCGATCTACGCCGCACCCTGGATCGCAGCATTGATGTACGCCAGGCGACCATTGACGAGGTCATGACCCGTCACGGCAAGACTGCTCGGGCGCACATGCTGGCAGCAGAAGCCCTGAAAATCATGGAAGACCACAAGATCAACGCCCTGGTCGTGGTGGATGAGCAGGATCAGCCAATTGGCGCGCTCAACATGCACGATTTGCTACGCGCTGGAGTGATGTAATGAGCACTGACGTGATAAATACCGAACTGACGCAGCGCGCCCAGACGATCAAACTGGCAGTCTTTGATGTCGACGGCGTACTGACTGACGGCAAACTGTACTTCCTGGTGGACGGCAGCGAATTCAAGACTTTCAACACCCTCGACGGCCACGGCATCAAGATGCTGATCAACTCCGGCGTCCACACCGCCATCATCAGCGGCCGCAAGACCCCTGTAGTTGAGCGCCGCGCACAAAACCTCGGGATTCAACACCTTTACCAGGGCCGCGAAGACAAACTGGTGGTGCTGGATGAACTGCTCAGCGAACTGGGCCTGACCTACGACCAGGTCGCCTACCTGGGTGACGATCTGCCGGATCTCCCCGTTATGCGCCGTGTCGGCCTGGGAATGGCCGTTGCCAGCGCTAATGGTTTTGTCCGCCAACACGCCCATGGCATCACCCAAGCCCGCGGCGGTGAAGGGGCCGCACGCGAGTTCTGCGAACTGATCATGCGCGCCCAAGGCACCCTTGAAGCCGCTCAAGCCGCTTATCTATAGGCCAACCATGCCCCGTAAATCGCTCAACGTTCTGCTGTTCGCCTGCGCAGCCCTGCTGGTAGCAGCCCTCGGCTACTGGAATCTCAACCCAGATAGTTTCAACCAGCAGACACAAACAACGGCGACCGACAATGCCATCGACTTCTACGCCAACAATACCTATACCGTGCAGTACCAGGCTGACGGCAAACTGCACTACGAACTGACAGCCGACAAGGTCGAGCACATCAAGGCCAGTGACATCACCCTGATGACAACCCCGAACATGAATCTGTTTCGCGGCAGCGAACTTCCCTGGAAAATCAGCAGTGAACGCGGCGAAGTCTCACCAGGCGGAGTCGAGGTCGAACTGATCGACAAGGTGCGTGTCGAGCGCACCGACGCCAAAGGTCGCCCGACCATTCTCACCACCAGCCGTCTGACCGTATTCCCCGAGAAGGAATATGCGCAGACCCAGCAAGCCGTTAGAATCGACACGGCCAATGGGGTGACCACGGCACAAGGAATGAAAGCGTACATGAATGACGGCAGGATGCTCCTGCTGTCCAACGTAAGAGGTCAGCATGAGGCTCGTTAACACCCTCCCCCTACTACTTAGCCTCAGTGCGGCACTTGGAAGCGCCAGCGCCTGGGCCTTGCCATCCGACCGCGAACAACCGATTCGCATTCAGGCTGACAGCGCCGAGCTCGATGACAAACAAGGCGTGGCCGTCTATCGCGGCGACGTAGTCATCACCCAAGGCACCATGAAGGTTACCGGCGACACCGTGACCATTACTCAGAGTGCCCAAGGCGATGTTGAGGTATTTACCTCCGTCGGCCAGCCCGCCTATTACGAACAACTGCCGTCAGCCGACAAGCAGATCGTCAAGGCCTACGGCCTGACTATCCAGTACTTCATGGCCAACGAGCGCGTGGTACTGATCGACCAAGCCAAGGTGATTCAGGAAGGCAACACCTTCGAAGGCGAGAAAATCGTCTATGACACCCAGCGCCAGATCGTTAACGCCGGCCGCGCCACAGGCACCAATGTGACTGCGCCACGTCCGCGCATCGACATGGTGATCCAGCCGAAGAACAAACCAGCCGACCAACAGGCGCAGTAATAATGGCCACATTGAAAGCCCAACACCTGGCCAAGAGTTACAAAGGCCGCCAGGTCGTGCGCGACGTCAGCCTGAACATCGACAGCGGGCAGATCGTCGGCCTGCTTGGCCCCAATGGGGCCGGCAAGACCACCTGTTTCTACATGATCGTCGGTTTGGTCCAGGCCGATCAGGGCCGCGTGATGATCGACGATCTCGACGTCAGCCATCAGCCCATGCATGGCCGCGCCCGCGCCGGAATTGGCTACCTTCCCCAAGAAGCCTCGATCTTTCGTAAACTCAGCGTGGCCGACAACATCATGGCCATCCTGGAAACCCGCAAGGATCTCAACAGCAGCGCGCGCCAACAAGCGCTCGAGGGGCTATTGCAGGAGTTCCACATCACCCACATTCGCGACAACCTGGGCATGAGTTTGTCTGGGGGAGAGCGCCGCCGGGTGGAAATCGCTCGCGCCCTAGCCACCAACCCAAAATTCATCCTGCTTGACGAACCCTTCGCCGGTGTCGACCCGATTTCCGTGGGTGATATCAAACAGATCATCCACCACCTCAAGGCCAAAGGCATCGGCGTACTGATCACCGACCACAACGTGCGTGAGACACTGGATATCTGTGAAACCGCCTATATCGTCAACGACGGTCAACTGATCGCCGAAGGGGATGCAGAGGCAATCCTGGCCAACCAGACAGTAAAAGAAGTGTACCTAGGCCATGAGTTCAAGCTGTAACCACAGCTTTTCTCGGGCCTGCGGCAGCCAAGACTAGGCAAAACCCCAAAAGTCAGGCATATAATTTGCTTCCTAGTGGCGATTTTAACAACGCCCTGTAGTGGATTGCGCACAGACGCCGGTAAATAAGGTCTGCAATGAAACCATCGCTAGTCCTGAAGATGGGCCAGCAGCTGACGATGACACCGCAGCTGCAACAGGCCATCCGCCTACTCCAACTGTCGACCTTGGATCTGCAACAAGAGATTCAGGAAGCCCTGGAGTCCAACCCGATGCTCGAACGCCAGGAAGACGGCGATGATTTCGACAATTCGGACCCCATGGCCGATGGCGCAGAGAGCGCCAGCTCCAGTGAACAGCAGGACACCCCCTACCAGGAAACCAGCTTTCAGGAAACCACACAGACGGTGGACAACCTGGAAGAAGGCGATTGGGGCGAACGCATCCCCAATGAGCTGCCCGTAGACACTGCCTGGGAAGACATCTACCAGACCAGCGCCAGCAGCCTGCCCAGCAGCGCCAGTGATGACGACGAGTGGGATTTCACCACCCGCACCTCCAGTGGTGAAAGCCTGCAAAGCCACTTGCTCTGGCAACTCAATCTAGTGCCGATGTCAGACAAGGACCGCCTGATCGGCGTCACCCTGATCGACTGCATCAATGATCAGGGCTACCTCGAAGAAAGCCTGGAAGAAGTGGTCGATGCTTTCGATCCGGAACTGGATATCGAGCTCGACGAAGTTGAGGCCGTGCTGCACCGTATCCAGCAGTTCGAACCTGCCGGTATTGCCGCGCGCAACCTGGGTGAATGCCTGCTCCTGCAACTGCGTCAATTACCAGCCCAAACCCCATGGCTGAGCGAAGCCCAGCGCCTGGCCAGTGATTACCTCGATCTGCTTGGTAGCCGCGACTACAGCCAACTGATGCGCCGCATGAAGCTCAAGGAAGACGAGCTGCGTCAGGTTATCGAGCTGATCCAGAGCCTCAACCCGCGCCCAGGCTCGCAGATCGAGTCCAGCGAGCCCGAGTACGTAGTCCCCGATGTAATCGTGCGCAAGCACAACGAGCGCTGGCTGGTAGAACTGAACCAGGAAGCCATGCCGCGCCTGCGGGTCAACGCGCAGTACGCCGGCTTCGTCAAGCGTGCTGACTCCAGCGCCGACAACACCTTTATGCGCAACCAGCTGCAAGAAGCACGCTGGTTCATCAAGAGCCTGCAGAGCCGCAACGAAACCCTGATGAAAGTCGCCACGCAGATCGTCGAACACCAACGCGGCTTCCTCGACTACGGCGACGAAGCGATGAAACCGCTCGTACTGCATGATATTGCCGAAGCCGTCGGCATGCACGAATCGACCATTTCAAGGGTGACCACGCAAAAATTCATGCACACCCCACGCGGCATTTACGAACTGAAGTATTTCTTCTCCAGCCACGTCAGCACCTCCGAAGGTGGAGAATGCTCATCCACTGCGATCCGCGCGATCATCAAAAAACTGGTCGCGGCGGAAAATGCGAAAAAGCCGTTGAGTGACAGCAAGATCGCTGGTTTACTGGAGGCACAGGGCATTCAAGTAGCCCGCCGCACGGTCGCCAAGTACCGTGAATCCCTCGGAATAGCGCCTTCCAGTGAGCGCAAACGATTGATCTAAGGCGGCACAAAGAAGGAAGACAGATAGCACTGACCAAACACCCCAGGCCACGCCTTTTTTGCAAAAGCAGCCATACTGCCTATTAGCAATCAGCGCATGTGCCTGACTAGCTCTGTCAGCGTCTTCCGCGCCACAGTGTTCCGGCGGCAGGCCCTTTGCCTGTCTCTTACACACGGCAACAAGGAGAAAGCGGTATGCAAGTCAACATCAGTGGACATCAGCTGGATGTGACCGACGCCCTGCGCGACTACATCGCCGAAAAACTCGGCCGATTGGAGCGCCACTTCGACAAGATTACCAATGTGCAAGTCATCATGGAGGTCGAGAAACTCAAACAGAAAATCGAAGCGACCTTGCACGTTGCCGGTGGCGAAGTCGTCGCCAATGCCGAGCATGACGATATGTACGCGGCCATCGATCTACTGACTGACAAACTCGACCGACAACTCATCAAACACAAGGAAAAACAGCTCGAACGTCAACAGGGTGCAATGGCCCGCTGACATCGTCTATCTCCTATGATCCGACTTGAAACTATCCTGACCCCCGGCCGTTCCCTGGTGAACGTGCCGGGCGGCAGCAAAAAACGTGTCCTCGAACAGATTGCCAACCTGGTAGCGCGCGAGCTGCCTGACCTGGATGGACAAGATATCTTCGAAAGCCTGATTGCCCGAGAAAAACTCGGCTCGACCGGTTTCGGTAATGGCATCGCCATTCCGCACTGCCGCCTGCCCGGTTGCACCGCGCCGATCAGCGCCTTGCTGCGCCTGGACGCTGCCGTAGACTTCGACGCCATCGACGGTGCGCCAGTGGACCTGCTGTTTGTCCTGCTAGTGCCCGAAGCAGCAACCGATGCTCACCTGGAGCTGCTTCGGCAGATCGCCAGCATGCTCGATCGCAGCGATGTACGTGCCAGCCTGCGCCAAGCCGAAAGCAGCGAAGCCCTGTATCAGGTGGTCGTGGACGTACAAAGCCAACTCAACCGAGCCTGAGCATGCGCCTGATCATCGTTAGCGGTCGCTCCGGCTCCGGGAAGAGCACCGCCCTCGATGTACTTGAGGACAACGGCTTCTACTGCATCGACAATCTCCCCGCTGGCCTGTTGCCTGAACTGGCCGAGCGCGCCCTGCTGCACACCGAGCTGCTGCATCCGCAGGTGGCGGTGTCGATTGATGCGCGCAACCTGCCAAGCCATCTCAAGCGCTTCCCTGAGCTGCTTGAAGAAGTTCGCGCACGGCATATCAAATGCGATGTGATCTACCTGGATGCCGACGAAGAAACCCTACTCAAGCGCTTCTCGGAAACGCGCCGGCGCCATCCGCTGACCAACCAGAATCGCTCGCTCGCTGAAGCCATTGCCGATGAAAGCCTGCTGCTCGGGCCCATTATCGACCTGGCAGACCTCAAGATCGACACCACTCACCTCAACCTGTATCAGCTGCGAGACAGCCTCAAGCTGCGCCTGCTCAACCAGCCCGAACCGGGCACTGCATTCCTGGTTGAGTCATTCGGTTTCAAGCGTGGCATGCCGGTAGATGCTGACCTGGTATTCGATGTGCGCTGCCTGCCCAACCCCTACTGGAAGCCTGATCTACGCGATTTCTCCGGCCTCGACCAGCCGGTAGTCGACTATCTCTCGGCCCAGGCCGACGTCGAAGACATGTACCAGGACATCCTCGCTTACCTGACCAAATGGCTGCCGCGCTTTGCCGCCAGCAACCGCGCCTATGTCACCGTAGCGATTGGCTGTACCGGTGGTCATCACCGCTCGGTGTACCTGGCGAACCGCCTGGGCGAGACCCTCAAACCCATCCTGAAAAATGTTCAGATTCGCCACCGCGACCTCAGCTAAGGAATTGCCGCGATGCCTGCCTGCGAAATCACCATTATCAACAAGCTTGGCCTGCATGCCCGCGCAGCAGCCAAATTTGTTGGCGTCGCCGGGCGTTTTCCGTGCCAGGTCAGAGTGGGCCGCACGCCGGAGAGCCTGGTCGACGGCAAGAGCATCATGGCCGTAATGATGCTTGCCGCTGGCAAAGGCACAGCTGTGCACCTGTATACCGAAGGCGAGCAGGATACCGACGCCCTGCAAGCCCTGAGCGAGCTGATCAACAACTACTTCGACGAAGGCGAGTAAGACCGCAGCCAATAAAAATGTTCGGGAGACATTTTTAACAGCGCAAAGCGACGGCCCGCAGGCTTGCCTACTATGGATGGCAGGCAATAAAAAGGGGCTGAACGCCTAAGCGACAGCCCCTTTTTCACGCCACTGGACTCAACTACCCGCCACCGTCATGCGCTCAATCAGCACCGAGCCGGTGCGGATATTGCTGCGCAGTTCCAGGTCATTTCCCACGGCCACAATCTGCCTGAACATGTCGCGCATATTGCCGGCGATGGTGACTTCCTGCACCGGGAACTGAATCTCACCGTTCTCCACCCAGTAACCTCCCGCACCGCGCGAATAATCGCCCGTGACCATATTCAGCCCCTGCCCCATCAACTCGGTAACCAGCAGGCCGCGCCCCATGCGCTTGAGCAAGGCCTTTTGGTCTTCATCACCATGGCTGACGAACAGATTATGCACGCCACCGGCGTTGGCCGTACTGGGCATGCCGAGCTTGCGCCCGGAATAAGTGCCCAACACATAGGAAAGCAACTCGCCACGCTCGACGAAGGACTTGGCATACGTCGCCAGGCCGTCGCCATCAAAGGCAGCACTGCCGAGTGCCCGCGGAATATGTGGACGCTCATCGAGTTTCAGCCAGCTTGGAAACAGCTGCTGACCCAACGTACCTTCAAGGAACGATGATTTTCGGTACAGATTGCCGCCGGAAATCGCAGCAAGAAAGCTGCCAAACAACCCGCTAGCCAATTCGGCCGCGAACAGCACCGGCACTTCGCAGGTCGGCACCGGGCGCGCGCCCAAACGGCTGACTGCACGCTCTGCAGCGCGGCGACCAATGCTGCCGGCATCCGCCAACAACTCGCCCTGGCGATTGACGTCATACCAGTAGTCACGCTGCATCTGCCCGCCATCCTCAGCAATCATCACGCAACTCAAGCTGTGCCGCGTGCTGGCATAACCACTGACAAAGCCATGGCTGTTGCCATACACCCGGCAACCCTGATGAGTGTTGAGGGTGGTACCGTCGGCATTCTTGATCCGGCCATCTGCCGCAAACGCGGCGGCCTCACAACTGAGCGCCTGTTCAATGGCTTGCTCGGGAGTGATCGACCAGGCGTGGTACAAATCCAGCTGCGGCAGCTCGCGAGCCATCAGACCCGCATCAGCCAAACCGGCGCATTCATCTTCGGAGGCATGCTTGGCAATTGCCAGTGCCGCCGCGACCGTTTCGCGAATCGCCGCTTCACCGCTCGCCGAGGTGCTGGCCGAGCCTTTGCGCTGTCCCACATACAGGGTGATGCCGAAGCCCTGATCGCGGTTGAACTCAACTGTTTCCACCTCACCCTGACGCACCGTGGTGGACAAGCCCTGCTCCACCGATACGGCCACCTCGCAGGCACTCGCGCCCTGTTTTTTGGCTTCGGCAATAATCTGTTCCACCTGCGCCTGTAACTGCGGCACCGCCTGGGGTCCGACGCTTTCTACTGCACTCATAAACACTCCTGAACGATAAGCCGTACAGCGCCGCCTCACAGGCCATCCGCTTACAGCTGGAAACTTGCTGCTATCATGTCGGCGTTTTCCACTGGACCGCCACCATGTCTGAATACCTTGACGACTTCTCCGGCGAGAAGAGCAAAACCCAGATCAAACGCGAGCTGCATGCATTGCAGGATCTGGGGCAACGCCTGACTACCCTGAAACTCGACCTGCTGAACAAGCTGCCGCTGACCGACGAGCTGCGCCGCGCGCTTGCCGAAGCACCCAAGCACACCGCCAACGCGGCGAAAAAGCGCCACGTGCAGTTTATCGGCCGCCTGATGCGCGATCAGGACATTGAAGCCATCCTGACCCTGCTCGACCAGCTTGATGCCTCGACCCGCCAGTACAACGAGCGCTTTCACAACCTGGAGCGTTGGCGCGACCGTTTGATCAACGGTAACGACGACACCCTGGAAGCCTTCGTCGGCGAGTACGCCGACGCCGACCGCCAGCACCTGCGCCAACTGATCCGCCAGGCCCAACACGAACTGGCCCAGAACAAAGCACCCGCCGCCTCACGCAAAATCTTCAAGTACATCCGCGAGCTGGACGAAACCCAGCGCGGCCTGCGCTAGCTCCGGCCAGGCTGGAGCCAACAGCTCCAGCCTGCTCAGCCATCCACCTCAGCTACCGGTCCCACCCACGGTGATCGCATCGATTTTCAGCGTCGGTTGGCCAACCCCCACTGGCACCGACTGACCATCCTTGCCGCACGTGCCCACACCACTGTCCAGCGCCAGGTCGTTACCGACCATCGACACCTTGCTCATGGCTTCCGGACCATTGCCGATCAACGTAGCGCCCTTGACTGGCGCGGTGATCTTGCCATCCTCGATCAGATAAGCCTCGCTGGTGGAGAACACGAACTTGCCACTGGTGATATCCACCTGACCACCTCCCAGGTTGGCGCAGTAGATACCCTTCTTCACCGAGCGAATGATTTCTTCCGGATCGCTTTCGCCGGCCAGCATGTAGGTATTGGTCATGCGCGGCATCGGCAGGTGCGCATAAGATTCACGCCGGCCATTGCCGGTGGCAGCAACGCCCATCAGGCGGGCATTCAGTTTGTCCTGCATGTAGCCCTTGAGCACGCCGTTTTCGATCAGGGTAGTGCACTGAGTCTGAGTGCCTTCGTCATCCATGCTCAACGAGCCGCGACGCTCGGCCAGGGTGCCGTCGTCGACGATGGTGCACAGGCTGGAGGCCACTTGTTCACCCACTCGACCGCTGTAGGCCGAACTGCCCTTGCGGTTGAAATCGCCTTCCAGGCCATGACCGACGGCTTCGTGCAGCAGCACCCCGGACCACCCAGCCCCCATCACCACCGGCATGCTGCCGGCCGGCGCCGGAATCGCTTCCAGATTAACCAACGCCTGGCGCAGGGCCTCACGGGCATAACCCATGGCGCGCTCTTCGTTGCTGCTGGTCTGCTCCAGAAAATAACGGTAGTCGGTGCGCCCGCCGCCGCCATGGCCACCGCGCTCACGACGGCCGTTCTGTTCGACGATCACACTGACGTTGAAGCGCACCAGCGGGCGAATGTCCGCGCCCAGGCTGCCATCATTGGCGGCAACGAGAATCCGATCCCAAACCCCGGCCAGGCTGACCGACACCTGCTTGATACGCGGGTCGAGGGCGCGAGTGGCAACATCGATGCGTTTGAGCAGCTCGACCTTCTCAGCGCGACTGAGCACATCCAGCGGGTTGTCCTGGGCATACAGCGGCTTGACCAACGGACTGCTGAACGCTTGCACGCGACCATTTTGCCCAGCGCGGGCAATTGAGCGTGCCGCGCGCGCCGCCTGACTGAGAGCATCGGCGGTAATCGCATTGCTGTAGGCGAACCCAGTTTTCTCGCCAGACTGAGCGCGCACACCGACCCCCTGGTCGAGGTTGAAACTGCCTTCCTTGACGATGCCATCCTCCAGCGCCCAGGTTTCCGAGACCTGACTCTGGAAATACAGGTCAGCCGCGTCGATACCCGGCCCGGCCAATTCGGCCAGCACACCTGGCAAATGCTCGATGCTCAGGCCACCCGGACCCAGCAGATGCTCACTGACGGACACCAACATATTGTTCATAACTACTCCAAACCTGGCTGCCGCAACTCGGCCGCTGCAAAAAATCGTTTATGGCGCACCACCGGCATGCGCTGACGGATCGCCGCCTGCTCGTCGGCATCGCGCTCGGCCACGAGCACGCCTGGGCCGTAGGGCAGTTCAGCCAATACGCGCCCCCAGGGATCGACCAGCGCCGAATGACCAAAGGTCTGACGTCCGCCCGGATGCGTGCCTCCCTGCCCGGCGGCCAGTACATAGCATTGCGTTTCAATGGCACGGGCGCGGGTCAGCACCTGCCAATGCGCTGCGCCAGTCACTGCCGTGAACGCTGCTGGCGCGCTGATCAGCTGTGCACCTGCCGCGCGCAGGGCGCTGTAGAGTTCCGGGAACCGCAGGTCATAGCACACGCTCAGACCAATGCGCCCCACCGGGGTATCAGCTACCACCACCTGCCTGCCAAAGGCATAGTCATCCGACTCGCGGTAACGGCCATGGCTGTCGCTGACATCCACATCGAACAGGTGCAGCTTGTCATAACGCGCCACACGCTGCCCCTGCGCATCCACCAGCAGGGAGCAGGCATGCGGTTTAGCGTCTGGTTGGTCATCCGGGGGCAAGGGCAAAGTGCCCGCCACGATCCACAAACCCAGGTCCCGTGCCGCCTGCCGCAGCCACGGCAGAATCGGGCCCGTGCCCTGCGCTTCGGCCTGCCCGAGGCTGGCCAGATCGCGCCGGCCCATGGCGGCGAAGTTCTCCGGCAGCACCGCCAGGCGCGCCCCCTGCGCAGCAGCCTGCTCCAGCAATTGCCGCGCCTGGGCCAGATTGGCAAGGACATCGGCCTGACTGACCATCTGAATTACCGCAAAGGTCATGACTGTCGTATCTCAAAGCAGGACGGTATCACCAGCTTACAAGCCTCACCGGCAGACTGCACGGTTGGCCGCATGCCAGCAGGGCTTACTGAGGTTTTTCAAAGGGCTTGTCGAAACTGATGTTGGGATTCTGCCAAGGGCCGGTTACGTCGTACTGCACACTGGCAAAGCGCGCCACGCGGTCACCCAGCAGCTTATCGGCAACAAACAGCGCACCGCCAATGGCCGGCGCCCCGACGATCAGCGCCGCCAAGGGCAGGTTGTTGGTAACCGGCAACGTCACCAACAACTTGGCATCGATACGGTCATGGGCCATGTCCAGCGTCCCCTTGAGCTCCAGGTTGCTCGACGGCCCTTCAAGGGTGATCGGCTCGCGGGTGACGAACACGCCATCACGGGCATCCAGTACACCCTTGACCCGGTCGTAACTCAGGCCTTTACCGAGTAGATCAGAAAAGTCCAGGCGCAAGCGCCGTCCGATCGAATTGAAGTTGAGCAAGCCGAAAACCCGCAGCGCCGACGCGGGGCCCTCCACTTCGGAGAACTGGCCTTTGCGCAGGGACGCATCCAGGCTACCGCTGAAACGTTTGATGCCGAACCAGGCCGGTGAGCCTGGCCAGCTGCCATCGACATCAAGGTGAAAATCA
This sequence comes from Pseudomonas sp. SL4(2022), assembly GCF_026625725.1. Classification (NCBI taxonomy): domain Bacteria; kingdom Pseudomonadati; phylum Pseudomonadota; class Gammaproteobacteria; order Pseudomonadales; family Pseudomonadaceae; genus Pseudomonas; species Pseudomonas sp. SL4(2022). Next base: position 796,520 of record NZ_CP113060.1, read on the forward strand.
CGGCTGCTGGCAGTGGGCGCATAGCCCCAGGCAATCAGCACATCGGCCAGATCAGCCCCACCCAGGCGACCGTTGTAGGTACTGCGCGCACCAGTGGCCGTGTTCAGCCAAGTAGCACGCCCAGCCAGATTCAACCCCTTGAGATTGAGGTCCAGCTCGTTGAAGTGCACACCACCGGTCACCGGCCGCGCCTTGAATGACCAAGCCCCCAACGGTTCGATACCCTGGAAGACCTGGGCCACCCTCACATCCAGCGCTGGAAAACCTGCCGGATCGAAACCGCCCAGAGGATCCGGCTTCTCTACATCAGGCGCATCCGCGATTTTCGGCTCCGCAGCTGGAAAGCGCAGGTAATCCAGCTGCACCGTGATGGCTTGAGCGGAGTCCTCCGGCAACCCGACAGTGCCTTTCAGGAGCGGACTGTCGAGACTGACCGCCCAGCTGGCCGCCTCCCGCCGCACACCGACCTCCAGCGCCTCCAGGTTGATGCCAAAGCCGCTGAAGTTGCCGATACGCAGCTGGGCATCCTTGAACAATTGCTGGGCATCCTGCTTCGGCACCTGAGCATAAGGTTGCAAAGCCTGCTGCCAGGCAGACCAATCCAGCTCGGTCACCCGACCACGCACGCGCAGCCCCTGGCTGGTGGGCAAACTCGCCGGGCCATCGGCCAGACGCAGCTCGCCACGGCCCAGGCCGAGCTTGCCGGGTTCTGCGGCGAACGACAGGCTGAGCAACTCGGCATAATCCAGCCAGAAACGTTGTTCACGACCGCCCAAGCTCATCTGCCAGGCTGCAGTGCGCACTTCATCGCGGTCCTTGCCGAGCGGTGCAGGCAGCGCGATCGAGGTACCTTTAAGGTTGGACGTAACGCGCAACTGACTGTCGACACCGTCCAGAATCAGATTAAGGCGATACGGCACCTTGCCGCCAACCGGCACGGGCTGAGTCACGCCCAACCAGTTGGTCAACTCCTTGACCGCTATCTGCCCACTGGCTTCAAAGCGGCTGCGCGCCTTGCCACGTGCGCCCTCGGCCAGGGCCTTGCCATGCACCGCATGCCCCAGCACCTGAGCGCGAATATCAGGCGCACTGAGACCACTGGCGGTGTTGTAACGGAATGCACCCTGCAACTGAGTGAACTGCAACGGCGGATTGGGCAGACTGAGTTGCGCATCGGCCGTGGCAAAATCCACCACCACAGCAGGAGGCGCGCCTTTGCGCAGCGGCAGGTCGAGCTTCAGCTTGCCGGCCAGCACGCCTTCACCACGCCAGCCGGCAAACGTCGGCGCCGTACCGATGGGCGCTTGCTGCAGAATCTGCAACGCATCAACCACGCTGCTATCCAATTCGGCCTCAAGCAACAGACGCGGCGACTGGCCAGGCAATGCGGTGGCAATCACCGCCTGGGCATTGCGCACCTGGCTATCGAGAATTCGGCCCTGGGCCAGTTCAACACGTACGCCGCTGTCTTCGATCAGCACTCGCCCACGCCCCTCACGCAATGCTGGCCAGCCAGGCTGAAAGGCCAACTCGGCATCATGCACGGCAAAGAACAGACTGATAGTGCGCGAAGCCGCCTCGGCCCCTTTATTCAGCGAGCCCTGGTACTGGAAGTAGCCTTCATCGACTGCACCGCCACGGATTGCGGCTTTCAGCCAGGCATCCAGATCGTGACTCATGCCCGGCGAGCGGCTGGGCAGATACTTTTCAGTAAACCGGGCATCGCCATTGCGCAGACCGACACGCAGATCCATGTAATCCTCGCCGGCCGGATCGCGACGCAGACGTATCAGGAAGTCTCCAGCGACCGGCCCCTCGTCACCGACCACCTGCAAGTAGGGGCTGCGCAGGGTAAAGGCTTGCTCATCGAGCCGCCAGGTCAGCCGGGCGTTGGCCGTCTTGTAGCGCCAGGGCTGGGGAAACAGCGTGTCCAGGTGCAGGGAAAAGTCATCACTGTCGAGGCGCAATTCACCTTGCCCCAAATCGCCACTGATACTGCCGCTGACATTTTCCACCGCGGGCGAGCCCAGGTATGCCGCAAAACCGATACGCTCCAGATTGGCAGCAAACTGCAGGCGCTTGCTGTCTGTCAGGCGTGGCCGGTAATCAAGCTGGATGTTACGCAGAGCCCCATGCGGATTGAGTTGCGCCAACACCGCCAAGGCGTTTTCCGGTAGTGGGGCAAGGGCCGCCACCAATGGCTGCAGCGGTGCCAGGTCGAGGCGATCAGCACTGAGCAGCCACTGCTCCTGCAACTCTGCACTTTCTGCTTGCTGAGTCAGGGCCAGGCGGACTTCGCCCCAGCGCTTGTCGCTCCGGCTGAAGGCCAAGTCATCGAGTTGCAGCGTGAAGCCCTGCTCAGCCCGGCTGAAATAGGCATTCACAACCACGTTGTCCAGGACTATCGATTCGCGATCGGCATATCCGGCTTTGATCTGCGGGGCATGCAGACGACTGACCACCCGCTGTACGCCTCCGTTGGCCCAGGCTAACCAGACTTCGCCACCCAACCGCAGCTGTTCGAGTCGCCACTGCGCCAGCAGATTGGCCGGCAACCAGGCTGCCCAGTCACTCTGCGGCAGGCTCAGGTAGACATCGGCCTGTGCATCTTGCCAGCGCTCAGCACGCAACCGGGTGCGCACTTGCAACGCCAGCGGCTGCCCATCAGGCAGCAGCAATCGACCATCCAGACGCTGACGCGCCAGGCCATTACGCAGGGTAAGATTTACATAGGTCAGGGTCCGTTCCGGCTGCCCCAACGCCTGCAAAGTGACTTGACTGTTGAGCAGCGACAGACGCTTGACCACGTGCGACTGTTTCAATACCTCGGCCAGATCAAGCGGTGCGGCGCCAGGGCGCTGCGGCATGCCTTTGAGTGACCAACCGCCATCTTCGGCTTGCTGCACCACCAACTGCACCCCGTCAAGCTCGAGCCGGGCGATACGCAGCTGCCGCGCCAGCAGGCTGCCGAGCACATCCGGCACCACACGCACCTGATCCAGTTGCAACGCTCCGGCGCCCTCACCTACCACCATGTCATGGGCAGTCAGCAGCGGTGCAAAACCTTGCCACAGGCCTTCCAGGGCACCGATCTGCACCGGCATGCCCAGCGCCTCACGAGCCCTGTCTTCAGCCTCCAGCCGATACTCGGCCACCAGAGGCACCAGTTCGCGTCCCAGACTGACATACACTGCCGCCAGCACCAGCATCAGGGCACACAGCCCCAGTGCAGCCCGTACCAGCCAGGCAAACCCTCGCGCCAGCCACTCCATTCAGTTCAGCCCCGCCGGCATGTCAGAGCAGTACCACATCGTATTGTTCCTGGGAGTACATGGTCTCCACCTGGAACTTGATGGTGCGACCAATAAAGGCCTCCAGATCGGCAACGTTGCCTGACTCTTCATCAAGCAGGCGATCGACCACTTTCTGGTTGGCCAGCACGCGATAGCCTTCCGGCTGATAAGCACGCGCCTCACGCAGAATTTCGCGGAAAATCTCATAGCAGGTGGTTTCTGCTGTTTTCAGCTTGCCGCGGCCCTGACAGGCGCTGCACGGCTCACACAGCACCTGTTCAAGACTTTCGCGGGTACGCTTGCGGGTCATCTGCACCAGGCCCAGCTCGGTGATGCCAATGATGTTGGTCTTGGCGTGATCGCGCTCCAGTTGCTTCTCCAGGGTGCGCAGCACCTGGCGCTGATGCTCTTCATCTTCCATGTCGATGAAGTCGATGATGATGATCCCACCGATATTGCGCAGGCGCAGCTGGCGCGCAATCGCCGTAGCCGCCTCCAAATTGGTCTTGAAGATGGTCTCTTCCAGCGTACGATGACCAACAAAAGCACCGGTGTTCACATCGATGGTGGTCATCGCTTCGGCAGGATCAACCACCAGATAGCCGCCCGACTTGAGTGGCACCTTGCGCTCCAGAGCCTTCTGGATCTCATCCTCGACACCGTACAAATCAAAGATTGGCCGCTCACCGGGGTAGTGCTCAAGACGGTCGGCAATTTCCGGCATCAGCTCATCAACAAACTGGGTAATCTTGCCGAAGGTCTCCCGCGAATCGACACGGATCTTCTCGATCTTCGGGTTGACCAGGTCACGTAACGTACGCAGCGCCAGGGACAGGTCTTCATAGATCACCAAGGGTGTCGGCCCGACTTTCATCTGCGTGGCGATCTGCCCCCACAAGCGGCGCAGGTAGCGGATGTCGGCAAGGATTTCGTCAGCACCTGCACCATCGGCGGCCGTGCGCAGGATAAACCCACCAGACTCCTCAATACCTTCGGCCGCCACACAGTCCGCCACGACTTGCTTGAGTCGGTCGCGCTCGGCTTCGTCTTCAATCTTCAGCGAAATACCGACATGCGCGGTACGCGGCATATAGACCAGATAACGCGAAGGGATCGACAGCTGCGTAGTCAGACGCGCACCTTTGGTGCCAATAGGGTCCTTGGTGACCTGCACCACCAGGCTCTGGCCTTCATGCACCAGCGCACTGATACTCTCGACTGCCGATCCTTCACGACTGGAAATTTCCGCCGCATGAATGAATGCCGCCCGCTCCAGACCGATATCAACAAATGCCGCCTGCATACCAGGCAACACCCGCACAACCCGTCCCTTGTAGATATTGCCGACGATCCCGCGCTTCTGTGTACGCTCGACGTGCACTTCCTGCAGTACGCCGTTTTCCACCACCGCCACGCGCGATTCCATCGGCGTGATGTTGATCAGGATTTCTTCACTCATGCGCTCATCTCTTCTGAGATCAAGCTGAAAGCCCGGTGACTGTGCCGATATGGCAGTCAGTCAGCCACGACCCGCAACCTCTTGACTGTGATCTGGCATGGTCTGCCAGCACGGAATAGCAAATTCTGCGAGTAACGCTGCGGTCTCACACAGGGGTAACCCTACCACCGCCGAGTAGCTGCCTTGCAGCTGGCTGACAAACACCGCTGCCAGCCCCTGGATCCCATAGCTGCCAGCCTTGTCCTGCGGCTCGCCACTGGCCCAGTAAGCCTCGATTTCAGCCGGACTCAACGCGCGGAAGGTCACTTGGCTTGCGACCACCCGCGAAGCCTGCCGTTCGCGGCTGACCAATGCCACCGCCGTGAGCACCTGGTGGCTGCGCCCGGACAAGGCCTGCAAGGTCGCCAGGGCGTCGGCACGGTCCAACGGTTTGCCGAGAATGCGCCCATCAAGTACCACAGCCGTATCGGCACCCAGCACCACCGCGTCGTTTGAATCGGCCAGGGCAGCCAGCCCGGCGTGCGCCTTGGTGCACGCCAGACGCTCTACATAGGTGAGTGGCGACTCACCTGGCAATGCATTTTCATCAATCGGAGCGATTTGCGTAAGGAAGGGCACACCGATCTGCGCCAGCAGCTCACGCCGGCGCGGCGATCCGGAAGCAAGATAGAGGATGGCCAAGCAGTCGTCTCCCTGTCGGATGGATGCAAGGCCAATGCGCCCCGCTTAATTGACGCCGAGGCGCTGATGCAGCCCGCGCAGGATTGCGCACACCCACGGCCACAGCAACGCACTGACCAGGGCCGGCAACACAAATGCCAGGGTGGGCGGGCGACTCCCGGTAAGCGCATTCAGCCACAGCTGCACCAGCTGGGCCAGACCAAAAACCACCAGCAGCACAGTGCTTTGCTGCCACATCGGAAACATGCGCAAACGCTGGTGCAAGGTCAGCACCAGAAAGGTGATCAAGGTCAGGATCAGCGCATTCTGCCCCAGCAGACTGCCATTCAGCACATCCGCCAGCAGACCAAGGGCCCACGCCGTGGTCATGCCCACACGATGCGGCAACGCCAGTACCCAGTAGGTCAGAAACAGCGCCAACCAAAGCGGACGCCCCAACTCCATAAACTTCGGCATGCTCGCCACACTCAGCAGCAGCGCCAGAGCCAAGGTCAGCCAGACAAACCAGATATTGCTCGCACGCGCGACCATTATTGCGCTGCCTCTGTCGAAGTGGCGGGGGACGCTGGCGCATCCGCCGCTTGGCCAGCAGGTTGTGCCTGCTGCAGAATTTCCCGATCCAGAGCCTCTTGGGCCTGTGCCGATTCAGTAGCGCGTTGCTCCGGGGTACGCGGATCGGTGAACACCAGCAGCATGTAACGGCTGCGGTTCAGCATGGCCGTGGGCACTGCACGAACGATGGCAAACGGTTGCCCGGAGTCGTGAATCACTTCACTGACCATGGCCACCGGATAACCGGCAGGGAAACGTTGACCAAGACCGGAGCTGACCAGCAGATCGCCCTCTTTTATATCCGCCGTGTCCGCCACATGACGCAGTTCCAGTCGTTCGGGGTTACCCGTACCACTGGCGATGGCGCGCAGGCCGTTGCGATTGACCTGCACCGGGATGCTGTGGGTCGTGTCGGTGAGCAACAGCACGCGCGAGGTATAAGGCATCACCTCAACCACCTGGCCCATAAGACCGCGCGCATCCAGCACAGGCTGCCCCATCACCACCCCGTCCTTTTCGCCTTTGTCGATCAGAATGCGGTGAGTAAAGGGGTTGGGGTCAATGCCGATCAGCTCGGTGGCCAGCACATCCTCATCGACCAACGCTGCGGAGTTGAGGAGTTCACGCAAGCGCACGTTCTGCTCGGTGAGGGCAGCGAGCTTCTGCAGGCGACGCTGCATCATCAGTTGCTCGGCTTTGAGCTTTTCGTTTTCGGCGGTCAGTTCGCTACGGGTACTCAGCTCCTGTGTGGCACTTTCCCACAGACGTACCGGCAGGCGTCCGGCCCAGTAGACCGGCTCGACAATCAGGCCCAGCTGCGCGCGCAGCGGCTGCAACAGGGTGAAGCGCGCATCGACCACCATCAGCGCAGCCGACAGCACGGTGAACACCAACAGGCGTACACCCAGTGAAGGACCTTTGGCAAATAGCGGTTTGATCGGCAGCTCCTCACAGCGTCAGGCAGCAAAACAAAAGCTGCAAGCGGGGAACCCCCGGCTTGCAGCTCAAGACTTGGAGCGGTCGCGCTTATTCCGAGGACAGCAGGTCCATGGTGTGGCGATCCATCATTTCCAGAGCCTTGCCGCCGCCGCGTGCAACGCAGGTCAGCGGGTCTTCAGCGACGATAACCGGCAGGCCGGTTTCCTGCGACAGCAATTTGTCCAGATCCCGCAGCAGCGCGCCACCACCGGTCAGCACCAGGCCACGCTCGGCGATGTCCGACGCCAGTTCTGGCGGCGATTGCTCCAGCGCGCTCTTCACCGCCTGGACGATGGTCGCCAGGGATTCCTGCAGCGCTTCGAGCACTTCGTTGGAGTTCAGGGTAAAGCTGCGCGGTACGCCCTCAGCCAGGTTGCGGCCACGTACGTCGACCTCACGCAGTTCGCCACCGGCATACGCGGTGCCGATTTCCTGCTTGATCCGCTCTGCAGTGGACTCACCGATCAGCGAACCGTAGTTGCGGCGCACGTAGGTGATGATCGCTTCGTCGAAACGGTCGCCGCCAACGCGTACAGACTCTGCGTAAACGACACCATTAAGAGAAATCAGGGCGATTTCAGTGGTACCACCACCGATATCGACGACCATCGAGCCGCGAGCCTCTTCAACCGGCAGGCCGGCACCAATGGCGGCGGCCATGGGCTCTTCGATCAGGAACACTTCACGGGCACCGGCACCGAGGGCCGATTCTCGGATAGCGCGGCGCTCTACCTGAGTGGATTTGCACGGCACGCAGATCAGCACGCGCGGCGATGGCTGCAGGAAGCTGTTTTCGTGAACTTTGTTGATGAAGTACTGCAGCATCTTTTCGCAGACGCTGAAGTCGGCAATCACGCCATCTTTCATTGGGCGGATGGCGGCAATGTTGCCCGGTGTACGGCCGAGCATGCGTTTGGCTTCGGTTCCGACCGCCACCACGCTCTTCTGGTTGCCGTGGGTGCGGATAGCCACGACCGACGGCTCGTTCAGGACGATGCCGCGCTCGCGGACATAAATCAGGGTATTGGCAGTGCCCAGGTCAATCGACAGATCGCTGGAAAACATGCCACGCAGTTTTTTGAACATGGGATAAGGACCCTAGGCAACGCGTGGGTAAAAAAGTGCGGCAAACTCTAACAACGGCAGGGATTTTGAGCAAGGCACCAATATGTTAGATTGCCGGTTTTTCCGGGCTTTACGGCCCATCATCGCGGCCTTTGACCGCCACCTGTCACGGTCCGTTCCCTGCACATTCATGCATGACGACCCACTCACATTTCCAAAGGCGAGCCGCAATTGCTTTGCCTTATTTAGGGAGAAACCTGATGGCGCTTGACCGCTCCGACGTGGAGAAAATCGCTCATCTGGCTCGACTGGGCCTGAATGAAGCCGATATCCCGGGTACCACCGAGACCCTCAATAACATTCTCGGCCTGATTGACCAGATGCAAGCCGTCAATACCGACGGCATCGAGCCGCTGGCTCACCCACTGGAAGCCACACAGCGCCTGCGTGCCGACCAGGTCACCGAACGCAACCAGCGCGAGGCCTATCAGGCCATCGCCCCTGCCGTGGAAAACGGCCTGTACCTGGTTCCGAAAGTCATCGAGTAAGGGAAAAAGCCTAGCCATGCATCAATTTACCCTGGCCGAGATCGCCCGCGGACTCGCCGACAAACAGTTTTCCGCCGAAGAACTGACCCGCAGCCTGTTGGCGCGCATCGCCCAACTCGACCTGCAGCTCAACAGCTTTATCACCGTCACCGAAGACCTGGCCCTGAGCCAGGCCAAAGCGGCCGACGCACGCCGCGCAAGTGGCGAGAACGGCGCCCTGCTCGGCGCACCGATTGCGCACAAAGACCTGTTTTGTACGCAAGACGTGCTGACCACTTGCGCGTCGAAAATCCTCACCGGCTTCAAGGCCCCTTACAACGCCACCGTGGTCGAGAAGCTCGCCAGCGCTGGCGCCGTGACCCTGGGCAAGCTGAACATGGACGAATTCGCCATGGGTTCAGCCAACGAATCCAGCCACTACGGCGCGGTGAAAAACCCTTGGGACCTGAGCCGCGTGCCCGGCGGTTCTTCCGGCGGTTCAGCTGCCGCAGTGGCTGCACGCCTGCTGCCAGCAGCCACTGGCACCGACACGGGCGGTTCAATTCGCCAGCCGGCCGCACTGACCAACCTCACCGGGATCAAGCCGACCTATGGACGGGTATCCCGATGGGGCATGATTGCCTACGCCTCCAGCCTCGACCAGGGCGGCCCACTGGCGCGCACCGCTGAAGACTGCGCCCTGATGCTGCAAGCCATGGCTGGCTTCGACACCAAGGACTCCACCAGCGTCGATCAACCGGTGGATGACTACCTTGCCGCCCTCAGCCAGCCGCTCGCCGGCCTGCGCATCGGCCTGCCGAAGGAGTACTTCGGCGCGGGTCTGGATGCGCGCATCGGCGAAAAAGTGATGGCCGTGGTGGAAGAGCTGAAAAAGCTCGGCGCAACCGTCAAGGACATCTCGCTGCCGAATATGCAACACGCGATTCCGGCCTACTACGTGATCGCACCCGCCGAAGCCAGCTCCAACCTGTCCCGATTCGACGGCGTACGCTTCGGCTACCGCTGCGAGAACCCGAAAGACTTGCAGGATCTGTACAAGCGCTCACGTGGCGAAGGCTTTGGTGCGGAAGTGAAGCGCCGGATTATGGTCGGCACCTACGCGCTGTCCGCTGGCTACTACGACGCGTACTACCTCAAGGCACAGAAAATCCGCCGCCTGATCAAAAATGATTTTGTCGCGGCTTTTAAGGATGTTGACGTGATCCTCGGCCCGACCACGCCAAACCTGGCCTGGAAGCTCGGCGAAAAGAACAACGACCCGGTCGCCGCCTACCTGGAAGACATCTACACCATCACCGCCAACCTCGCCGGCATCCCCGGCCTGTCGATGCCTGCCGGCTTCGTTGATGGCTTGCCGGTCGGTGTTCAGCTGCTCGGCAACTACTTCCAGGAAGGCCGCCTGCTTAACGTCGCCCACCAGTACCAACAGGTCACTGACTGGCACCAACATGCACCGAGCGGATTCTGAGGACGACTGACATGCAATGGGAAACCGTAATCGGGCTGGAAATTCACGCCCAACTCAGCACCCAATCGAAGATTTTTTCCGCCAGTGCCATCGCCTTTGGTGCCGAGCCCAACACCCAGGCCAGCCTGGTTGACTTGGGCATGCCCGGCACCCTGCCGGTGCTCAATGCTGAAGCCGTACGCATGGCCTGCAAATTCGGCCTGGCGATTGACGCCGAAATCGCGCCACAGAACGTCTTTGCGCGCAAAAACTACTTCTACCCGGACCTGCCCAAGGGCTACCAGACCAGCCAGATGGATCACCCCATCGTCGGCAAGGGCTTCCTCGACATCACCCTGGAAGACGGCACCAGCAAACGCATCGGCATCACCCGCGCCCACCTGGAAGAAGACGCCGGCAAGAGCCTGCACGAAGACTTCCACGGCATGAGTGGCATCGACCTCAACCGTGCCGGCACGCCGCTGCTGGAAATCGTTTCCGAGCCGGACATCCGCTCGGCGAAAGAAGCGGTGGCCTACGTTAAGGCGATCCATGCGCTGGTGCGCTACCTCGGCATCTGCGACGGCAACATGGCCGAAGGCTCGCTGCGCTGCGACTGCAACGTCTCGGTGCGCCCGGTCGGCCAGGCCGAGTTCGGCACCCGCGCCGAGATCAAGAACGTCAACTCGTTCCGCTTTATCGAAAAAGCCATCAACCATGAAGTGCAACGGCAGATCGAGCTAATCGAAGACGGCGGCAAGGTGGTGCAGGAAACCCGCCTGTACGACCCGAACAAGGACCAGACGCGCTCCATGCGCAGCAAGGAAGAAGCCAACGATTACCGCTACTTCCCCTGCCCGGACCTGCTGCCGGTGGTGATCGAACAGAGCTTCCTCGATGAAGTACGCGCCAGCCTGCCGGAGTTGCCGGTGCAGAAACGTGAGCGTTTCGAAGCGCAGTTTGCGCTGTCCGCCTACGACGCCACTGTATTGGCCGCCAGCCGCGAACTGGCCGACTACTTTGAAGCCGTCGAGAAGACCTGCGGTGATGCCAAGCTGTCGGCCAACTGGGTGATGGGCGAGCTATCCAGCCTGCTCAACAGCGACAACCTGGACATCGACCAGTCGCCGGTCTCGGCTGAACAGCTCGGCGGCATGATCCTGCGCATCAAGGACAACACCATCAGCGGCAAGATCGCCAAGATGGTCTTTGAAGCCCTGGCTGCCGGTGAAGGCGCAACGGCTGACGAGGTGATCGAGAAGAAAGGCCTCAAGCAGGTCACCGACTCGGGCGCCATCGAAGCTATGCTGGATGAAGTGCTGGCTGCCAATGCCGAACAGGTCGAGCAGTACCGCGCGGCGGATGAAGCCAAACGCGGCAAAATGTTCGGCTTCTTCGTCGGCCAGGCCATGAAAGCCTCGAAAGGCAAAGCCAACCCCGGCCAGGTGAACGAACTGCTGAAGAAAAAGCTCGAAGCCTAAGCCTTGCCGTCACACACAACGCCGGGTCAGCCCGGCGTTGTTTTGTCCGCTGCCAAACTGCCCGGGAGCCGCCATGCGCCTGTTACTGATCGCCATCACCAGCTTGCTGCTCAGTGCCTGCGCCAGCCATCAGGGCCCGGTTGACCCGCAGGGTTACCGCGCAGAGGGCCAGGCCTCCTATTACGGTGCGCGTCACCACGGCAACAAGACCGCCAGCGGCGAGCGCTTCGACCAGAACGCCCTGACCGCCGCGCACCGCAGCCTGGCCTTCGGCAGCCTGGTGCGGGTGACCAACCTGCGTAACGATAAAAGCGTGGTGGTGCGCATCAACGACCGCGGCCCCTACAGCAAAGGACGAATCATCGACCTGTCGCACAAGGCCGCCGCGCAAATCGACATGCTCCGCGCCGGCGTGGTGCCGGTACGCATCGAAGCCCTCGAGTGATTCTACGGAGAACCGTTATGAGTGAAGAGCAGAAAAGTGGCCTGCAGGTACGCCGCGAAGTGATGGGCGACCCCTTCGTCGACCGCGCCCTGAATAACGCCACCGACTTTACCCAACCGCTGCAGGACTTCGTCAATGAGCACGCCTGGGGTGGCGTGTGGAACCGCGAGGGCCTGGATCGCAAGACCCGCAGCCTGATCACCCTGGCTGCACTGACCGCCCTGAAATGCCCGCAGGAACTAAAAGGCCATGTGCGCGGCGCGCTGAACAACGGCTGCACGGTCGAGGAGATTCGCGAAACCTTGCTGCACTGCGCGGTCTACGCCGGCGTACCGGCAGCCATCGACGCTTTCCGCGCAGCGCAGGACGTGATCGACGACACCCAGAAAGCCTGACCACCGCATAACAAAAAGCCGGGCAACGCCCGGCTTTTTGTTATGCATGCAAACTCACTAGATCCAGCCGCCCCACTGCAGCACAAACAGCCCGATATTGGTGGTGATCGCCGCCGCCAGGGTGGTGATAACGATGATCGCCGCCGCCAACTGATGGTTAGCGCCCGCTGCCTTGGCCATCACGAAGCTGGCTGCCGCCGTTGGGCTGGCGAAGAACAGAAAGAGGATGCCCAGCTCGGCCTCGCGGAAACCGCAGAGGAACGCGCCAAGGGTGCCCAGTAGCGGCAGCCAGACCATCTTCATCACACTGGCCCCCAAGGCCAACTTGCCACTTTCACGCAGTGAAGCCAGCGACAGCGTGGCACCAATACAAATCAACGCCAACGGCAAGGTCAGCTGCGCCAGGTATTCACCCGAGGTGGTCAACCAGACCGGCAGCCGAACCTGCCAGTAGGCGAACGGGATTGCCGCCAGTACACCGAGAATCAGTGGATTACGCAGAATGCTCTTGCTGATGCTCCACACGCTGGCCTTGGCATTTGGGCTGTAGATCGCCAGAACAATCGCCGACAGGCTGTTGTAGCTGAGGATGACCACGCCACCGAGTATGCCGCCGAGCGACAAACCGTAATCACCGTACAGGCTGGTGGCCAGCGCCAGGCCGATGATGCCGTTATTACCGCGAAACGCCCCCTGCACATAGACGCCACGCTCCACCCGCGGCACCCGCCACAGTGCCCAGCTCCATACCAGCAGAAAGCCCAGCACCGTCGCCAGCACAAAATAACCGAGCAGCGCCGGCTGCAGCGCCGTGCGCAGATCGGCATGCAGGATGGCGAGAAACAGCATGGCCGGCATGCTGACGTTGAACACCAGGGCGGTAGCAGTGCTGACAAAAGCGGCGTCGACCTGCCCCAGGCGCTTGAGCACCATGCCAAGAAACAGCATGGCGAACACCGGCGCGGTGATGCCGAGAATTTGCGAGAAGATTGCCAACATGCCAGAGCGCCGCACAACGGAAGGCCGCGAATGATAACAGGCCAGACTTTCAGCCCGCTTTCATGGGGATACGACCGACTGCAGGCCCGCGAAAGCTGGCTGAAAGCTTGCGTTCATAGAATCGCCCACGGCTGACTCGACTCGGCCACCCCGGCTGCCAGCACGCCTGCGCACCTGACAAAAACAACAACGGTGATTGCCATGTTTATTTTGCTGCTCTGCCCACGCCCACGCGCACCCCGTCTCCGCCCCGCTCGACTGCAACCGCTGCCCACTTAAGGCCGCGCCCCGCTTTTCGCACCTTACCCACCCGGAGACTCGTCATGCTGACTTTCCTTGGCTTTGCCATGGTCATCACCTTTATGTACCTGATCATGAGCAAGCGCCTGTCGGCGCTGATTGCCCTGATCATCATCCCGATTATTTTCGCTCTGATCGGCGGCTTCGCCAGCCAGATCGGCCCGATGATGCTCGAAGGCATCGGCAAGCTCGCGCCGACCGGGGTGATGCTGATGTTCGCCATCCTCTATTTCGCCATCATGATCGACTCGGGGCTGTTCGATCCGCCCGTGCGCCTGATCCTCAAACTGGTCAAGGGTGATCCATTGAAGGTCGCCGTCGGCACCGTGGCCCTGGCGCTGATTGTCTCGCTCGACGGCGACGGTTCCACCACCTACATGATCTGCGTCGGTGCCATGCTGCCGCTGTACAGCCGCTTGAAGATGAGCCCGACCATCATGGCCGGCCTGATCATCATGGCCGGCGGTATCATGAACATGACACCATGGGGTGGGCCGACCGCTCGCGCCGCCAGCGCCCTGCATGTCGACCCCTCGGATGTGTTTGTGCCGATGATTCCGACCATGGTGATCGGGGCCATCGTGCTGTTTGCCGTCGCCTATTTCTATGGCCTGCGTGAGCGCAAGCGCCTGGGCATTCTGCAACTGCCGGACGAGCAAACCGGCCAGGATCAGATCAGCGTTTCACAGTACCCAGAGGCTCGCCGTCCCAAGCTGACCCTGATCAACGCTGCCCTCACCGCGGTGCTCATGACGACGCTGATTGCCGGCCTGCTGCCGATGCCGGTACTGTTTATGATCGCGTTCAGCATCGCCATGATCATCAACTACCCCTGCCTGCAGCAGCAGAAAGAGCGCATCGCCACCCACGCCGGCAACGTTCTGGCAGTGGTCGGATTGATCTTCGCCGCGGGGATCTTCACCGGCATTCTGTCCGGCACGGGCATGGTCGACGCCATGTCCAAGAGCCTGCTGGCAGTCATCCCTGAAGCCCTCGGCCCGCATCTGGCAGTGATCACGGCACTGGTGAGCATGCCGTTCACCTTCTTTATGTCCAACGATGCGTTCTACTACGGCATCCTGCCGGTGCTCAACGAAGCCGCCGCCACCTACGGCATCAGCCCAGTGGAAATGGCCCGCGCGTCGATTGTCGGCCAACCGGTACACCTGCTCAGCCCGCTGGTGCCTTCGACCTATTTGCTGATCGGTCTGGCAAAGATCGAATTCGGCGACCTGCAGCGCTTCACCCTGAAATGGGCGGTGCTGATCTGCCTGGCCATCATGTTGGCGGCACTGCTGTTGGGCGTGTTCCCACTATTTGCCAGCCTCTGACGACTGGGAGTCCGGAGAGTGGGTTAGCGGCGCTAAACACCGATCCAGCAGCGGCAGATAGACGTGGTGCACCGGTGGCGGGTTACGCCGCCCCGTCATGGCGAATGGATCGACAAGCGCGGCTGGCGGCTAACCCACACTACGGGTGAGCAACCGCTAACTCAGACATAGCCATTTAAAGAAGCCCGCGGCAGCGCTTTAGCCAGGCTGCCGCATTACAGGGCTCAGCGGCGTACCGGGCGCTTCTGCAGCTTGCGCTGCAAGGTCCGTCGATGCATGCCCAAGGCGCGGGCAGTGGCGGAGATATTGCCTTCATGCTCGCTGAGCACGCGCTGGATGTGCTCCCACTGCAGGCGATCGACCGACATCGGGTTGTCCGGCACCAGGCTTTCCAGGTCGGCATGTTGAGTCAGCAGCGCGGCCAGCACATCATCGGCATCGGCCGGTTTGCACAGGTAATTGCAGGCACCGCGCTTGATCGCTTCCACTGCCGTGGCAATGCTCGAATAACCGGTAAGGATCACCACGCGCATTTCAGCGTCCAGTTCAAGCAGCTTGGGCAGCAGCACCAGCCCGGAATCGCCCTCCATCTTCAGGTCAACCACGGCGTAATCCGGCAGATCCTGCTCAGCCAGAGCCAGGCCTTCCTCTGCCGAACCGGCGGTAGACACACGCAGGCCACGACGACTCATGGCGCGCGCCATCACACGGGTAAACGTCGGATCATCATCAACCAGCAGCAGGTGAGGGTGTTCATCACCGTCGAACAGCACTTCATCGCTCATTCGGGTATTTCCTTAGGCTCGACCATAGGCACGCGGCAATTTCAGCTCGGTGAGCGTGCCACCTTCTTCGTGGTTATACAGTTTAACCGTACCGCCGGCACGAGTGACGCTGGCCTGACTGAGGAACAGACCCAGACCAAACCCCTTGCCCTTGGTGGTGAAAAATGGCCGCCCCAGTTGCTCGGCAATCGCCAGCGGCACACCGGCGCCAAAGTCACGAATGCTCAGGCGTAGCCACTGGTGGTCCCAGTCCAGACGAATATCCAGTTTGTCCGGGCAGGCGTCGGCCGCGTTGTTCAGCAGATTGAGCAACGCCTGGGTCAAATCGGCCGGCGGCATCATCTTTGGGGGGGTACCACGCCCCAGACATTGATAGCGATAACTGGCTTCCGGGCGCATCAGGTGCCAGCGATTAAGCGTGGCTTCCAGCCACTCGACTGATGACAGCTCGATCACCGCCTGACGGCGATCCGCCTCGGCAGCGCGCACCAGTTGCTGCAGGGTTTCCTTGCACAGCTTGACCTGTTCCTGCAGCACCGCAAGATCCTCTTGAAGCGTCGGCTCCTGATGCTCGCGGCGCAATTCCTTGATCAGCACACTCATGGTCGCCAGCGGCGTACCCAACTCATGCGCAGCACCCGCCGCCTGAGTCGCCACGGCGAGCAACTGCTGGTCACGCAAGCCTTCTTCCCGACGCTCGGCACGCAGCTCTTCCTGACGGCGCAGCTCTTCAGCCATCTTCGCCACGAAGAAGGTGATCAGCCCGGCAGCCAGGGCGAAGCTCAGCCACATGCCATAGATCAGCAGGCTCTCGCGTGGACCGGACGGCAGGTCCAGCGGGTGCGACCAGACCAGCAGAAAGGTGTAACCGCCCAGCGCCAGACCGGAGAGGGTGATGGTGTAGAGCCAGGGCAGGGTCGCCGCAGCGATGGTCAACGGCACCAGGTAATAGGAGACAAAGGGGTTGGTTGAGCCACCCGAGTAGTACAGCAGCAGGCTGTGGATGATCAGATCGCAGCCCAGCTGTACCGCGTACTCCTGCTCGGTCACTGGCCATGGCCCACGCAGGCGCAGTGCAGTGAGCAGGCACAACACCAGGGAAATGCCGAGGGTGACGCTCAGCTCCAGCCAGGGCAGCGGTAACGCGCCAGACTTGTACGCCAGCCCCACGGAGCCGGCTTGTGCAGCCAGCACCAGAATGCGGATCAGGGTCAGTCGCCAGAGGTTTTGCCGGCTCGCCGACAGCAGCTGCACAGGTGCGAGCATAGAGTCTCCAAGGTGCTCAGATTGCCCATCGGGTGGGCCGCAGGAGTATAACCAAGCCTCTGGGCGGCCAACTGCGGCAACGCGCCGCAGCGGCGAGCTTACTGAAAAAAGTGGAACCCGATTTAACCCGCCTAGTCAGATAGCTTCGTCTACCCCCTGGAAAGCTGCGCATACCCCGTGCGCTCACCCTCTGAAGGAATCATCATGCTGTCACTGTCCCGCCTCACCACTGCCCTGCTACTAAGTGCTACCACCCTGCTGAGCGTATCCGCCGTGGCTGAAGACGCCCGCTATAACCAGGTCGCCCTGCGCGCTGAAGTCAGCCAGGAAATCGCCCACGACCTGATGCACGTCACCCTCTACAGCGAAGCCCAGGACAGCGACCCAGCCGCTCTGGCCGCGCAGATCAGCCAGACCCTGAATGCCAGCATCGCCCAGGCGCGCAAGGTCAAAGGCGTCAGCGTCGCCTCCGGCAGCCGCAACAGCTATCCGGTGTACGACGAAAAGGGCCAGAAAATCACTGCCTGGCGCGAGCGCGCCGAGCTGCGCCTGGAAAGCGCCGACTTCAGCGCGCTGTCCAAGCTCACCGGGGAAATGCTGCACACCCTGAAAATGGGTGGAATGAACTTCAGCATCGCCAGTGACACCCGCAAGACCCACGAAGATGCCCTGCTCAAAGATGCCGTGGCCGCATTCAAGGCCCGCGCGCAACTGGCCACCGAAGCCCTCGGCGGCAGCGGTTACAAGCTGGTCAGCCTCAACCTCAACAGCGGCGGCTTTCAACCCCCGATGCTACGCATGGAAGCCATGAAGGGCGCCGCAATGATGGATGCAGCCCCGTCACCGGAAATCGAGGCAGGCTCCAGCCAGGTCAGCATCAATGCCGACGGGGTGATCGAAGTGCAGATGCGCTGAAAACTGCTACATCTTGCTACATATGAAAGCAGCGCCGTTGTCCGACGATAGCGGCGCTTTGCCATGAATTAACCACCGATTTACAGAAATGCGACAGCAACATACAACGCTACCGCATTTCCAGCTCGCAACATGACATAGCCCTTGCCGGCGGCATAGGCTCTGCATAGTTTCACCCAAGGCCTCTACAAGGGGCCCCTCAGGATCACAACCACAATAACCATGAGGTCACTATGCGTAAGAACGCCGTCATCCAGGCTTTACTCGCCGCTGGGCTGATCGCCAGCACACCCCTTGCCAGCGCTGCCGGCAACCTGGTGTTCTGCTCAGAAGGCAGCCCCGCCGGGTTCGACCCGGGTCTGTACACCACCGGCACCGATTTCGATGCTGCTGCAGAAACCGTATTCAACCGTTTGAGCCAGTTCGAACGTGGCGGCACCAAAGTGATCCCCGGCCTTGCCGAGAAGTGGGACATCAGCGAAGACGGCCTGAGCTACACCTTTCACCTGCGCCCGAACGTAAAGTTCCATACCACCGAGTACTTCAAGCCGAGCCGCAGCTTCAACGCCGATGACGTGCTGTTCACCTTCCAGCGCATGCTCGATAAAGAGCATCCGTTCCGCAAAGCCTACCCCTCGGAATTTCCCTATTTCACCGACATGGGCATGGACGCGAATATCGCCAAGATCGAAAAACTCGACGACATGACCGTCAAGTTCAGCCTCAACGAAGTCGACGCCGCCTTTATCCAGAACCTGGCAATGAGCTTCGCCTCGATCCAGTCCGCCGAATACGCCGACAGCCTGCTCAAGGCCGGCAAGGCCGCCGAGATCAACCAGAAGCCCATCGGCACCGGCCCATTCGTGTTCAGCCGCTACCAGAAAGATGCGGTAATCCGCTTCAAGGGCAACAAGGAGTACTGGCAACCGGATGAGGTGAAGATCGACAACCTGATCTTCGCCATCAACACCGACGCCTCGGTGCGCATGCAGAAGCTCAAGGCCGGCGAATGCCAGGTCACCCTGTTCCCGCGCCCGGCGGATCTGGACGCGCTGAAAAAAGACCCGACCCTGGACATGCCCGAGCAGGCCGGGTTCAACGTCGGCTATATCGCCTACAACGTCACCCACCCGCCGTTCGACAAACTCGAAGTACGCCAGGCGCTGGACATGGCGGTGAACAAGCAGGGGATCATCGACGCGGTGTACCAGAGCGCCGGCCAACTGGCGGTTAACGGCATGCCGCCGACCCAATGGTCGTATGACGAGGGCATCAAGGACCCCGCCTACAACCCGGAAAAAGCCAAGGAACTGCTCAAGGCTGCCGGCGTCAAGGAAGGCACCGAGATCACCCTGTGGGCCATGCCCGTGCAACGCCCGTACAACCCCAACGCCAAGCTGATGGCTGAAATGCTGCAAAGCGACTGGGCCAAGGTCGGCATCAAGGTCAAGATCGTCAGCTACGAATGGGGCGAATACCTCAAGCGCGCCAAGGCTGGCGAACACGACGCCATGCTCATCGGTTGGAGCGGCGACAACGGTGACCCGGACAACTGGCTGGGTACCCTGTACGGCTGCGACGCCGTGGACGGCAACAACTTCTCCAAGTGGTGCCATGCTGACTACGACAAGCTGGTGAAAGCTGCCAAGCGGGTGACCGATACGGCAGAACGCACCGAGCTTTACAAGCAGGCTCAAGTGATTCTCAAGCGTGAAGTTCCGATCACCCCGATCGCCCACTCCACGGTCTACCAGCCGATGAGCAAGAAGGTCGTGGACTTCAAGATCAGTCCGTTCGCGCTGAACTCGTTCTACGGCGTGGGCGTCAAGTAACAGCGGCTCTCGACCATGCTGGCGAGCGGCTTACCCCGCCACTCGTCAGCCGGACAACGGCGGCCTACCCGGCCGCCGTTTGCTGGCTCCGTATAATCCGAGGATTGCGCTGATGACTGGACCTATCTGGCCCGACCGAACCGCCAGGCGCCCTGTTGCCTGCCGCACCCTGCCTGCCACAGGCGCGCTCAACCGGCACTTTACTGCCGAGCCACTCGTCGCACTACAACAGCGTCTGGCCATGCAGCCCGATGCACGCTCACCTTTTTTGGAGCACTGACCCGCATGCTGTCCTTTATTGCCCGACGCCTGCTATTGCTGATCCCCACCTTTTTCGGCGTCACCCTGTTGACCTTCGCGCTGATCCGCATGATCCCCGGCGATCCGGTGGAAGTGATGATGGGCGAACGCCGCGTCGACCCGGAAATGCACGCCCAGGCCATGGAGCGCCTGGGGTTGAACAAACCGCTGTATGCCCAGTATTTCGACTACATCGGCCAACTGGCCCAGGGCGACCTGGGGCAATCACTGCGCACCCGGGAAAGCGTGTGGAGCGAATTTCTCACCCTGTTTCCCGCCACCGTCGAACTGGCCCTGGCCGCCCTGCTGTTCGCCGGCACCCTGGGGTTAGTTGCCGGTGTGATTGCCGCCCTCAAACGCGGCTCGCTGTTCGACCATGGGGTGATGGGCATCTCGCTGGCCGGTTATTCCATGCCAATTTTCTGGTGGGGCCTGCTGCTGATCATGTTCTTTTCGGTGTGGCTGGGCTGGACGCCGGTATCCGGGCGTATCGACCTGCTCTACGACATCCCGCCAGTCACCGGTTTTATGCTGATCGACACCTTGCTCTCCGGTGAAGAGGGCGCCTTTGTCGACGCCCTGCGCCACCTGATCCTGCCGGCCATCGTGCTCGGCACCATTCCGCTCGCCGTGATCGCGCGGATGACCCGCTCGGCGATGCTCGAAGTGCTGCGTGAAGACTATGTGCGCACGGCCCGCGCCAAGGGCCTGTCGCCGGCTCGCGTGGTGTTCGTACATGGCCTGCGCAATGCCCTGATCCCGGTGCTCACGGTGTTCGGCCTGCAGGTCGGCGCGCTGCTGGCGGGCGCGGTGCTGACCGAAACCATCTTCTCCTGGCCGGGCATCGGCAAATGGCTGATCGAGTCGATCAGCGCGCGTGACTACCCGGTGGTGCAAAACGGCATTTTGCTGATCGCCTGCCTGGTGATCCTGGTCAACTTTGTGGTGGACATCCTTTATGGACTGGCTAATCCACGCATTCGCCATCAGCGCTAAGAACCTGCCCATGGCCTGCTGCGCGTCGGCGATACCGCGTCAAAACAAGCTTCGGAATGCTCATGTGCAACAGCACACTCCGCTTCCTCAGCTGCTTTTTCCTTGTCTCGCGCTAGCTCGCGAGGCCATGCACAGGTTCTACGGAGCCCACTATGACAACTGAAACCCTAAGCACCAGTCTTGACCAATCGCTGCTCTACCCTTCACCGCTCAAAGAGTTCTGGCAGGCCTTTGCCCACAACAAGGGCGCGGTCGCCGGGCTGGCATTTATGATCCTGCTGGTGATCTGCGCACTGTTTGCGCCCTGGATCGCCCCGCATGACCCCAGCGAGCAATACCGCGACTTTCTACTCACTCCGCCGGCTTGGCTGGAAGGTGGCCAGCTGCAATTTCTGCTCGGCACCGATGAAGTGGGCCGCGACCTGCTGTCGCGGTTAATCCATGGTGCACGACTGTCGCTGCTGATCGGACTGGCCTCGGTGCTGATGTCGCTGATCCCCGGCATCCTCCTTGGGCTGGTTGCCGGTTTCTTTCCGCGCCTGCTCGGCCCGTCGATCATGCGCCTGATGGACATCATGCTGGCCCTGCCCTCGCTGCTGCTGGCGGTGGCCATCGTCGCCATCCTCGGCCCAGGGTTGATCAACACCATCTTTGCCATCGCCATCGTCTCGCTGCCGTCTTACGTGCGCCTGACCCGCGCCGCCGTGATGGGCGAGCTGAACCGTGACTACGTCACTGCCGCACGCCTGGCCGGTGCCAGCCTGCCGCGGCTGATGTTTATCACCGTGCTGCCCAACTGCATGGCGCCACTGATCGTGCAAGCCACCCTGAGCTTTTCCTCGGCGATTCTCGACGCCGCCGCCCTGGGCTTTCTCGGCCTCGGCGTACAACCGCCAACGCCGGAGTGGGGCACCATGCTGGCCTCGGCGCGCGACTATATCGAACGCGCCTGGTGGGTGGTCAGCCTGCCGGGCCTGACCATTCTGCTCAGCGTGCTGGCAATCAATCTGATGGGCGACGGGCTGCGCGATGCACTCGACCCGAAACTCAAGAATGCGCAGTGAGGAACCCTGCATGAGCCTGCTGGATATCAAAAACCTCAGCGTGCGCTTCGGCGACGCCACGGCCATCCCGGTGGTCGACGGCCTCGACCTGTGTGTGGAGAAGGGCGAAGTACTGGCGATTGTCGGCGAATCCGGCTCCGGCAAATCAGTGACCATGATGGCGCTGATGGGCCTGATCGACGCCCCCGGCATCGTCACCGCCGACAGCCTGCAGTTCGACGGCACCGACATGCTGCGCCTCAAGGGCCGCCAGCGCCGGCATATCGTCGGCAAGGACCTGTCGATGGTCTTTCAGGACCCGATGACCGCACTCAACCCCAGTTTTACCGTGGGTTTCCAGATTGAAGAAGTGCTGCGTCAGCACCTCGGCCTCAAGGGCCAGGCCGCCCGTACGCGCGCCCTGCAACTGCTGGAACGGGTGGAAATCCCCGCCGCCGCCAGCCGCCTGAATGCCTATCCGCACCAGCTGTCAGGCGGCATGAGCCAGCGGGTGGCGATTGCCATGGCGATTGCCGCCGAACCGAAACTGCTGATCGCCGACGAACCGACCACGGCGTTGGATGTGACCATTCAGGCGCAGATCATGGACCTGCTGGTAAGCCTGCAGCGCGAGCAGAACATGGGCCTGGTGCTGATCACCCATGACCTGGCCGTGGTCGCCGAAACCGCGCAACGGGTCTGCGTGATGTATGCCGGGCAAGCGGTAGAGATCGGCAGCGTGCCGCAGCTGTTCAACGCGCCCAGCCACCCCTACACCGAGGCGCTGCTCAAGGCGATTCCCGAACACAGCCAGGGCCAGCGCCGCCTGACCACCCTGCCCGGCATTGTTCCGGGCCGCTATGACCGGCCACTGGGCTGCCTGCTTTCACCACGCTGCCCCTACGCCCAGGCGCATTGTCGTGAGCAACGGCCGAGCCTGGATGCCCATGAACGTGGCGCGGCGCGCTGCTTCTACCCGCTCAACCTGACTGCGGAGGTGGCCTGATGAGCGCCGTCCTGACTGCTCGCGACCTCACCCGTCACTACGAAATCTCCCGTGGCCTGTTTCAGCCCAATGCCCAGGTGCAGGCGCTGAATGGCGTGTCCTTTGAACTGCAGGCGGGCAAGACCCTGGCGGTGGTCGGCGAATCCGGGTGCGGTAAATCCACCCTGGCCCGCGCCCTGACGCTGATCGAGGAGCCCAGCTCAGGCTCGCTGCAGATCGCCGGGCAGGAAGTAACTGGCGCCAACAAGGCGCAGCGCAAGCAGCTACGACGTGATGTGCAGATGGTTTTCCAGAACCCCTACGCCTCGCTCAATCCACGGCAAAAGGTCGGCGATCAGCTGGGCGAGCCGCTGCTGATCAACACCGGCCTGTCCCGCCTGGAACGGCGCGAGCGGGTGCAGACAATGATGCAGCAGGTAGGCCTGCGCCCCGAGCATTACCAGCGTTACCCACATATGTTCTCCGGCGGCCAGCGCCAGCGCATCGCTCTGGCGCGCGCCATGATGCTGCAACCCAAGGTGCTGGTGGCGGACGAGCCAACCTCGGCGCTGGACGTGTCGATCCAGGCCCAGGTGCTCAACCTGTTTATGGACCTGCAAGAGCAGTTCAACACCGGCTATGTATTTATCTCGCACAACCTCTCGGTGGTGCGCCATGTGGCCGATGATGTGCTGGTGATGTACCTCGGCCGTCCGGTGGAAATGGGTCCCAGCGAGCAGATCTACAACCGCCCGCTGCACCCGTATACCCAAGCGCTGCTGTCCGCGACGCCGACCATCCACCCTGACCCGAGCAAACCGAAGATCAAGATCAGTGGCGAGCTGCCCAACCCGCTATCGCCCCCCAGCGGTTGCGCCTTCCATCAACGCTGCCCACATGCCAGTGAGCGCTGCCAGGTTGAACAGCCGGCGCTGCGCCTGCTCGATGCCCGGCAAGTGGCGTGTCACCATGCCGAGCAGATCAATAGCTAAAGGATGCGAGCCCCGGCCAGCCGGGGCTTATTCCTGCACGGCCCGGTAGAACAACCGATAAGCCAGCAAGCCAATGGCCTCGTTAAGCAACAAGCCGTTCTGCCAGACCGCCTTGCTTTCCGGTAACCAACCATCGACAGGCCGGCCATTGGGCGTACCAAGAAACCCCATCGGCGCACTGATCACCTGCAAGCCCGCCTGTTCGAAACTCCAGCGTGACCTGGGCATATGCCAGGCCTGGGTCACCAGCGCCACACGGGTAATGCCTGCCTGCTTCAGCAGATCAGCGCTGTGGCTCGCATTCTCCCAGGTGGTGCGGCTCACACCTTCCTGCCAACGCACCGGCACGCCGTAATCACGGGCCAGCACCTCGGCCATCAACGCCGCCTCACTCGGTGGTACGCCATAGTGCAACCCGCCACTGGTGAGCAGCGGCAACCCCGAGGCTTTGGCCAGCCGCGCCGCAAAACGCACCCGTTCCAACGCCAACAGACTGGGCTGATCCGCACCCCAGCCGGGGTCAGCCAGTTCACGCCCACCGCCCAACACCACAATCACGTCGGCCTGCTGTGCCAAATCAGCCCATTGTCGCTCATTCAATGCCGGCTCGGTTTCCAGCATCCGTGCCGAATATTCAACCATCACCGGCAGGCTAAACAGCCACATCCCGCCCAAGCCAACAACCAGGCAGCACGCCGCCAAGCGTGGAAAACGCCGACGCAGCCACCAGGCGGCCAGCAGCAAAAGCAGGAACAGGCCTGGCGGCAGGAAGAACTGTTTGAGGATGTAGCGAATCGGCATTGAGCACCTCCATGGGTGCGCGCAGCCTACCGATGATTACTCGCCCGAAACAACTGCGAGCCGCAGGCCTTGCAGGCCTGTACGCCATTGCCGGACTGCCAGCCCGCCAGAGTCCCGCACAGGGCGCAGCACAGCTGTAAACGACGTTTAAGCAGAGGTTTGATCTTGCCGGGCAGCGCGGCGGTGGGTTTGTGGCCGCAACGCCCGACCTTGCGCGAGCTTGGTAGTTGCTCAATCTGCGCCATTTCCTGCGCTGCGGCATGCCAGCCGCGCAGCCAGTCCAGGTCACGATTCAGATAAGCGCGAATCAGCTCCATTTCCGCCGCCGTAAGACCGCGTAGTTCAAGCTCTAGCGGCGGTTGTGCAGACAGTCCACTCAGGCTATCCGCCTCATCCAACGCCATGGCAAGGCGTTGCAGCAGCCGCTCATAGAGCCCGCCCCCCGCTGCACCACGCCGAAACTCCGCCATCCTTCACCTCGCCCCGGAGCAGGCTGCCGCTCCATATAACAAGCTTAGCGGCCACGCTTTAACCGGCAGTGCATCGCGACAAACGGCGCGGCCGGCTAGGCGTGGCTGGCTACGTGCGGCCGGGCCGCAGTTGCTGGCGCGCGGCGCAATCAGGGTTTCCCTGAATAAGCGGGGCTCATGTATGCTACGGCGTTTCCCGCAAGCCCTTATTCCCAGCGCCGGTAGCCATGCAAGAACAGTACTCGCCCCGTGAAATCGAAGCCGCCGCGCAGTCCCATTGGGACGCGCAAAAATCCTTTGTAGTGAGCGAACAGTCGGGCAAGGAGACCTTCTACTGCCTGTCGATGTTCCCCTACCCGAGCGGCAAGCTGCACATGGGCCATGTGCGTAACTACACCATCGGCGACGTGATCGCCCGCTACCAGCGCATGCTCGGCAAGAACGTGCTGCAACCAATGGGCTGGGACGCCTTCGGCATGCCGGCGGAAAACGCGGCAATGAAGAATCAGGTTGCACCGGCCAAGTGGACCTACGAAAACATCGCCTACATGAAGACCCAGCTGAAATCGCTGGGTCTGGCCATCGACTGGACGCGTGAAGTCACCACCTGCAAACCCGATTACTACCGCTGGGAGCAGTGGCTGTTCACCCGCCTGTTCGAAAAAGGCGTGATCTACCGCAAGAACGGCACCGTCAACTGGGACCCGGTCGACCAGACCGTGCTGGCCAACGAGCAGGTCATTGACGGCCGTGGCTGGCGTTCAGGCGCGCTGATCGAAAAGCGCGAAATCCCGATGTACTACTTCAAGATCACCGCTTACGCGGAAGAGCTGCTGAGTAGCCTGGACGAACTGGATGGCTGGCCGGAACAGGTCAAGACCATGCAGCGTAACTGGATCGGCAAGAGCTTCGGCGCTGATGTGGTGTTCGACTATGACCAGGCCAGCGTCGGCATCGACGGCCAGCTCAAGGTCTACACCACCCGCCCCGACACCTTGATGGGCGCGACCTACGTCGCCGTCGCCGCCGAGCATCCGCTGGCCCAGCGCGCCGCCGAGAGCAACCCGGCCATCGCCGCGTTTATCGCCGAATGTAAAGCCGGTTCCGTGGCCGAAGCCGACATGGCCACCATGGAGAAGAAGGGCGTTGCCACCGGGCAATTCGTTATTCATCCGCTCTCCGGCGACAAGCTGCCGGTGTTCGTCGCCAACTACGTACTGTGGGGTTACGGCGAAGGCGCGGTGATGGCCGTGCCCGCGCACGATGAGCGCGATTTCGAATTCGCCAACAAGTACGACCTGCCGATCAAGCAGGTCTACACCGGCGAAGGCAAAGAATACGACGCCACTCAATGGCAGGACTGGTACGGCGACAAAGCCGGTCTGACCAGCATCAACTCCGGCAAGTACGACAATCTAGACTTCAGCGCCGCCTTCGACGCCATCGTCGCCGACCTGGAAGCCAACACCCACGGCGCACGCAAAACCCAGTTCCGCCTGCGCGACTGGGGCATCAGCCGTCAGCGTTACTGGGGCTGCCCGATCCCGATCATCCACTGCGATACCTGTGGCGACGTACCGGTACCGGAAGATCAACTGCCGGTGGTGCTGCCGGAAGACGTGGTGCCGGACGGCGCCGGCTCACCATTGGCGCGTATGCCGGAGTTCTACGCATGCACCTGCCCGAAATGCGGCAAGCCGGCCAAACGCGAAACCGACACCATGGACACCTTCGTTGAGTCGTCCTGGTACTACGCGCGCTACGCCTCGCCACATTACACAGGCGGCATGGTCGACCCTGAGGCGGCCAACCACTGGCTGCCGGTGGATCAGTACATTGGCGGTATCGAACACGCGATCCTGCACCTGCTGTATGCGCGCTTCTTCCACAAGCTGATGCGCGACGAAGGCCTGGTGTCATCCAACGAGCCGTTCAAGAATCTGCTGACCCAGGGCATGGTGGTGGCAGACACCTACTACCGCACCCTGGAAAACGGCGGCAAGGACTGGTTCAACCCAGCCGACGTCGAGCTGGAGCGCGACAGCAAAGCCAAGGTCATCAGCGCGAAGCTGAAAAGCGACGGCCTGCCGGTGGAAATCGGCGGCACCGAGAAGATGTCCAAGTCGAAGAACAACGGCGTCGACCCCCAGTCGATGATTGATCAGTTCGGCGCCGACACCTGCCGCCTGTTCATGATGTTCGCCTCGCCGCCGGACATGAGCTGCGAATGGTCGGATGCCGGCGTTGAGGGCGCTAACCGTTTCCTGCGCCGCGTCTGGCGCCTGGCACAAAATCACGTCAACCAGGGCATCGCCGGCGCACTCGACCTGGCCAGCCTGGATGACGAACAGAAGGCCGTGCGCCGCGCGATTCATCTGGCGATCAAGCAGTCGAGCTTCGATATAGGCCAGCACCACAAATTCAACACCGCCATCGCCCAGGTGATGACGCTGATGAACGTGCTGGAGAAAGCCGCACAAACCACAGCACAAGACCGCGCCCTGCTGCAGGAAGGTCTGGAAGCGGTGGCACTGCTGCTGGCACCCATCACACCGCATATCAGCCATCAGCTGTGGCAGGAACTGGGCCACGACGAAGCCATCATCGACGCCGCCTGGCCACAGGTGGATGAGTCTGCCCTGGTACAGGACAGCCTGACCCTGGTGATCCAGGTCAACGGTAAGCTGCGCGGGCAGATTGAAGTGCCGGCCAGCGCCAGCCGCGAAGAGGTTGAAGCCAGCGCCCGCAGCAACGAAAACGTGCTGCGCTTTACCGAAGGCCTGAGCATTCGCAAGGTCATCGTGGTGCCAGGCAAACTGGTCAACATTGTTGCCAACTGACTAGTCGCCAACTGATTAAGCTCGGCGCGACCGCACAACGGCGCGCCGCAAGACACGCCAAGGGGATAAAAGATGATCAAACGGAATCTGTTGGTAATTGGCCTGGCCACCCTGCTCAGCGCTTGCGGCTTCCAGCTGCGTGGCACCGGTGACGTGCAGTTCGCGCTCAAGGAGCTGGATGTCAGCGCGCGCAACGCCTACGGCGAAACCGTCACCCAAGTGCGCGACGTGCTGCAGAACAACGGCGTCAAGGTCTACGCTGGTGCGCCGTACCGCCTGGTACTGAGCAACGAGCAGGAAAATCGCCGTGCCGCCAGCTTTACCAGCTCGGCCCGCACCGCCGAGTACGAACTGAGCAAAACCCTGGAATACGAAATCCGTGGCAGCAAAGACCTGCTGCTGATGAGTGACAAGCTGGAAGCCCAAAGTTTCTACACCCAGGACGGTAACAACCTGATTGGCGGTGACCAAGAGGCCGCGCAGCTACGCAAGGAAATGAACCGTGAACTGATCCAGCAACTGGTTCAGCGCCTGCAACAGATCAGTCCAGCGCAATTAGACCTACTGCAGCAAACCGCAGAAGCCAAGGCAAAAGCAGAAGCCGATGCCCTGGAAGCCGCTCGCCAGCAGCAAGCCGCACAACCGCAGCAGTCGCCAATCCAACTGCCGATTCCCGCCCAGTAAGCTCGCCGGGCCGCGCAAGCGGCCCTGCTCTGCGCCCGCATGAAGCTTAATTCCGCACAACTCGCCAAACACCTGCAGGGCAACCTGAGCCCGGTGTATGTGGTCAGTGGCGACGAACCGCTGCTCTGCCAGGAAGCCACTGACGCCATTCGCACCGCGACCCGCCAGCAGGGTTTCAGCGAGCGCCAGGTGTTCAACGCCGACAACAACTTCGACTGGGGCAACCTGCTACAAGCCGGCGCCAGCCTGTCGCTGTTTGCCGATAAACGCCTGCTTGAGCTGCGCCTGCCCAATGGCAAGCCCGGCGACAAGGGCGCAGCGGCGCTTCTGGAATACCTCGCCCGCCCCGCCGAAGACACCGTATTGCTGATCAGCCTGCCGAAACTCGATGGCAGCGCGCAGAAGACCAAGTGGGGTAAGGCGCTGATCGAGGGCGCGCAGACGCAGTTCGTGCAGATCTGGCCGGTCGATGCCAACCAGCTACCCCAATGGATTCGCCAGCGCCTGGCGCAATCGGGCCTAAGCGCCAGCGCCGAAGCCGTGGACATGATTGCCGTGCGCGTCGAAGGCAATCTGCTCGCCGCCGCCCAGGAAATCGAAAAACTCAAACTGCTGGCAGAAGGCACGCAGATTGACGTCGATACCGTGCACGCTTCGGTCGCTGACAGTGCACGCTTTGATGTATTCGGCCTGATCGATGCGGCCCTCAATGGCGAAGCCGCGCATGCCCTGCGCATACTCGAAGGGCTGCGCGGTGAAGGCGTCGAGCCGCCGGTCATTCTCTGGGCCCTGGCCCGGGAAATCCGCCTACTGGCCACCATCGCCCAGCAGTACAGCCAGGGCATGCCGCTGGAAAAGGCCTTCAGTTCCGCGCGCCCGCCCGTCTGGGACAAGCGTCGCCCGCTGGTCAGTAAAGCCCTGCAACGTCTGTCCGCCACCCGCTGGGCCGCGCTGCTGCAGGATGCCCAGTTGATCGATGCGCAAATCAAAGGTCAGGCGGCCGGCGACCCCTGGAGCGGTCTGGGCCTGTTGACGCTAACCATCTGCGGCCAGCGCCTGGGCATCTCCCGCTAGCGCTCAGACGCTGGACATTCAGTCGCATGCGGATCATGCTCCGCCCGCCTGCGACGTGCGGGTCATTTGCCGAGGAAACGCCATGGCGAAGAAAGCCAAACGCGGCCCGAACAAGGCCAAATCCCTGATCGCCCAACCATTGTTTCGCTCCCGCCAGGAAACGCCCAGCAAAGGCAAAGGCAGCTACCGCCGTGAAGCCTCCCAGCAAAACTGGGAGGCTTCATACCTTCTGGCAGCCTGAAAAGCCCGTCACAGCCCGCATACACCGCATTCATGCTAAGGTTACGGCCTGCAAAACGTGCCGAGACCACCATGCCTTACCTGTTTCTTCGTGGCCTGTCCCATAGCGCCACCGCCTGCATCCTGCTGCTCCTGACCGCCTGCGCAGAAGCACCTGCACAGCCACTCGCCGCCGCGGCGATTACGCCACCTCCGACAACCGTCAGCCAACCTTTGCCTGCTGCCCTCGCCCAGCCCACCCTGCTCAGTTTTGACGAATGGCGCATGCTCCTGCGCAGCGATGCGATCGCGGCCGGCATCAACGCCGAGCTGTTTGATCGCACCTTTGCCGGCATCACCCTGGACCCCAAGGTCATCGCCGCAGACAACAGCCAACCTGAATTCACCCGCCCGGTGTGGGAGTACATCGACGGCGCAGTCTCCGTATCGCGCATCGCCCAGGGGCGCCTGCTCAAGGCCCAACACCGCCCAACCCTGAAAGCCATCCGCAGCACCTACGCCGTAGACCACGAAGTGCTGATCGCCATCTGGGGCATGGAAAGCAATTACGGCAGTAATATCGGCAGCCATAACGTCATTCGCTCCCTCGCCACCCTGGCTTACGACGGCCGTCGCCAAGTGTTCTGGCGCAGCCAGCTGCTGGCTGCATTGCAGATCCTGCAAGCCGGCGACGGCCCAGCGCAGGGACTGATCGGCTCATGGGCGGGCGCCATGGGGCAAACCCAATTCATGCCGACCACCTTCAATCAGCATGCCGTGGATTTTGACGGCGACGGCCACCGCGACCTGTGGCGCTCAGCGCCTGATGCACTGGCCTCGGCGGCTCACTACCTGCAAGCCTCCGGTTGGCAGAATGGCCAACCCTGGGGGTTTGAAGTCAGCCTGCCGCAGGGTTTCGATTACGCCCAGGCCGATCCGGAAGTGCGCCACAGCCTGGCGCAGTGGCGCGCCCAGGGGGTCAACCCGCTGCGCGCGGTGGATGCCAACGAGCAGAGCCTGGCCTCACTGTTTCTTCCAGCCGGGCACCGCGGCCCGGCCTTTCTGGTGCTGAACAACTTCCGCAGCATTCTCAAGTACAACAACTCCACCGCCTACGCCTTGGCCATCGGTCTGCTCAGCGACGCCCTGGACGGCAATCCGGGCGTACAGGCCGCCTGGCCGCGCAACGACCGTCAACTGGGACGCAGTGAGCGCATCGAGTTGCAGACGTTGCTGACCAGCAAGGGGTACGAACCGGGCCCGGCAGACGGCATCATTGGCGCCAACACACGCAAGGCTGTTAGGGCATTTCAGCAGAGTCTGGGCCTACCCGCTGACGGTTACCCCAGCCATGAGTTGCTGCAAAAACTGCGTTAAACGAGCTTTACTCGAACGATTGGGCAACATCGCCAAGCACGAACGGGTAGAACCGCGCGGCGCACAACGGACTGAACAGTCAGGCTCTGTGATAGACTGCGCGGCGGCCACAAGCCGCCTCGTCCACGGAGCCCAATAGCCGATGTCCGATACTCCCTCGCCCAAAACCGTCGCCAGTGGCGAAAAATTCCGTACCACCCAAGGCATCACCGCGATCAAGGACGGGCAAAAGCGCCGCGCCTCCAGCGAGCCTCAGGTATTCGAGCCCAAACCCAAGTGGCTACGAGTCAAGGCGCCTGGCGGCAGCCGCTTTGAGGCGGTCAAACGCAATGTCAGCGAACACCGCCTGAGCACCGTGTGCCAAGAGTCCCACTGCCCGAACATGGGCGAATGCTGGTCCAACGGCACTGCCACCATCATGCTGATGGGCTCGGTGTGTACCCGCGCCTGCCGCTTCTGCGCGGTGGATACCGGCAATCCCAACGGCTGGCTGGACTTGGAAGAGCCGCAGAACACCGCCAAGTCGGTGGAGCTGATGGCCCTGCGTTATATCGTGCTGACTTCGGTGGATCGCGACGACCTGGATGACGGCGGCGCCAACCACTACGCGGCCTGCGTGCGGGCGATCAAGGACAACACCCCGCACGTGGTGGTGGAAGCCCTGACCCCGGACTTCGACGGCGACCTGTTGGCCATCGAACGTGTGGTGGATTCCGGTCTTGAGGTGTTCGCGCAGAACGTTGAGACGGTCAAGCGCCTCACCCACGTAGTACGCGACCCACGTGCAGGCTATGAAAAGACCCTGAACGTGCTGGCCCACGCCAAGCGCCACAGGCCGGACGTACTGACCAAGACCAGCCTGATGCTCGGCCTGGGCGAGACGGATGAAGAGATCATCCAGACCATGGATGACCTGCGCGCCATCAACGTCGACATCCTCACCCTCGGCCAGTACCTGCAACCGACGCGCAATCACCTGAAGGTGCAGCGCTGGGTCAGCCCGGAAGAGTTCAACCGTTTCCGCGAAATCGGTCTGCAGAAGGGCTTTATGGAGGTCGCCGCCGGCCCGCTGGTACGCTCCAGCTACCGCGCCGACAAGGTGTTCGAGAAGAATAACCTGGGCCTGGCTGCCCCGGTCCCGGTGCCGGGCCAACAGCTCGACAACAGTCTGATTCCCGCCCTCAATCTGAACTGATTGAGCCACACGAACGCCTGACCTGGGGCTTTGCCTGAGGTCAGGCGTTCGTGTGCCGGCCCTACTCCGCTTACCAGTCGATTGTGTTCGCCAGGCTCTGCTGCTGCGCATAGTCGAGGTGCTTGACCAGTTGCTCACGCAGCCGCGCGCTGACCTCGGAAATATCGATCGCCCCCACCACCTGATCAACCAACTGCGTCATGGCCATACCGGCATAGCCACAGGGGTTGATGCGCTGGAACGGCTGCAGATCCATATCCACATTGAGCGCCAGACCATGGAAGGAACGTCCGTTACGGATGCGCAGGCCGAGCGAGGCAATCTTCGCGCCATTCACATACACGCCAGGCGCGTCCGGCATGGCATTGGCACTGACGCCATAGCTGGCGAGCAGGTCAATGAGGCTGCGCTCGATGCGACTCACCAGCTCACGCACACCAATGCCGCTCCGGCGCACATCCAGCAGCAGGTAAGCCACCAGCTGGCCCGGACCGTGGTAAGTCACCTGACCACCACGATCAACCTGCACCACCGGAATATCCCCCGGAAATAACACATGCTCGGCCTTGCCGGCCTGGCCCTGAGTAAATACCGGGGCGTGTTCGAGCAGCCAGATTTCGTCCGGCGTATCGGCGCCGCGGGTGTCGGTAAAGCGCTGCATCGCATGCCAGGTAGGCTGATAGTCGACCTGGCCCAGCTCACGAAAGCCGAGCGGTAGGTCCATCACAGAACCATGTGCACGATACCGGTCGCGCGTAGGGCGCTGTTGATATCGCGTAACTGATCTTCGCTGGTGGCTTCGATATGCAGCTGTACGGTGGTGTACTTGCCGTTGCTGCTCTGGCGCTCGGCCAGGGTGCTGAGATCGACTTTGGCGTGCTGGCTAAGGATCTCGATCACCGTGCTTTTGTAATCGGCACCACTGTCACCGACCACCTTGATCGGGTAGTCCGCGCAGGGAAATTCGATTTTGTGCGATTTGACGTC
Organism: Pseudomonas sp. SL4(2022); assembly: GCF_026625725.1. Classification (NCBI taxonomy): domain Bacteria; kingdom Pseudomonadati; phylum Pseudomonadota; class Gammaproteobacteria; order Pseudomonadales; family Pseudomonadaceae; genus Pseudomonas; species Pseudomonas sp. SL4(2022). Next base: position 830,255 of record NZ_CP113060.1, read on the forward strand.
TGGTTGATTCATGGCAGTAACGGCCTCGTAAGCCGTGGCAGCAACAACGCCCCTGCGGGTCGGCAAGGGCGTGCTGGTCACGCTATCAGTTGAACAATCCGAAGAAGAACAGGCTGATGCTATCCCACAGGCGGCGGAAGAAACTACCTTCCTCAACGGCCTCAAGGGCGATCAGGTCGGCGCTGTGTACCACTTCCTCACCCAGCTTAACTTCAACCTTACCGATCACATCACCCTGAGCAATGGGCGCCGTAAGCTTCGGATTGAGCGTCATGCCGGCCTGCAGCTTATCCAGCTGGCCTTTCGGCAGCGTGAGGCTCAGATCAGTCGCCAGACCAGCCTTGACCTGACGCACAGTGCCTTTCCAGACCTGGGCCTGGGCCAGCTCCTGGCCTTTCTTGTAGAAGGTGCGGGTTTCGAAGAAGCGGAAACCATAGGTCAGCAGCTTCTGGGTTTCCGCCGCACGCGCCGACTCGCTGACGGTGCCAAACACCGAAGTGATCATCCTTGCGCCATCCCGCACAGCAGAGGCCACCAGGCAATAACCGGCTTCTTCGGTGTGGCCGGTTTTCAGGCCATCAACGGTCTTGTCACGCCACAAGAGCAGGTTGCGATTGCCCTGTTTGATGTTGTTCCAGAGGAACTCCTTCTGCGCATAAATTGCGTAGTGTTCCTGATCTTCATTGATGATCGCGCGAGCCAGAATGGCCATGTCATGAGCACTGGAGTAATGCTCAGGATGCGGCAGACCCGTGGCATTCATGAAGTGGCTGTTACTCATGCCCAGACGCGCAGCGGCTTCATTCATCATGTCGGCGAAAGCATCTTCGCTGCCAGCGATGTACTCGGCCAGGGCAATACTGGCGTCGTTGCCAGACTGGATGATCACGCCGTGCAGCAGATCATCAACGGTCACCTGGCTGTTCAGCGGCAGGAACATGGTCGAACCACCGGAGGCGGCACCACCGGTACGCCAGGCGTGCTCGCTGATTGGCACCAGGTCCTGCTCGCCGATCTTGCCCTTGCGGATTTCCAGCGTCGCGATGTAAGCCGTCATCAACTTGGTCAGGCTGGCCGGCGGCAAGCGCTGGTCGCCGTTGTTCTCGACCAGAACCTTGCCACTGGCAGCATCCAGCAGCACGTAGGACTTGGCGGCAAGCTGGGGCGCCGTTGGAATCACTTGCTGATTGGCCCAGGCAGTCGATGCGCTGAGCAGAAAAAGTGACAGGAAAACGCGTTGCGCAAAGCTGATGATATTCATCCGTCTCTCTAGATTGCTGATGGTAAAACTGCCCGAAGGCCTAATCATTGCTGCCCCGGCTAGGCGCTCGTGCACCGGGGATCTTGCTTAGTCCCATGAAGAGACAATAAGTGCCGCGTCACTCAGCCTTGACCAGAGTTGGCTCGCCAAGATTGGCCAGGCGCACACTGTCCTGCAGCTGTTCAGCTTCGCTCTGGCTGCTCACGGGGCCCAGACGCACGCGGTGCAAAATCTGCTGGTTGCGCACCACTGAGCTGACGAACACTGGCGCAGCCACTGTCTCGCTCAACTTGGCTCTGAGTAGCTCCGCAGCGTCCGGATTGGCGAAGGCGGCCACTTGGAGAAACAGGCCAGAGGCTCCGACTGAAGCGTTTTTTTTTGCGTCAATCTGCACGGGGAGCACCGCGGCGGCATGTTGCTGCGGGGGGGTGAATACTGCTCAAGCGGCTGCGCGACAGGCTGTGCAACCGGCTGGGCCTGGGCCACCTGTTGCGGAGCAGCCAACACCATCGGTACCGGACGGCCCTGCTGAGCCCACCACTCATGCGGATCAATACCTTCGACCTTGACCCGCGCAGTTCCGCTTTCGGCATAGCCGAGCTTCTTCGCGGCGGCGAAGGACAGATCGATAATTCGGTCGGAATAGAACGGGCCGCGGTCGTTGACGCGCAGGATGGCGGTCTTGCCGTTTTCCAGATTGGTTACACGCACATAACTCGGCAGCGGCAGGGTTTTGTGTGCGGCGGTCATGCCATACAGGTCGTAGGTTTCACCATTGGCAGTGGCCTGACCGTGGAACTTGGTGCCATACCAGGATGCCGGCCCCACCGCCTGATAACGACGCGCATCGGGGATCGGGTAGTACTGCTTGCCGAATACGGTGTAGGGGCTGGCCTTGACCGGGCCGTAGTGCGGCATGGGCACCGCATCAGGAATCCGCGACACATCGACATCCCACCAAGGGGCGCCATCCTTGTGTGGACGATTGAAATCACCCGGTCCGGAAATCGCGCCACCCGGTTGAATGGGCGCAACCGGCTGAGGCGCACGACTGGACGAACAACTGGCCAGCGCCAACGCCAGACCGCCACACAGGGCCAACTTGAAAGGCAAACGCAACATCACTTCACACCCCGTGTATCGACCAGCGCCTCGGCCAGCTGATTGACTGCCATGGCATACATCACACTGCGATTGTAGCGGGTGATGACAAAGAAGTTAGGCAGGCCGATCCAGTACTCGGCGCCATCAGTACCTTCCAGACGGAAGGCAGTTACCGGCAAATCGTCAGCCAGCGGCTCGGCACTGGTCCAGCCCAACTTACGCAGCTCACCGACATTCTTCACCGGGTCCAGGCCCACAGTCAGGCCTTGCTCAGCTTGCGCCCCCTTGAGGTTGGCGGCGCTGGCCACAAGTTGCCCTGGCTGCCAGCCGTGCCGCTTGAAGTAGCTGGCCACACTGCCAATGGCATCGACCGGGTTATTCCAGATGTTGATATGGCCATCACCATCGAAATCCACGGCATATGCACGAAAACTGCTCGGCATGAACTGCGGCAATCCCATGGCACCGGCATAGGAGCCGGTCATGCTCAGCGGCTCGACCTGTTCTTCGCGGGTCAATAGCAGAAATTCGCGCAGCTCCTTGCGAAAGAACGGTGCACGCGGCGGGTAGTCAAAAGCCAGGGTCGACAGGGCATCCATCACGCGCCAGCTGCCGGTATTACCGCCATAAAAGGTTTCCACGCCAATAATCGCCACGATCACCTGTGGCGGCACGCCATATTCAGCTTCGGCGCGAGCCAGCGTCGCTTCGTGCTGCTTCCAGAATGCGACGCCCTGACTGATGCGCTTGTCCGTGATGAAAATTGGCCGATAGTCCTTCCACGGCTTGGCCTTTTCTGCCGGACGCGAAATGGCATCAAGAATGGCCTGTTTGCGCTCAACCTGGGCAAACAGTTCGATCAGTTGTTCACCAGCAAAACCATAGTCACGTGTCATCTCTGCGACGAACTCAGCCACCTGCGGTGATTGCCGGTAGTCATCGGCCACAGCCACCGGTACCAGTGCACAGGCGCCAGCCAGCGCCAACCAGGGTGTTACCCATTTCATCATGCCAAACACGTTCTGCATTGCACTCATAATCCCAATCAAGCCTGAGTCATCCACTTCCGATGGGTGTGGATCGACATCAAAATTCCGAAGCCGGAGAGCAAGGTAATAAGCGAGGTACCGCCATAGCTGATGAAGGGCAACGGCACCCCCACCACCGGCAACAAGCCGCTGACCATCCCGATATTGACGAAAACATAAACAAAGAAAGTCATGGTCAGCGCGCCGGCGAGCAGCTTACCGAACAGCGTCTGCGCTTGCACGGTAATCACCAGACCGCGCGCGATCAACAGCAAGTACACCAGCAGTAACAAACACACGCCAACCAGGCCGAACTCCTCGGCCAGTACCGCAATGATGAAGTCGGTGTGGCTCTCCGGGAGAAAGTCCAGGTGCGACTGAGTACCCTGCAACCAGCCCTTGCCCAGCACACCGCCGGAGCCAATGGCGGCCTTGGATTGGATGATGTTCCAGCCGCTGCCCAGCGGATCGCTTTCCGGGTTGAGGAAGGTCAACACGCGCTGCTTCTGGTACTGGTGCATGACAAAGAACCACATGCCGATAGCGATCGGCACCACGGCGGCCACGGCACCAATCACCCAGCGCCATTGCAGACCGGCGATAAACAACACGAAGCCGCCAGAGGCGAGAATTAGCAGCGAAGTGCCCAAATCAGGCTGTATCAGGATCAGCACGAAAGGCATGATGATCATCGCCAGACTGATGCAGATATGCTTAAACCGCGGCGGCAGACTGCGGTTTGACAGGTACCAGGCAATAGTCGCCGGCATGATGATTTTCATGAACTCCGAGGGCTGAAAACGGATCACCCCGGGGATATTGATCCAGCGTGTGGCACCCATGGCGTTATGCCCCATAACATCCACTACAACCAGCAGCGCCACGCCCCCCACATAGGCCAGCGGCACCCAACGCTCCATGAAGCGCGGTTCGAACTGGGCGATGATCAGCATGCCGACCAGGCCGATGCCAAAGGAGCTGGCCTGCTTCATCAGCAGATCAACGTTCTTGCCACTGGCCGAGTACAGAATGAACAGGCTGCCGGTTGCCAGGATCAACAACAGCAGCAGCAATATCCCATCGATATGCAGGCGCTGCAGCAAGGTTGCACGGCGACGCAGAAGATCTTCGGTGGACAGGTTACGGTCAAAATTATTGCTCATGGTGCCACGACCTCAGCCGCCACTGGCGGAGCAAATTCGGCCTTCAACTGGCCTTTCTCATCGAGCAACCAGGCATCCATCACTTGTTTGACCACCGGTGCAGCAACCCCTGAGCCAGACTCGCCATTCTCCACCATCACGGACACCGCAATCTGAGGGTTGTCTGCCGGCGCGAAGGCGACGAACAAGGCATGATCGCGATGGCGTTCAGCCACTTTGCTGCGGTCGTACTTTTCACCCTGCTTGATGGCCACCACCTGAGCAGTACCGCTCTTGCCGGCAATCCGGTACAGCGACGTATCGCCCACCTTGCGCGCGGTACCGCGCGGGCCGTGCATCACCTGCTCCATGCCATGACGACCGTTGTCCCAGAACTTGAGGTCACGCAACACAATGTCAGGCACGGGATTGGGGTCAACCGGCGGCTGTCCCTGGATAGTCTTGGCCAGATGTGGGCGAATCCACTTACCCCGAGTGGCCATCAGCGAAACGGCCTGAGCCAGCTGCAGGGGGGTGGTCTGCATATAGCCCTGACCGATACCGAGGATCAGCGTTTCCCCGGGATACCAGGCCTGACGATAGCGCGCCCGCTTCCAGTCTCGCGACGGCATCAACCCCGGAGTTTCTTCGAACATATCCAGCGACACACGCTGACCCAGACCGAAACGGGTCATGTAGTCGTACATGCGATCAATGCCCATCTTGTGTGCCAGTGAGTAGAAATAGGTGTCATTGGAGCGGGCGATGGCCAGATCCATGTCCACCCAACCATCGCCGGTGCGGTTCCAGTTGCGGTATTTGTGACTATGGCCCTGCAACTGATAGAACCCAGGATCTAAGACTCGGGTCTGCGGTGTCACCACACCGGCGTCCAAACCCGCCACTGCAACCATTGGTTTGATCGTTGAGCCCGGCGGATAAAGACCACGCAACACCCGGTTGTAGAGCGGGCGGTCGATCGAGTCGCGCAACTCGGCATAGGCCTTGAAGCCGATACCGGTAACAAACGGGTTGGGGTCGAAACTCGGCTGACTGACCATCGCCAGCACTTCGCCGGTTTGCGGCTGTATTGCCACTATCGCACCACGGCGACCGGCCAGGGCCGCTTCCGCCGCTTCCTGCAGACGCACATCAAGGCTCAGCACAATATCCTTGCCTGGCGTCGGGTCAGTCCGTTTAAGCACCCGTAATACGCGGCCACGGGCGTTAGTCTCGACCTCTTCATAACCCACATCACCGTGCAACTCGTCTTCATAGAAGCGCTCAATGCCGGTTTTGCCGATGTGGTGCGTACCGCTGTAGGCCACCGGGTCCAGCTCTTTAAGCTCTTTCTCGTTGATCCGCCCGACATAGCCCACCGAGTGTGCGAAGTGCTTGCCCAACGGATAATGCCGAACCAGCTGCGCAGAGACCTCAACCCCCGGGAGGCGGAACTGGTTGATGGCGATGAGAGCGATCTGCTCCTCGCTCAACTCGAACAACACCGGCACCGGCTCGAATGGCCTTCGCCCCTGACGCACCCGGCGCTCAAACAGCGCCCGCTCATCCGGCCCAAGCTTTAGCACTTCGACAATCACGTCGAGTACCTGCGGCCAATCGCCAGCGCGTTCGCGGGTCAGGGTCAAGCTGAAACTTGGTCGGTTATCCGCAATGATCACGCCATTGCGATCGAAGATCAGCCCACGACTGGGCGGAATCGGCTGTACATGGATGCGATTATTTTCCGCCAGGGTGGTGTGGTATTCGTACTGAACCACCTGCAGGTAGTACAGGCGCACGAGCAACACCAAGGTCAGCAGCAACACCACCACGCCCCCCACCACCGCGCGTTTGCGGATCAGACGACTGTCTTTTTCGTGGTCTTTGAGGCGAATTGGTTGCGGCATCGGTGGCTGCTGATTATTTGTGGTAAGGGTGGCCGGACAACACCGTCCAGGCACGATACATCTGTTCGCCGATCAGAATCCGCACCAAGGGATGCGGCAGGGTCAGTGGCGACAACGACCAGCGCTGTTCACTGCGTGCCTGCACCTCAGGCGCCAGTCCTTCCGGGCCGCCGACCATGAGGTTGACGGTGCGGGCATCCAAACGCCATTTGTCCAGTTCAACAGCCAACTGCTCGGTGCTCCAAGGTCGCCCTTCGACTTCCAGGGTGACGATGCGTTCCCCCGGCTGCACCTTGCTCAGCATGGCCTCACCTTCCTGGCGGATCATGCGCGCCACGTCGGCATTCTTGCCGCGGGTGGTCAGCGGAATCTCCACCAATTCCAGCGACAGCTCGCTGGGCATTCGCTTGGCATATTCCTGCCAACCGTCCTCAACCCAGCGCGGCATGCGTGAACCCACGGCAATCAGCTTGATGCGCACAGCGAAACGTCCTTATTGCTGCTCAGAACCTGGCTCTGCGCTGAACTGCGCACGGCTTTGCTCAGCCCCCTGCCACAGACGCTCAAGGTCGTAGAACTGACGGGCCGTTGGCAGCATCACGTGCACCACGATGTCGCCGAGGTCGAGCAGTGCCCACTCGCCACTGTCCAGACCTTCGCTGCCCAGCGGGCGCACGCCCTGCTCTTTGGCCTTTTCCAGCACGTTATCGACCAGCGATTTAACGTGACGGCTGGAGGTGCCGCTGGCGATCAGCATGAAGTCAGTGATGCTGGTTTTGCCACGCACATCGATTACGGTGATGTCTTGCGCCTTGATTTCTTCCAGAGCGGCGGTGGCCAGTTTAACCAGCGCTTCGCTCTGCATTTTTGCGTTTGTCATAAGTAACCCGTTTGCCTCGTGTTCAATTCGCACCACGGTACAGTCCGTGGGCATGGATATAGGCCAGTACCGTGTCAGGCACCAGAAAGCGTGCCGACTTTCCGCTCGCCAGTAGCGCGCGGATCTGGGTAGCCGACACCGCCAGGGGTGTCTGCCAGATAAAAGCAATTTGCCCACTCGGCCCATTCAGGGCAGAAGGGTCACTCACACTGCGTGCCGCCAACAAATCGCGCAGCGCCTCGGGCGCTTCGCTGTCGGCATCCGGGCGCTGCAGCACCAGAATATGACAGTGCCGCAATAATTCATCCCAACGCTGCCAGCTGGGCAAGCCGCAAAAGGCATCCCATCCCAACAGCAGAAACAGCTGGTCATGTACCGCCAACTCGCAGCGCAACGACTCCAGCGTGTCGATACTGTAGGACGGTTTGTCGCGTTGCAGCTCGCGATCATCCACCCGCAGCACATCAGCATCCGTCACCGCCAGCCGCACCATGGCCAGGCGATCCTCGGCACTGACCTCTGGCGCACTGCGATGCGGCGGCCGTGCACTGGGGATCAGACGCAACTCATCAAGCTGCAGCGCCTCGGCGACTTCCACGGCACTGCGCAGATGGCCGATGTGCACCGGATTAAAGGTGCCACCAAGCAGGCCGATGCGTCGGGCGTCGGTACGTCGGGCGCCAGGATTCTGGGCCATCAGGTGCGGATGTGTCCGTCGCCGAACACCACATACTTCTCACTGGTCAGGCCTTCCAGACCCACCGGACCACGGGCATGCAGCTTGTCAGTGGAAATACCGATCTCCGCGCCCAGGCCGTACTCGAAGCCATCGGCGAAACGGGTCGAGGCATTGACCATCACCGAGGCGGAATCCACCTCGGTCAGGAAACGCCGCGCATCCGTGAAGTTCTCAGTGAGAATCGCGTCTGTGTGCTTGGAACCGTAATGGTTGATGTGCTCGATGGCGGCATCCAGCGACTCAACGATACGGATAGCCAGGATCGGCGCGTTGTACTCGGCGTACCAGTCATCTTCACTGGCTTCCAATACGTCGCTGCCGAGCAGCGCACGGGTCGCGGCATCGCCACGCAGCTCAACACCTTTATCGCGGTAGATCGCCGCCAGCGGCGGCAGCACCTTGTCCGCCACGGCGGCATGCACCAGCAAGGTTTCCATAGCGTTGCACGGCGAGTAGCGCTGGGTTTTGGCGTTATCGGCGACGCGAATGGCCTTGTCCAAATCGGCCGCCATGTCGATGTACACGTGACACACACCGTCCAGGTGTTTGATCACCGGCACCTTGGCGTCACGGCTGATGCGCTCGATCAAACCCTTGCCGCCACGCGGCACGATTACATCGACAAATTCCGGCATGCTGATCAGCGCACCAACAGCGGCGCGATCAGTGGTTTCCACCACCTGCACGGCGCTGGCCGGCAGGCCGGCCTCTGCCAGCCCCTGCTGAATGCAGCGGGCAATGGCCTGGTTGGAATGAATCGCCTCGGAGCCACCCCGCAAAATGGTCGCGTTACCGGATTTCAGGCACAGGCTGGCGGCGTCGATGGTCACGTTCGGCCGTGACTCATAAATAATGCCAATCACACCGAGCGGCACGCGCATCTTGCCGACCTGGATACCCGACGGCAGGTAACGCATGTCACGGATCTCGCCAATCGGGTCCGGCAGCGTGGCGACCTGACGCAGGCCTTCAATCATCGAATCGATCACCGCAGGCGTCAGCGCCAGACGGTCAACCATAGCCGGTTCAAGACCATTGGCGCGGGCAGCGGCCAGGTCCAGTTCATTGGCGACAATCAGTTCGTCGCGGCCTGCATCCAACGCTGCAGCGGCGGCCTGCAGGGCACGGTTCTTCTGCGCGGTGCTGGCACGCGCGAGCACACGCGAAGCACTGCGGGCGGCCTGTCCCAGGCGGGTCATATAATCAAGCACGGACTCAGTCATGATCTTGGCAGGTCTGGCGGTTGAAAAAAGTCGCTGAGTATAACGGGCGCGCCGCTTCACGCCCAGCACTGTGCGGCGGACGGTAAACACCGCGTTCGCCACCACTGGCGGTAACGCCGCCAGGCCCCGAGCGGCCGGCCACCCCGAGAAACAGTGACACCTCCCCCGCTTTGCCGCCCGAAGGTTAGGTAAACAAAAACCGCCCAAATGTTTACCGTGCAATTGAAAGGAAAACAGGCGGTTGACCGCCGGGGTGGGATCAGCATGCATTACCGTACCGACTATTGCGCTGCACAACTCAACGAACCCCCGCAGACGCTGGACCTGGGCGAGCTGCGCCTGCACTACCAGGCCTACGCCCAGCACAGCCAAGACCCACGCCCACCGGTGCTGATGCTGGGCGGCGCATTCCAGAGTTTTCGCTCGTTTGCCGCCGAAGTCAGCGAACTGCTCGAACAGCATCCGGTGATCCTGCTTGACCTGCCCAGCCAGGGCGGCAACCTGCAATTGGTGCCGCAACTCACGCTGGAGCAACTGGCCGACCTGATCGCCGACTTTGCCGAAGAGCTCAATCTGCCACCGCTAATGCCCATCGGCCTCTCCTACGGATCCGCTCTGGCCGCTCTGTTTGCTGCCCGACACCCAACCCGCTGCGCCCGCGTGCTACTGGCCGGAATCACTGCCTTTGGCCGCCCCGGTGCGCGCCTGCTGCTGCAGGAAGGCCTGGCATTGCTGGCCGATGGCCGCAACGAGGCCTTTGCTTACGGCGCCCTGACCGGCCTGCTCAACCCTTTGCGCCTGGAGCAGACCGGCGTTGCTCCGGTATTCCGCAAAGCCCTGCTGCGGCAAATTCAGCGCCTGTCCGCCGCCGATGTCGAGCGCTACCGGCAGAACAGTCAGCGCCTGCTGGACTTTCAGGGCTTTAATCAGCACCCCTGCTGCCCCACCCTGGTGCTGGCCGGCGAACACGACCATTTCACCCAGCCCTGGGAGCATGCCCACTTCGCCGCCGCCTGCGCCCAAGCCAGTTGCGCACTGATCCACAACGCTGACCATCTCGCCCAGTTCGAGCAACGCGAAGCCTGCGCCAGCCTGTACAACCCCTTCCTGCGCGGCGAAACCCTGCCGCAGCGCAGCCTGGGCAGCAGCTTGCTGCCCCACCCGCATCTGCTGCAGCTGGAAAAACGCTTTGAGCCGCGCCAACCACCCAACCACCGCCACGCTCGCCTGCAACATCGTGATGGTGGGGAATGGACAGTGGAAGTCAGCGAACTGGGTTTCTTCGGTGGACTGTTGCAAGCCGACCTGCCGACCATTCGTGGCACGCGCGGCTGGCAACTGCTGTGCAAGGACCTGCCAGCACAACCCCTGCTTCCCCTGCGTCAAGATGCAAACGGCTTGGCCTTCGTCTTCCCGCATAGCGATCAGCACGCCAGCCAGGCACTGGAAAGCCAATTCCAGCTACAGCAGCCACTCCCCACTGCGGCCTGCGCTTAACACCACGCCGAACCAACTGAGTGCCGGCGAGACGGGTAAAGCAGGCGCGCGCCGTCTCATGAGATACCCACGTACCGCTAGACACGCGCCTCGATCACCCGTACCAGACCGGCATTACGCGAGACAGCCAGGCCGAGCGCCTGGGCTGTGCGGCTCGGATCAAAGACCTCGACCTGACTGAAGCCGCAGCGCTGGAAGCCCTGCACAATCGCCTGGTCATTGCGGTAATGCAGCGGGTAGTTGCCACGGGTCAGCCGCCCAATCAGACCAACCCCCCAGCGCAGCTGACGGTAACGCGGGTGCTCGCGCAGATCAGGATAAAGCTCGGTGAGATAGGTGGCCTGAGGAAACTCGCGCAACAGGTCAGCCAAACGCGTCCAGAACGATTCGATCAGTGCCAACTCGAAATAATTCACCAACCCCTCGGTAATCACCACCACTGGCTTGCTGTGATCCATCTCGGCGAACAGTGCCGCCAGGCTTTTACTGCCGTCCTCGGCAAGGATATCCACTGCACGCACCTGATGCTGGTTACCCAGCCAACCCTCGGCATTCAGCAACAGACGCTTACGCGCGGCCATCACCGGCAGATCAGCCTCGACATATCGCAGGTGCGAGTATCGCGAGGTAAAGCGACGACCACGCGGTGACAGACCGCAGGCAATTTCCACCACCTGGCATACGCCGCCCTGCTCAATGGCCGCAGTCAGCTGAGCATCAATCTGCAGATGGCGCTGCAACAGGAACTGCTCGATATCCAGACCTAATCCGACCCGTGCCCCCCAGGTGATCGGGCTGAGCAGACCATGCACGAAACGCCCGAAACCGGTAACAAAGGCTACATCCGCCAACTGATGGCGATACCAGACATAACCGGTGTAGTGGGCACTGGGGCTGATATGGGCACTGCTGGCTCGGGCACGTTCAGGCATGATTCAGACTCTTATTGTTATGATCACGGGACCTTCAACGGCGCTCGACTGAACGCCTGAACCGGCCACAGCCCAGCCTATGCCCTGCCGAGTAAGCACAACACTGTATGCCTGCCGATCCCAACCTTAGTTTGCCCTGGCCCCAGGGACGCGCTCTGCCGGCCGATTTCTTCGACCGTGACGCATGCCGACTGGCCCGCGACCTGCTGGGCAAGGTGATTCGCCATCGGCATGGCGAACACTGGCTGAGCGCACGCATCATCGAAACCGAAGCCTATTACCTGAGCGAGAAAGGCAGCCATGCCTCGCTTGGCTATACCCACAAACGCCGCGCGCTGTTTATGGATGGCGGACACATCTATATGTATTACGCCCGCGGCGGCGACTCGCTGAACTTCAGCGCCCAGGGCCCGGGCAATGCAGTGCTGATCAAATCAGCCTATCCCTGGCAGGATGTGCGCAGCGGCGCCGACGCTCTGACGCAGATGCTGCGTAATAACCCGGACGCACAAGGCCGCCCCCGTGCCCCAGGCAGTCTGTGCAATGGCCAAACCCTGCTGTGCAAGGCCCTGGGCCTGAAAGTACCGGACTGGGATGCACGGCCCTTCGATGAGCAGCACCTGTTTGTCGAAGACCTCGGTGAACGCCCGCAGCAGATCGTGCAATGCACCCGCCTGGGCATCCCCCACGGGCGTGACGAGCAACTGCCGTACCGTTTTGTCGACGCTGCCTTTGCCCGCTACTGCACCCGCAACCCATTGCGCCGCGGCCAGTTGGCCGGCCGCGACTTCCATTTAATTAACCCTGAGGATGATCACCGATGAGTCAGTGGCTCGACAGCTTGACCCTGTGGCTGAGCGCCAACCCTGAATGGCTAGGCCTGGCGATCTTCTTGATTGCCTGCGTCGAGTGCCTGGCAATCGCCGGCATCATTGTGCCAGGCACCATTATCATGTTTGCCGTGGCGGTTCTGGCCGGTAACGGTGCCTTGTCGCTTTGGGAAACACTGCTGCTAGCCTACCTGGGCGGCCTGCTCGGCGATGCCTTGTCTTATGGCATCGGCCGCTACTTTCATCAGGACATTCGCCGCCTGCCGCTGCTGCGCAGCCACCCGCAGTGGCTGAGCGCGGCAGAGAGCTACTTCCAACGCTATGGCGTCGCCAGCCTGCTGGTCGGCCGTTATATCGGCCCTCTGCGGCCAATGCTGCCGATGGTCGCCGGCATGCTGAACATGCCGCTCCCGCGTTTTATCGCCGTCAGCCTGCTGGCCGCTGCCGGCTGGGCCATTGCCTATATGCTGCCGGGCTGGGCCACCGGTGCCGCCTTGCGCCTGCCGCTGCCGGAGGGATTCTGGCCGCAGGCCGGCGCCGTAGCGGCAGGCGTGGCCATCGTGGTCGGCCTGAGTATTCAAGGCAGCATGCGCGGGCAACGCCACGCCAGCCTGCTGGCGGCCGGCGCCTGCCTGGTGCTGCTGGTCGGCATGATGCTCAGCTGGCCGCTGCTCAGCCACTTTGATCAGGGCCTGCTGGCCCTGGTGCAGGAACAGCGCAGCAGCGAGCTGGACCGGCTGATGGTGCTGATCACCCGCCTCGGCGACATGCACACCCAGGTGGCCGCCGCCGCTCTGCTGTGCCTGATTCTGCTGGTTACCCGGCAGTGGCGCAGCCTGTGCCTGGCCGTCGGCGCCACACTCGGTACGGCCCTGGCCAATGGTGCACTGAAAGCCCTGTTCGCCCGCAGCCGACCCGATGTGCTGCTGGAGCCACTGGGCAGCTTCAGCTTCCCTAGCGGACACAGTTCGGCGGCGTTTGCGTTCTTCCTGCTACTCGGCCTGCTCGCCGGTCGCGGTCAACCGCCGCGCATGCGCCTGACGTGGCTGCTGCTGGCCAGCTTGCCGGCAGCCGCAATTGCCGTTTCCCGGATATACCTGGGTGTGCACTGGCCCAGCGACATCATCGCCGGCGCCATGCTGGCAGGCTGTTTCTGCGCCCTGAGCCTGGCATTGGTGCAATGGCGTACGTCGCTGCCAGCCCTACCGGCGAAAATCTGGTGGTTGTTGCTGCCGACGATTATCGCCCTGCTCGGCGGCATCACCACCTGGCAGCTGTCAGCGGGGCTGCTGCTGTACCGCTACTGAGAACCGCCCTGCAGCAACTCCAGCAACTGCTGCAACCGCTCCAGGCGCTGCTCGGCACCGGGCATGTCGAGCAGTTGCAGCTTTTGCTGATTGTCCAGTGGCAACAGGTAAGCCAACTGATTGGCCAGCGCCTCCTGGCCTGCCGGTTCACTCGGCATACCCAACGCAGCGACCATCGGATGGGCACTCAGTGCGCCCAGCAGCGCAGCAAGGTCAGCATGTTCGGCGCGCAAGGGCTGCTCGACGCCATCTTCCAGCCACTCAACCTCGCCCAGGGTCAACTGATCAGGCAACACCTGCGCGCGCTGCACCCGAAAGCGCCGCCCACCTTCCACACGAATGCCCAACAAGCCATTGGGCCGCTGTTCAAAATCACGAATCAGTGCCTCACAGCCTATCGCCGCAAACAGCCCGGCGGCCTTGCCAACCTCTGCACCGTCAATCAGGCTGACCACTCCAAAACCCTGGCCCTGCTTCATGCTGCGACTGATCATATCCAGGTAGCGCGCCTCGAATATCTGTAAATCGAGCATGCAGCCAGGAAACAGCACGGTATTGAGCGGAAACAATGGCAGGGTCACGGTCAATTCCTCAGAGCCAGAGCAGGATGGCCAATGGCAACAGCACGGCGGTAAATACCCCCATCAGGCTCATCGCCAGGGCAGAGAACGCGCCGCACTCCTCGCCCTCCTGCAGCGCCCGCGCGGTGCCGACCGCGTGCGCAGTCAAGCCCAAGGCCATGCCCAGTGCGGCAGGATGATGCACACCAAACCGTTTGAGCAGCGCCGGGCCGCAGATGGCGCCGATGATCCCGGTGATCATCACAAACACCGCCGCCAGCGCGGCAATCCCGCCAATCTGATTGGCCACCAGCATGGCAATCGGTGAGGTCACCGATTTGGGCGCCATGCTCATCAGCATGATCTGCTCGGCACCGAAGGCCCAGGCCAGGGAGATGCCCAATACCGTGGCCACCACGCCAGCCACCAGCAAGGTGATCAGGGTGGGCCAGAATAATTGACGGATGCGCCGCAGGTTGAGGAACAGCGGCACCGCCAGCGCCACCGTGGTCGGCCCGAGGAACAGCGTCAGCGCCGTCGCACTGTCCTTGTATTCGGCGAAGGTCAGGCCGCAGGCCAAGAGGATGCCAATCACCGTGAGCATCGACAGCAGCACGGGTTGCAGGAACACCCAACGGGTTTTCTCATAAGCGGCAATCGCCAGTTGATAAGCCCCCAGAGTAATGCCCACACCAAATAAGGGATGATGGATCAGCGCTTGCCAGGCGGCGTGCCATTCCAGAGTCATACATCCTCCCGGCGCTGCTGACGGTCGATCAGCTTTTGCATCAACCAGCCAGCGAAGACGATCGAGATCAACAGCGACAGCAACAGCGCACCGGCAATCGCCCAGAAGTCGGCAAAAATATCCTCGGCATAGGCCATGACGCCCACCGCTGGCGGCACCAGCAGCAGCGGCAGGTATTTCAGCAGGCTGGTGGAGGCCAGATGCAACGACTCACCCACCTCGCCGCGCAGCAGCAGAAAGATGAACAGCAGCAACATGCCGATGATCGGCCCCGGCAGGATTGGAATCAGCAGGACATTCAACGCGGTGCCGAGCAACTGGCACAGCACCAGCCAGGAAAGACCGCGTAACAGCATGATGGATAATCTCCGAATCGTATGATCCCAGGCACAGTGCTGCGCATTATAAGCAGAAGCACCCGCAAACAGCCGGTTTACAGCGGTTGCTGCGAATTGACCAGCAGCCTCGACGCGCATGCACCCGACACTTGACCCTGCGGCAAACCCATGTTGATCTTAAGGCAGAAGGATTTACGCCCGAAAAAAAACAACACTGCGTCTTCAAGGAGAACCCATGACATCAGTACCCGCCACCGAATTGCCCAGCTACATTGGTAAGGAACTCGGCCGTTCCGAATGGCTGACCATCGATCAAGAGCGCATCAACCAGTTCGCCGAGTGCACCGGCGATCACCAGTTCATCCACGTCGACCCGGAAAAAGCCAAGCTCACCCCGTTTGGCACCACCATCGCCCATGGTTTCCTCTCGCTGTCGCTGGTGCCCAAGTTGATGGAAGGCATCATGATCATGCCCAAAGGGCTGAAAATGGCCGTCAACTATGGCCTGGACAGCGTGCGTTTTATCCAGCCGGTCAAGGTCAACTCAAAAGTCCGCCTGGTCGTCACGTTGACCGACGCCACCGAGAAGAACCCCGGACAATGGCTACTCAAGGCCAAGGTTGTACTGGAAATCGAAGGTTCGGAAAAACCGGCCTATATCGCTGAACCGCTGACGCTCTGCTTCGTCTAAGCGCAGCCAGCCGCCAGAGGCGTACAGGCACAAGCCTGTGCGCCTTTTTTATGGCATTTTCAGCGCGCTCGATCACGGCATGCCAGGCGGTTTAAGGCATACTCGGCAACGTCCTTCCGGTGTGGATTTTCTGCATGCATCCTCTGACCCGTCTGGCTCCACTGAGCCTCGCCCTGTTGTTGGTCGCCTGCGGCGATGGCGAACCCTTGTTACCAGCAAATGCCGTGCTGCCGGATGGCGGGCGCTACCGTGGCGAAGTGGTCAATGGCTTGCTGCAAGGCCAGGGACGCCTGGATTACAGTGACGGCAGCTACTATGCAGGGCTGTTCAAAGATGGACAGTTCAATGGCCCCGGCGAATGGCACAGCAAACACGGTGAAACCTATACCGGTGAGTTCCAGAATGGCGACTTCCACGGTCAAGGCAGCCTGAGTTACAGCGACGGCAGCCGCTACGAAGGCGGCTTTGCCAGCGGCACCCCCAGCGGTGAAGGCCACCTGCAGAGCCAGGATCTGGAATACCGGGGCGAGTTCAACAAGGGCCATTACCAAGGCCTGGGCAAGCTGCAATGGAGCAACGGCAGCAGCTTTCAGGGTCAGTTCCGCAAGGGCGAACCGCACGGCCAAGGCGTGATGATCGACGCTGAAGGCAACGAGTTCGCCGGCACTTTCAATAACAGCCAGCTCAACGGCCAGGGCAGTTTCAAGAGTGCCGACGGCGAACTCTACAGCGGCCAGTTCCGCGACAACCAATTCCACGGCAAGGGCCGCTATCAAAGTGCCGACGGCGAAGTCTGGAGCGGACGCTTCGAGGACGGCAGCCTGACCGGCAAAGGCGAGTTCAAGGGCAGCGACGGCAGCCATTACCGTGGCCAGTTCAGCGACTGGCGCTACCACGGCGAAGGTCGACTGAACCTCGCCGATGGCAGCCTCTATGAAGGCCACTTTGCCTACGGCCAATACCACGGTAACGGCAGCCTGACCCTGGCCGATGGCAGCCAGCAACGTGGTACCTGGCAGCGTGGCCGACTGACTCGCGATGCCGATGGCCAAGCCATCCCCGACAGCCTGGCCGTCGGCTTGCTGGAGCAAGGACGGTTGCTCGATGCCGCCATTGCCAACCTGCCAGCCTCGACCCCAGCCATCGAACTCTACGCCCTGACCCTGGCCGGCGACGGCAAGCAGAGCGTGTTCATGCGCGAGGCCGACTATGTCGGTAACCTGCTGCAGGAACGCTTCGCCGCCCATGGCCTGATCACCCTGGTCAACCACCGCGACCACCTGGCGGATCGCCCGCTGGCCACCAGTGCCAGCCTGGGGCGCAGCGTTCAGGCCCTGGCCGAACGCAGCGGCAAGGAAGACCTGATCTTTATCTACCTGACCAGCCACGGCTCAGCCCAGCATGAGCTGAACCTTGACCAGCCGCGCCTGCAGCTCAACGACCTGCCCGCCAGCGAACTGGACGCCCTGCTCGAACCGCTGAAAGATCGGCACAAGGTGCTGGTGATCTCTGCCTGCTACTCCGGCGGTTTTATCCCCAAACTGCAGGATGACAAGACCCTGGTGATCACCGCTGCACGGGCCGACCGCGTGTCCTTCGGTTGCTCGGAGGAAAACGACTTCACCTACTTCGGCCGCGCGCTGTTTGCCGAAGCGCTGCAGCAAACCGACGACCTGCAGCGCGCCTTCAAGCTGGCCCAGGCCAGCGTTGCCGAACGCGAAAAGGCCGACGGTTTCGAAGCCTCCGAACCGCAGATCTGGCCAGCCAAGGCGGTGCTCGCCCAGTGGCGCAAGCTGCGCGAACAGCAGGCTGAGCGCGCCCTGAACAATGCACTTGAGGCGCAATCAGCGGTCAACCCCTAACAAGCATGCGCGCCACCTACGGCCTGATAAGCTGATGGATATCAGCGGAGAACTTCAAACCATGTATTTGACGCCCCAGCACATCCTTCTTGCAGGTGCCACCGGACTGACCGGCGAGCACCTGCTGGACCGCCTGCTGAACGAGCCCACGGTCGCTCGCGTGCTGGCACCCAGCCGCCGCCCGCTAGCAGCACACGCCCACCTGGAAAACCCACAAGGCGAACTGCTGGCCCTGCTGCCGCAACTGAGCGGCAAGGTCGATACCGCCTTCTGCTGCCTGGGTAGCACAATTAAACAGGCCGGCTCGCAGGACGCCTTCCGCGCGGTCGATCATGACCTGGTGCTCGCCTTCGCCGAACGCGCCCGCGCCCTCGGTGCACGGCACCTGCTGGTGATCAGTGCCCTCGGCGCGGATGCCAACTCCACCGTGTTCTACAACAAGGTCAAAGGCCAAATGGAGCAGGCCCTGCGCGCGCAGGACTGGCCGCAGCTGACCATCGTCCGCCCTTCGTTACTGCTTGGCACACGCCAGGAATTCCGCCTTGGCGAGCGCCTGGCGGCACCTTTTATGCGCTGGCTGCCGGGCAAGTACCGCGGCATCGAAGCCACCGTTCTGGCTCGCGCCCTGTGGCGTCTTGCCCTGGAAGAAGACGCCGGCACCCGGATCATCGAATCAGACCAACTGCGCCGCCTCGGCCGCTAACTGTCGTTAAACCCCAGAAGAAGCCATTATCCATGAGCACCACCCCGCACGACCTGATCAGCGCCCTTAGCGGTGCTGACATGCTGGAAATCGACGGCCTGCATGCCTGGCAATTCAACCTGGACGCCGAACAACTGGCCCAGCACCAGGCCGGCACCACGCCCACTGACGATGCGCCGCTGCTGAGCATCGAATGCATGGACGGCCGCGCCCTGCGCAAATGGCATTTCAACCTGGCCCAGGTAATCGCCGCACGTTTTGATGGTGAGGCCGACGCCTGGCGCATCAGCGGTACGGCCGGCGTGCACCTGATCAAGTGTTTTGCCGCTGTCAGCGGCGACAACAGTGATCGGCCAAACGACGCCGAATAACCCTGCCGAGGGCAACCTGTGGGCCTGTATGACCGCTACCTGCTGCCACACCTGATCGACTTCGCTTGTGGCATGGGCGCGGTGATGAAAGCCCGCTCGCAACTGGTGCCCCTGGCCCATGGCCGGGTGCTGGAAATCGGCATTGGCAGCGGCCTCAACCTGGGCTTCTACGACGCCAGCAAGGTCAGCGTGATCATCGGCGTCGACCCCAGCGCCGACATGCAGAAGCTGGCCAGGCAACGGGCCGCCACGATCAGCATTCCCGTGCAGATGATTGCCCTCGAACTGGGCCAGATCCAGGCTGAGGACGCCAGCTTCGACAGCATCGTCTGCACCTTTACCCTGTGCACCATTCCTGATGCCGTAGCGGCACTTAAAGAAATGCGCCGCGTGCTCAAGCCCGGTGGTCGCCTATTGTTCTGCGAGCACGGTCTGGCTCCGGAGCTGCCCGTGCTGCGCTGGCAGAACCGCCTGACGCCGCTGTGGAAGCCACTGGCCGGCGGCTGTCACCTCAACCGCGACATTCGTGCCCTGATCGAAGCCGGCGGCTTTCATATTGGCGAACTGCATAACCGCTACCTCAAAGGCCCCCGGCCGATGACCTATGTTTATCAGGGCTGGGCCGACTGAGCAGCAATGCGTACTGCATCTGTGCCGATTCTGACTATCGTTAGGTCATAAATTCCCGCACAGAAGCCGGCCCCGCATGAAGCCCCCATCAATCCGCCTTCTCGCCAGCCTGCTGTTGATGATCGACCTGGCGCTCGTGTCGGCAGTTGAGGCCCAGCCACGCTCGGTCAAAGTGGGCGTCTACGACAACGAACCCAACTACCTTCTGGAACAGGACGGCAAACTGTCTGGGATCTTTGGCGACTTGCTCAATGAGATCGCCCAACAGGAAGGCTGGCAATTACTGCCGCAGCCCTGTGATTGGCAGCAGTGCCTGGACCAGTTGAGCAGTGGCAAGATCGATCTGTTGCCGGACGTGGCGTATGACGAAAGCCGCAATAAGGTATTCGACTTTCACACGCACCCTGCGCTGCTCAGCTGGTCGCAACTCTACAGCAGCAAGAATCTCAACCTCAGGTCGATACTCGACCTGCATGAGAGGCGCATTGCCGTACTCAGAAGCTCAGTGCAGGCGCAATATCTGCGTGAGTTGCTCCACAGTTTCGGCCTGAAAGCCGACCTGATCGAGGTACAAAGCCTTACTCAAGGGTTCGAACTGGTCGCCAAGGGGCAAGCCGATACGGTGGCCGCCAACCAGCGCTTTGGCGACGTCCTTGCACCGAGTTACCAACTGCACAGCGCTCCAATCATGTTCCAGCCCACCCAACTGTTTTATGCCACGCGCAAAGGACAGAACGGCGAACTGCTCGCAGCCATTGATCAGCACCTGTCCAACTGGCAAAAATCGCCCACCTCAATCTGCTGCCAGACACTGCAACGCTGGGGAGGCGAACACAGCGCCCACCTGATCCCAGCAGCCGCATGGTGGGGGCTGGCGATTCTGCTGGCACTACTGACTGCGGCTCTGGGTGGAGCGCTGCTGCTGCGCCGCCAGGTCCGCGAGAAGACCCAGCACCTGCTGGACAGCGAACAGCGCCTGAACACCATCCTCGACAGCGTCGAAGCCTACATCTATATCAAGGATGTCCAGCTGCGCTACCAGTACGTCAATCGCAAAGTCTGCGAACTGTTTGGCCTGACCTTAAAACAGGTGATTGGTAAAACCGACGACGAGTTCTTTGACCTCGATACTGCATCCAACCTTCACGAAAACGATCGCCGCGTGCTGGAGTTGGGCGAACGGGTACACACCGAAGAAGTCAATCGCAGCCTGGACGGTGGAAACGAACATACTTTTCTCTCCATCAAATTGCCGCTGCGCGATAACCATGGCGACATCTACGCCTTGTGCGGCATCTCCACGGACATCACCGCCCACAAGAAAAATCTGGAGAAGATCAATCAACTGGCCTTCTATGACCCGCTGACCGGCCTGCCCAACCGGCGCCTGTTGCTGGATCGCTTGCAGCAGGCACTGGCCAAGCATGCCCGCGGGCTTCAGCAGGGCGCGCTGCTGTTCATCGACCTGGATAACTTCAAATACCTCAATGACACCCTGGGACACGACGTGGGTGATCAATTGTTGCAACAGGTCGCTCTACGCTTGAGCAACCATGTACGCGCTCAGGACACCCTGGCACGCCTGGGCGGTGATGAGTTCGTGCTGATGCTGGAGGGATTGAACCTGATACCGGCGCAGGCGGTCACGCAGGTGGAATATGTCAGTAACAAGATCATAACCGCCCTGGCGCAACCCTATAACCTGTCAGGCCACAACCATGTCAGTACCGCCAGCGTGGGCGTTACGCTGTTTCCCGGCGACCACAGCACGGTGGATGAGGTGCTCAAACGTGCCGACCTGGCCATGTACCAGGCCAAGAGCGCCGGGCGCAATGCCGTACGCTTCTTTGACCCGCAGATGCAGGCCGCCGTAAATGCCCGCGCCAGCCTGGAGCGCGACCTGCGACAAAGCCTGGAGGAGCAGCGGTTCATCCTGCACTACCAACCCTTCTTCAACGAGCACGGCCAATTAATCGGCGCCGAAGCGTTGGTGCGCTGGCAGCATCCCCAACGCGGCCTGGTGATGCCAGGTGACTTTATCCCCCTGGCCGAAAGCACCGGACTGATCCTGCCACTGGGCCGTTTAATCCTGCGCCAGGCGTGCGAGCAGCTGGTGGTTTGGGCCGCTGACCCGCTGTTAAGTGAGCTGTGCCTGGCCATCAACATCAGCGCCAAACAATTTCATCACCCTGAATTTGTCACCTATATCCGGGCGGCCCTCGAAAAGAGCGGTGCGGATCCGCTACGCCTGATACTGGAGCTGACAGAAAGCCAGCTGGTCGAGGATATCGAACCGCTGATCAGCAAAATGAGCCAGCTCAAAGCCCAAGGTATCCGCCTGGCATTGGATGACTTTGGTGCCGGCTACTCATCACTCAATTACCTCAAACGCCTGCCTCTCGATCAGCTGAAAATTGATCGCAGTTTTGTCCAAGACCTCCTGACCGAGCCCAGCGACGCCGCCATCGTGCGCACCATTCTGGCGCTCGGCGCCAACCTTAATCTAGCGGTCACCGCCGAAGGTGTGGAAACCCAGGCGCAATACGAAGCGCTGCTGCAAATGGGTTGCCGGCAATTCCAGGGTTACCTGTTTGCCAAGCCGGGGCCTGCCAGTGAAATTGCACGCTCGTAGTTCTATTTCAGCCAAGATTGCCCGCTTGCCAACTCCAAGCCTCCGCCAAAACGCACTAGCTCAGTTCATTGACCGCCCGCCAGGCCTGATCCACGGCCGCGTGCAGGTAAGCGTCCCAACCGGCATCGGAATTGGCGATGGCCACCGCGCCCAAGGGCTGACGCGCCCGCTGCATAACCGCCGCACCACCGTCTGGACCATCGAACAAGGCGTTGCTGTAGTAGGAATAGCCATGCGGCCAGCGGTTGACCGTGATGGCCAGCACATCGCGCTGATGATCAAAACCACCGCCACCGAGCACACGCTGCAACTGGTCGCGCAGTTGCGCTTCGTAGTCGGCAAAGGTGCGGGTGTAGATCTGCATGCGCGCGGCCCGCGCCTGCGTGCGCAGGTCCGGGCCAACACCTGCCGCATGCGGCACATGCACCAGATGCAGGCACATGGGCTGATCGGGATCATTCGGCGCCTGATACCCACCCAGATCCACCGGGTAATCCAACTTCATCAGGCTGAAGGGCATGCCCGGTGCGTACACCTCCTGCATGCCCAACTCGGCCCAACTCTGCCAATTACGAATCACCACATTGGCGTACACCATGGGCAGTTTGACGTTCTGCGCCAACGCCTGCGCCTGAGGGGCCGGCAGGTCGCGCAGAATGTACGGGATAAGCATGTTGTAGCAGGCCAGCACCGACTGCCGGGCGCGCACCCGGTAAAGCTGCCCCGCTTGGCTGTAGCCGATGTCCACGCCGCCCTCACGGTTGCGCACACTGACGACGGTGCTCGACAGGCGCAGGCGCACGGCCTGCTCGGGGCGGTCCAAACGGCTGTAATCAAAGGCGGCCAGCACCACATCGTCCATGCCCTGCCCGCCGGCCACCGCCGGGATCAGGTCACGCACCAGCAGGCGGGCGACACCGGCATTGCCATCGGGGAAGTGGTAGATGTACGGCTCTTCTTCGCTGTCATCCTCCTCCAGGCCCAGGCCGGCAAAGCCCGGATAGCCGGCAAAACGCGCGTAACTGGCCGGTAGAAAGTCGATGCGGTAACCGTATTCGTCGCAGGAACGCTGCTGAAAGTAGGCGATGGCCTTGTCCGAAAGACCGACATGGCGCTTGAGATAGGCGTGGTAACTCAAGCTGTCGAGGTAGGCCTCGCGCTCACCGAGCGGCAGCGCCTGCAGGTAATTCTGCTCACCCCCATACAGCGCCAGCAGGGCGGCGCGGTCGCTTTCAGGCAGCGGGAACTGGCCAATAAAACCGGCCCAGTCGGCGTCCGCATCCGGCTCGCCAACGACCAAACGGTCTTCGCCAAAGGTCTGCTGATCGAAAAACACCGCGCTGTCCAACTCGTCATACAGGCGATGCTGAAAAGCCTGATGAAAGCGCTCCAGCTTGATGCCCAGCGCCGCCAGCAAGCGCTGCACCTCGGCGCTGAAATTGGCCTTGGGCGAGTCCAACGATTCGCTGCCGCCATAGCCCAGCAGTAAACGACCGTCCACACGAAACTCGTTGCGTTTGGCATGGCCGCCAAAGTCGTCATGATTATCCAGCAGCAGAATGCGCGCCTGCGGGTGGCGTTCACGGTAAAACCAGGCCGCCGCCAAACCGCTAATACCAGCACCCACCACGACCAGGTCATAGTCTTCATGCTGGGGCAGGTGATCGGTGGCGAACACCTTGCGCTCCCAGCCCAGCTGATGCGCCACCTCAAAGCTGCCCACATGGCTGCCGCGCAAGCCCGTCAACGCCGGCGGATACACGCGCGACTCAGCGCGCAGAAACCGCCACGGCACCAGACCGGCGGCAATCGTCAGCGCCGCCCCGTTGAGAAAGTCGCGTCGTTTAATGCTCATCTGCGCCTCACAAAAAAGCCCCGTACACGCCGGGGAAAACGGCCTTTAATCACGCCTAGAACATCAGCTTAGTCGCTGTAGAGGCGACGCCAGTATTGGGTCATGACGCGTACCGTTTTCGGCTCAATGGTGCCGGATATGTAGAAGCTCGCGATTTCCTCATCCTCAGGCGCATAGCGGCCATCTTTTATCGCACGCCCAACGGCCTGCGCCTCGCTCACCGCACTGGGGTAGCTGTTGTATTCAGACACCTGCGTGGCCACCGTGGGTTCAAGCAGGTAGTTGATCCACTGGTAGGCGGCTTCGGTATTTTTGGCATCTGCCGGAATGCCCATCATGGTGAACCAGATCGGTGTTTGCCCCCGCGGCGTGATGTAGCGGATCTGCATGTCCAACTGGTTTTCCCGGACGATGCGATTGATCACCCCGGCATCGCCACTCCAGGCCATGGCCACGCAGATATCACCACGGGTGATCTGATCGCGGTAGGTCGAGTTGATTTGCTTGATATGCGGCCAGACCTGTTGCAGCTGAGCAAAAGCGGCCTGGTAATCCTCAACCCTGTTGCTGTTCGGATCGCGCCCCAGGTAGGCCAGCACCATGGTGAAGACGTCTTGCGGCGAATCGAGAAACGACACCCCGCACTTGGCGAGTTGGCTCACCACCTGCGGGTCGAACAACAAGGCGTGGCTGCTGAGGTCGGCGTCTTTGCCCAGAATGGCCTGCACCTTCTCCACATTGATCAAGATGCCGTTGGTGCCCCAGATAAACGGCACGCCGTGGCGATTATCGGGATCGTGCATGTTCAGTTTTTCCAGCAACTGCGGGTCAAGGTGCACGCGGTTGGGAATCTTCGACCAATCCAGCGGCAGGTAGGCCCCGGCCTTGATCTGCTTGGTCATGTACGACGATGACGGGTAGACCACGTCATAACCCGAATTACCGGTGAGCAATTTGCCCTCCAGGGCGTCATCACTGTCGAGAGTGTCGTACGTCAGGCGGGTGTCGAACTGCTGGGTAAAGTTGCGCTGCAGCTCGCTGGGGATCAGCTCGGACCAGTTGAGCACATTCAGCGCCTGCTCACCGGCCTGGGCTGACACCGCGTGCAGGCTACAGATCGCGATGAGGGCAAGGCCTTTTAAACGGCGAATTATTGTTTTCATGGGCGCTCTCGCAAACGGTCGTTAGGCACCACGTCAGTGGCACCCCGACCATAGAGCGCGAGCCCGCACGCAACAACATGCGATTAGGGCACCTGGCTATTAATAAAACTTATACCGGCGTCGGATTGAGTTTGCTCAGCAGCCAGAGCCGGAATGCCTTGGCCTCGGGTTTGAGACCACCGGCAGGACTGAGCAGCAGATACCCCTCCAGCGGGACTTCATGGGGCAACGGCCGAATCAGGCGCCCACTGGCCAGTTCCTCGCTGACCAGCAAAGGGTTGGTCAGCGCCACACCGGCGCCGGCCAATGCCAGGTCAATCACCTGATCAGCACTGACATAGGACATCTCACTGTTCAGGCGCACCTTGACGCCCTGCCGCTGCAACCACAGCCCCCACCAGTAGCCATCGTCCTCGTGCAACAAGGGCATGCGCAGGAGGTCGCCGGGCGTATTCAGTGGCCCGTGTGCGGCCAGAAAATCCGGCGAACACACCGGAAAGATCGGCGGTTGCAGCAACACCTCGCGTGGGCCGCTGAACTCCTCACCCTCGCCAAAGGCGATGCCTAAATCCGCGCGCTCGCTGCTGACCTCGCGAAAGGACGGATTAGGCTCCAGCGCGATACAGACGCCGGGATGCAACGCACGAAACTCACCCAGATGATGGCGTAACCAGCGCCCGGCAAACCCCGGCACCACCAGCAGCCGCAGCCAACGCTGCTGTGCGCGGCTGGTCAGCTCATAGGTGGCATCGGCAATTTGCGTCAGGGCAGCGCTGATTTGTTCAAAGTAACGCCAGCCGTCTTCGGTCAGCAGCACACCGCGCGGCGTGCGCTGAAACAACGCCGTTTGCAGGCGATCCTCCAAGGTCTTCACATGCCGTCCGATGGCCGGCTGGGTGACGTGCAGCTCTTTGGCCGCGGCCACATAGCTGCCCAACCGGGCGGCTGCTTCAAAGGCCCGAACCGCGTTGAGTGGCGGCAATCGATTGGCGTTCATCAAACCCTCAACTTGCTATTAGTTTTTTTAACAACCTAGCACAGAAAACGCAGGTTGTTCGCCCCGCCGGGCTTACGCATGCTGGCCCCATGCAACCGCGCAGCAGCGAAGAACATCATGAGCCAAGCCCTCTTTCATCCCAGTTTGTACGACCGCAACACCTATCATCCCAGCTACTGGGCGGCACACACCGATTTGCCGTCAGTCGGCCCACTGCCCGGGGACACCGAAGTGGAAGTGGCCATCATCGGCGGTGGCTATACCGGGCTGTCCTGCGCCCTGCACCTACAGCGTGATCACGGCATCGCCAGCCTGGTGCTGGAAGCCGGTGCCATTGGCTGGGGGGCCAGCGGACGCAATGCCGGGTTCAATACCCTGCCGGCCTGCAAGCTGTCCGCGCTTGAGGTTTTTCAGCGCTGGCCAGAGGCCGAAGCACGGGCGTTTTTTGCCTCGCAACGGGAAGGCCAGGCACTGGTCTATGAATTGGCGGAACAAGAGGGATTTGACCTGCACGCCTGCGGCGCAGGCATCTATCAGGTGGCGCATTCGCGCGGCGCACTGGCGGACCTGGAGGAGGAAGGCCATTGGCTGCGCAAGGCGGGCATCCCCTGCGAACGGTTAAGCCGCGAAGCCTTTGCAGAGGTCGGGCACGCAGGCCCGGATCAGTTCGGCGCGCTGTACATGCACGAAGGGGGTGGGATCAACCCGCTGGCGCTGACGGCGGGACTCGCCCAAGCAGCCCGCCGCCATGGTGCCCAGTTGTACAGCCACAGCCCCATGCAACACTGGCACAAGCAGGCCGGCTGGCATGTGCTGCACACCCCGCATGGCCGCGTGCGCGCACGGCAGGTGGTACTCGCCACCAATGGTTACCGCGACAGCCAGGAACCGCCCTCACTGGAACAACGCGTACTGCCGGCCATCTCCAACATCCTTGTCAGCGCACCGCTGAGTGAGGCGCAGTGGCAGGCCATAGGCTTGAGCAGCCTCAGCCCCATGTCCGACACCCGCATGCTGGTGACCTATTACCGCCGCCTGCCGGACAACCGCTTACTGCTGGGCGCACGCAGCGACACCTGGGGCGATCCACGGCACGACGCGCGCCTGCAGCAATTGCTGCTGCATCTGCTGGCAAAGAAATTCCCCGAGGCCGGTGCCATACCGATTGACTACTTCTGGCGCGGTTTGGTGTCACTGACCCGTAAGCGCGTGCCGAGTTGGGGCCGGGTGCCGGATGACCCCAGCGTGCTGTTCAACCTGGGCTGCTTCGGCTCGGGGGTCAACAGCATGCCCTGGCTGGGGCGCACGCTGGCCCGCGCGCTGGCCGGTTACCCGTTGAGTGCGCGCGAAGCCTGTGCGGTCTACCGTGAATTACCCGACCGACTGCCGCGCAGCCCCTGGCTGCAACGCAGCGGCCTGCAACTGGCTTATCTGCACTACGGCCTGCAAGACCGCCTGGCCTGACCCATCACATTCGAGAGAGTCCCATGACCGCAACCGCTACCCTCATGCTTGAACGCTCCGCCCAGCACTTTGTCGATGGTCAGTACCTACCCGGCCACGGCGCCCGCGTAGCCATCATCGATCCGGCCACCGAGGCCGAAATCGGCTGCTATGCCGAAGCCACCGAGGCTGAAATGGATCAGGCCATCGCCTTGGCCAATCAGGCCCAAAAAGGCTGGTGGGCGCTCAGCGCATTGGAACGTGCCGACGCCCTGCACCGGGTCGCCGACCGCCTCGGCGAACTCAGCGCCCAGGTGGGCGAATGCCTGACCCGCGAAATGGGCAAACCCTACCGCGAAGCGGAATGGGAAGCCGGCGCGTCGGCCTCGGCCTTCCGCTATTACGCCGAACTGGCCCGTCAGGAACACGGCCGCGTGGCCGGCCCGGCCATCGCCGGCCAACTGCACATGACCCTCAAGGAGCCGCTGGGCACCGTGGTTTCCATCGTGCCCTACAACTTCCCGGTGCTGCTGTTCGGCTGGCAGGCCGCCGCCGCATTGGCCGCCGGCAACGCCATCATCGTCAAACCGTCGGAGCTGACCTCGCTGACCCTGCTGCTGGTCATGCAGGCTTTCGATCATCTGCCGGCCGGGCTGGTGCAATGCCTGACCGGTAGGGCCAACGTCGGCCGCCATCTGGTGGCCCACCCGCACACCCATGCCGTGGCCTTCACCGGCAGCGTGCCGGCCGGTCAGGCGGTGGCGCAGAGCGCCGCGCTGCGCTTCAAACCGGTGCTGATCGAAGCCTCCGGCAACGACCCGTTCATCGTCATGCCCTCGTCGCCGGTGGAGATCGTCGCCCGTGGCGCCGCCTTCGCCGCCTTCCTCAATTGCGGCCAGGTGTGCACCTCGGCCGAGCGCTTCTATGTGCATGAAGATGTCTACGACCGCTTCGTCAGCGCCCTGGCGACCGAGGCCCGCATGCTGCGCATCGGCAATGGCCTGGAGTGCGTGGACATCGGCCCCATGGCGTCGGCCCGTGAGCGCGCGCGGGTAGAGAACATCGTCGCCCGCGCCGTGGAACAGGGCGCGCGCATCGTCTGCGGCGGCAAGCGCCCGGCAGACCGCGAGCAGGGCTGGTTCTTCGAACCCACCGTGCTGGAAGTCAGCCACAGCATGGACATCATGCACGGCGAGTGCTTCGGCCCACTGGCACCGGTGTGCAAGGTGCGCAGCCTGGACGAGGCCATCGCCCTGGCCAACGACTCCGAATTCGGCTTGGGTGCCAATATCTACACCGAGCGCCTTGCCGAAGCCATGCGCGCGGTGAACGAGATCGAGTCCGGCATCGTCTGGGTCAACACCCCGCTCAACGACAACGATTGCGTGCCCTTCGGCGGCCGCAAGATGACCGGCCAGGGCCGTGAACTGGGCATCGAGGGGCTGGAGCAATTCCGCCGCTCGAAGATGGTGATGATCGCCCCGCAGGCCATCGACGACCCGGAATGGTTCCCCTACCCCGATGACGAGGCCTTCCCGGCCACCCAGCAATAACCGCCCTCGCAGGTTCACACAGGAGCCCAAGCCGATGAATCGTCGCACCCTGTTAAAAAGCGCCACCCTGGCGGCCGCCATGGCCGCTGTCAGCACCAGCCAAACGAGCCTGGGCGCGACGCGCAGCCCAAAGACCATCCTCGTTATCGGCGCGGGCATCGCCGGCCTGGCAGCGGCCAGTCAATTGGCGGGGCGCGGGCATCAGGTCACGGTACTGGAAGCCCGTACGCGCCTGGGCGGC
Source organism: Pseudomonas sp. SL4(2022) (assembly GCF_026625725.1). Taxonomy (NCBI): domain Bacteria; kingdom Pseudomonadati; phylum Pseudomonadota; class Gammaproteobacteria; order Pseudomonadales; family Pseudomonadaceae; genus Pseudomonas; species Pseudomonas sp. SL4(2022). The sequence goes on from NZ_CP113060.1 coordinate 859,892, forward strand.
CGCTTGTGGACCAGCCAGGCCTGGGCTGATGCGCCCGTGGATCTGGGCGCCTCGTGGATTCACGAAATGGACGGCAACCCTCTGACTGCGCTCGCCGACGAAGCCGGCGCGCGCTTGATCACCACGTCCTATGACAGTGTCATCGACTACGACGTTAACGGTCGCCCGCTGAGCGCCGCACGGACCGCGCGCCTGGCCACCCTCAAGGATGAATACCAATGGGCCATCGACCAGGGTCAACGTCACAGCATCGACCGCTCGCTGCGCAACACGATTGAGAGCGAGCTGGACTGGGCCTCACTCAGCAACGCCGACCAGGAGTTGCTGGCGTTTATCACCAACAGCGCGGCCGAGCAGGAATACGCCGGCAGTCGCAACGACTTGTCGACCTACTGGTTTGACAGCCTGGGCGGCTACGATGGCGACGATGCCGTGTTCGCCGAGGGCTACCAGACGCTGATCAACTTCCTGGCACGCGGGCTGAAAATCCAACTCGGGCAGATTGTCAGTGCCATTGACTCCAGCACCGCGACGGTCAAGGTCAAAACCAACAGCGGTACCTTCAGTGCCGACCGGGTCATCGTCAGCGTTCCGTTGGGCGTGTTGAAGAAAGGCACGATCCGCTTCACGCCCGCCCTGCCCAGCAAAAAGACCACCGCCATTAACAAACTGGGCATGGGCCATTTCAACAAGTGCTACCTGCGCTTCCCCACCCAGTTCTGGCCGCAGCAAGACTGGCTGGAATACATCCCGCCGCTGTCTCAGCACGGCCAGTGGAGCCAATGGTTGAACCTCGGCCGCCTGACCGGCCAACCGGTGCTGCTGGGCTTTAACGCGGGCGACTTTGGCCGGCAGATCGAAGCCTGGAGCGATGCCCAGATCGTTGCCAGCGCCATGGCACGCCTCAGGCTGATCTTTGGTCAGCAGATTCCAGATCCGCTCGGTTTCCAGATCACCCGCTGGAGTCAGGACCCGTTCAGCTATGGCGCCTACTCGTTTAACAAACTGGGGGCCAACCCGGCGATGCGAGATGACCTGGCAGCCCCCGTCGGGAACCGACTGTTTTTTGCCGGCGAGGCCACGCACAAGAACATGTTTGCCACCGTGCACGGTGCCTTACTCTCCGGCCGCCGAGCCGCCACGCAGGCGCAAGCCTGAACAAAGACCGGCCTGTCATCTCAACGTGATGACAGGCCGTTAACGACGTAAAGACTCGCCTAGACTTGCAGCACACCTTATTGGGAGAGGCTCATGCCAAGGCCGTCACTGCGTCACATTGCCCACCTCAGCACTGTCCTCACGGCCGCCCTGGCGGCTTTTGGTCTGGTGATTGCGGTCTGGCAAATTCGTGCAGCTGAATCAAGCCAGCGCGAAGCCTCAGCCCGCGATGCCTACAAGGAATACCTCAAGCTGGCCATCGAAAAACCTGAACTGACCGACCTGCAACTGTCCAGCGCCATGGACCCAGCGGCGCGGAAAGTGGCCCAAGAAAACTTCTTCAGCTTTTACTTATTCAGCGCCGAACAAATCTACGAAACATTCAGCACCGACTTAGGCTGGCAGCGCAGCCTGCAAACAGACCTGTGCGGGTTTCATCACGATCTCAATGATCGCTTCGCCGACTGGCAATGGCATCAACATGAACCTGACTTTGCGCAGTTTGCCCAGGAAACCCTTGAGAACTGCCCAAAGGTAGCAATCGATAAAAACTAATGGGGTTCACCACTGCACCTGCAACAAAACTTCAATAGCGTGAACCCACCTAACACGGCAATCTGCATGGATATCCACACAGCAAGAGCCACCATGCGAACCCTCACCACCCTCACCGGCAACAGCCAGAAACTCGATGGCGGCGCCATGTTTGGCAATGCGCCGAAAGCGCTATGGCAGCGCTGGATGAAAGCGGACGAACTGAACCGGATCGACCTCGGCTGCCGCGCCCTACTGGTACAAGAAGAGGCGCGCAACATCCTCATCGAAACCGGTATCGGTGCGTTTTTCAGCCCGGAATTGAAGCAGCGTTTCGGCGTACAGGAAACGCGTCACGTACTGCTCGACAGCCTGGCCGCTGCTGGCCTGAGTGATGCCGATATCGATATCGTAGTGCTCACCCACCTGCACTTTGACCATGCCGGCGGTTTGCTCGCCGCCTGGGAAGAAGGCCAACCGGCACGCCTGCTGTTCCCCAATGCGCAGTTCATCACGGGCCGCCGTCAGTGGCAGCGGGCCTGCCAGCCGCACGCCCGCGACCGCGCTTCCTACATTCCGGAGTTGTTGGCCTTGCTGGAGGACAGCGGCCGCCTGCAGCTGATCGACGAAACCGAGCACTGTGAACTGCTTGGCGCGGACTGGCGCTTGCACTGGAGCGATGGCCATACACCCGGGCAACTGCTGCCGGAAGTGGCCATGCCTGAGGGGCCGGTGGTGTTCCCCGGCGACCTGATCCCAGGCGCGCCGTGGGTGCACCTGCCCATCACCATGGGCTACGACCGTTTTCCAGAGGGGCTGATCGAAGAGAAAGAAGCCCTGCTCGCCGACCTGTTCGCCCGCAACGGCCGACTGGTATTCACCCACGACCCTGATACGGCCATGGGCCGCATCAGCCGTGATGACAACGGACGCTATGCGGTGCAGCAGGTCACTGAGCAGGTTTGCCAGCTGAGTGATTGATGCCTAAAGGCCGCCGCTGACACCCAGGCTAATGCCCATTGCAGTGGCCAGGGACAACGGTAATAGCAAGGTGTCGAGTAAGGCGCTGACCGGCAGATCGGCCGCCGGATATGCCGGGGCCTCGGCGCCGAAACGGTCCGTGGCACAACAGCCGCCTTGCAGCGCATACAGGTTCAGCCGTGTGCCGGCGTACACCACGGGCGCATCGGGCTTGGCCGCATCCAGGGTGCGCACGGTGGCACAACCGCTCAGCGCCAGGCTCACGCACAGCCCCACAAGCGCAAGTCGCAACCATTTAGTCATCGGGGCTGATCTGATGGTGCTCACCCCAACGCGGCAGCATGTCTTGGGGAATGTTCAGGCAGTTGAGAATCCGCGCCACGACAAAATCGATCAGGTCATCGATGGTTTGCGGCTGATGATAAAAGCCCGGTGCCGCCGGCAGAATGGTCGCACCCATGTTCGACAGTTTGAGCATGTTCTCCAGATGGATGCTGGAGAACGGTGCCTCGCGCGGCACCAGAATCAACTGACGCCGCTCTTTGAGGGCCACGTCGGCGGCACGTTCAATCAGGTTGTTGCACGCACCATGAGCAATCGCCGAGAGCGAGCCGGTGCTGCACGGCACCACCACCATCGCGGTCGGAGCCCCAGAGCCAGAGGCCGCAGGGGCCATCCAGTCTTCTTTACCAAAGACGCGAATCTGCCCCGGCGCGGCGCCGGTGTACTCGCTCAAGAATGCCTGCATGGCCTGCGGTTTGCTCGGCAGGCTGACATCGGTTTCAGTGGCCATCACCAGCTGCGCGGCCTTGGAAATCAGAAAGTGCACCTCGCGCTCTTCCTGCACCAGGCAGTCGAGCAGGCGCAGGCCGTACTGAGCGCCAGAAGCGCCGGTCATGGCCAGGGTGATTCTCTCAGGTCCAGACATTTATGCCTCCAGGGCCGCAGCCAGCTTGCCATGCAAACCGCCAAAACCGCCGTTGCTCATCACCACCACCTGAGTACCCGGCGCGGCTTCAGCCTTGACCCCGGCGATGATCGCCTCCAGGGAATCGCACACCTGCGTCGGCACCGTCGAGGCGGCGACCGTGCCGGCCAAGTCCCAGCCCAGGTTTGGCGGCGCGTACCAGTACACCGAGTCCGCCTGCACCACGGATTCCGGCAGGCCATCACGGTGCGCGCCGAGCTTCATCGAGTTTGAGCGAGGCTCGACGATGGCAATCAGTTTGGCGTCGCCGATGCGTTTGCGCAGGCCATCCAGGGTGGTGGCAATTGCCGTCGGGTGGTGGGCAAAGTCATCGAAAATGGTCACACCGTTGACCTCGGCCACCTTCTCCATGCGCCGCTTGGCGTTGATAAAGCCGCACAGCGCGGCGATGCCCAGCTCCGGCACCACGCCGACATGCCGCGCCGCCGCCAGCACGGCCAAGGCATTGGCGACGTTGTGCTGACCGGTCAGCTGCCAGTCCACGGTGCCGGCAACCTTGCCCGCGAATCTCACCTCGAAGCGCGAGCCGTCGGCGCTGAGCAGACGCGCCTGCCATTGGCCACCTTCGCCGGTGGTTTGCACCGGGGTCCAGCAACCCATCTCGATCACCCGCTTGAGTGCCGGTTCGGTGGTCGGATGAATGATCAGGCCGTCGCCTGGAATGGTGCGCACCAGATGGTGGAACTGCCGCTCGATTGCTGCCAGATCCGGGAAGATGTCCGCATGATCGAACTCCAGGTTATTCAGGATGGCGGTGCGCGGGCGGTAATGGACGAACTTGCTGCGTTTGTCGAAGAAGGCGCTGTCGTACTCGTCGGCTTCCACCACAAAGAACGGCGTGCCGCCCAGGCGCGCGGAGATGCCGAAGTTCTGCGGCACGCCGCCAATCAAAAAGCCCGGGCTCATGCCCGCATGTTCCAGCACCCAGGCGAGCATGCTCGAACTGCTGGTTTTGCCGTGGGTGCCGGCCACCGCCATCACCCAACGGCCCTGCAACACATGGTCGGCCAGCCACTGCGGGCCACTCACGTAGGGCAGACCTTTGTTCAGCACATATTCCACCGCCGGGTTACCGCGCGACAGCGCGTTACCGACCACCACCAGATCCGGCGCGGGGTCGAGTTGTGCGGCGTCATAGCCTTGAGTCAGTTCGATGCCCTGCGCTTCCAGCTGGGTGCTCATGGGCGGGTAGACGTTGGCGTCGGAACCGGTTACGCGGTGGCCGAGTTCCTTGGCCAAGACGGCCAGCGAGCCCATAAACGTGCCGCAGATGCCGAGAATATGGATATGCATGATGTACCTTGAAGGCGGGTCAGAACCTGGAAACAGGCCGGATAAAAACTCGCCGCAGATTAGCACAGCCTCCCCGCCCATTTGCGCAGGTTGGATCGGGCGGTGATCCATTGCGGTGCGCAGTTGCAGCGCCCAAGCGCGTACCCGACCTTGTTGGGCTTCGCTGCGCTCAACACCAACCTACGCTTCTAGCCTCGTCGGGCAATCCCGTGTTTGCGCAGTTTGCGGTACAGGGTGTTGCGGCTGATGCCCAACTGCTCAGCGCTGCGACTCATCTGCCAGTGCTGTGCCTCCAGAACCGCCAGCAACGCCTGGCGTTCGGCATCGCCCAGCTGATCGGGTTTGCCCGTAGGCAACAACACCTGCGCAGGACGGGCATGGCGGATCTCGGCGGGCAGATCAGCGTGGCTGATGAGGCCGTTTTCACACAAGGCGCACAGGGTGCGCAACACATTGCGCAGCTGGCGCACATTACCCGGCCAGGAATAGCCGAGCAGCGCCTCGCGGGCGGCATCATCGAGCCGCACGGCTTGTCCGCGTGCTTCTTCGGCGAGGAGGAAATCCAGCAGCGCCAACTGGTCGCTGCGCTCACGCAAAGGCGGCAACTCGATCACCAGACCATTGAGGCGATAGAACAGGTCCTGGCGAAACTCGCCGCTCACCACCCGCTCGTTGAGGTCGCGGTGACTGGCGCTGATCACCCGCACATCGATGGCCTGCGCCTCACCGCCAATCGGCTCGACACGACGCTCTTCCAGCACCCGCAGCAAACGGGTTTGCAGCGCCAGCGGCATGTCACCGATTTCATCAAGAAACAACGTGCCGCCATCGGCCTGCTGCAACTTGCCGCGCATGCCTTCCTTGCGCGCACCAGTGAAGCTGCCGCCGCGATAACCGAACAACTCGCTCTCGATCAGGCTCTCGGGAATCGCCGCGCAGTTCAGCGCGACAAAGGGCTTGCCGCCACGCGAGCTGACCTGATGCAGGGCCTTGGCGAAGGCCTCTTTGCCGGTGCCGGTTTCACCACCGATCAGCAGCGGCACGTCACGCTCATACACCCGCAGCGCCCGGCGAAAATCACTCTGCAGGCCCACATCGGCCAGGCACAAACCCGGTGCTGCCAGCGCCGTGGCTGCCAGGGCCTGAGCACTGCTCCGGGGCTGGCCGCGCAACATGGCAAACAGCAACTGACCACGCTGGGTGTACAACGGCCAACTGGCACTGGGCTGCGCCGAGGCGCGACCGAGCAGATCATCCAGACGGCAGTCGAACACCTCGACCAAGGTGCGCCCGAGCAGTTGCTGCCGCGACAGGCCGAGCAGGTTGATCGCGCTCTGGTTCACCGCGCTCACCCGGCCATCGCCATCGAAAGCCAGCAACCCTTCGCTGAACTGACCGATGTATTCGGCCTGAGCATGAAAACGCAGCAGCCACTCGCCTTCATAGCTGCGCAGAAAATGACAACCCTCGATGGCCTTGGCCGACAGGTTGACCAGCGCCATGGTGTGGAACTGGCTCTGCCGCGATACGTCATGCCGCGCCGAGGACACATCCAGCACCGCCAGCAACTCGCCATGCGGATCAAACACCGGGCTGGCCGAGCAGGTCAGGCCGGTGTGCCGGCTGCGGAAATGTTCATTCTGGTGGATGGTCAGCGGCTGGCGCTCAACCAAGCAGGTGCCGATGCCGTTGGTGCCTTCACAGGCCTCGCTCCAGTCGGCTCCAAGCCACAGGCCGGCTTGCTCGAAGGTGCGCTTTTCCGCCTGCTCGGTGACGCAATTGAGGATCACCCCACGGGCATCGGTCAGCAACACGGCATGACCGGAGCAGGCTAACTGGCGGTGCAGGCTGTTCATCTCGTTGCTGGAAATCTCCAGCACCTGTTGCAGCTGTTCGCGCCGCTCGAGCATGCGCGCGTGTTCGATGACAGCGGGCGGCATGTTCTGCGCCGGGTCGAGGTGGTGCTGCTGCAGGCAGCGCAGCCAGGAGCGCGCCACCGAAGAATCAGCAGCCGGGCCGGCGTGTTGCCCACGCCCTTGGGCCACGGTCAGCACCTGCTGGGCGTGGCGGCTTGCAGGGTTGTGCATTGTTATTGTTCTCCGCGGTGGAGTTGCACGTGATGACCGAGCATCTACCAGCTTCCTGGGCAATGCAAGATGCACTGACCAGTAAGTCACCCCGCTGTATCACCCCTGGTACAGCCTGTCACGCAGGTTGTACCAAGGCCGATACACCGCGCCTGGCGCAACCGCCCGGCACATACAACGCAACCGCTCTAAACCGGACATCACGCACGCCTGGCCCAGCCCTTGCTCTGTGTCTATTCAAGCGCCACTGCGCGCCTCTCGCTGCATCACCAGAACAAGCATAAGAACCAGGAGATATTCAGCATGCGTTACGCCCATCCCGGCACCGAAGGTGCCCTCGTTTCGTTCAAATCCCGTTACGGCAACTACATCGGCGGCGAGTTTGTCGCACCGGTCAAAGGCCAGTACTTCACCAACACCTCACCGGTGAATGGCCTGCCGATTGCCGAGTTCCCGCGCTCCACCTCCGAGGATATCGACAAGGCGCTGGACGCCGCCCATGCCGCCGCCGACGCCTGGGGCCGCACCTCAGCGCAGGAACGCTCACTGACCCTGCTGAAGATCGCCGACCGCATCGAAGCCAATCTGGAAGTGCTGGCCATCACCGAAACCTGGGACAACGGTAAAGCCGTACGCGAAACCCTGAATGCCGATATTCCCCTGGCCGCCGACCACTTCCGCTACTTCGCTGGCTGCCTGCGCGCCCAAGAAGGTTCTGCTGCCGAGATCGACGGCAACACCGTGGCTTATCACATCCACGAGCCGCTGGGCGTGGTCGGGCAGATCATTCCGTGGAACTTCCCACTGCTGATGGCCGCCTGGAAGCTCGCCCCGGCCCTGGCCGCCGGTAACTGCGTGGTGCTCAAACCGGCCGAGCAAACGCCGCTGGGCATCAGCGTACTGATGGAGCTGATCGGCGACCTGCTGCCGCCGGGCGTGCTCAACGTGGTGCAGGGCTTTGGTAAAGAGGCCGGCGAAGCCTTGGCCACCAGCAAGCGCATCGCCAAGATTGCCTTCACCGGTTCTACCCCGGTGGGTGCGCACATCATGAAATGTGCCGCTGAAAACATCATACCGAGCACCGTGGAGCTGGGCGGCAAATCGCCAAACATCTTCTTCGAAGACATCATGCAGGCCGAGCCGAGCTTTATCGAAAAAGCCGCCGAAGGCCTGGTGCTGGCCTTCTTCAACCAGGGCGAGGTGTGCACCTGCCCATCGCGCGCGCTGGTGCAGGAATCGATCTACCCGGCCTTTATGAAAGAGGTGATGAAGAAGGTCGAGCAGATCAAACGCGGCGACCCGCTGGACACCGACACCATGGTCGGCGCGCAAGCCTCCGAGCAGCAGTTCGACAAGATCTTGAGCTACCTGGAAATCGCCAAGCAGGAAGGGGCTGAGTTGCTCACCGGCGGCGCGGTGGAAAAACTCAGCGGCACCCTGGACGGCGGCTATTACATCCAGCCGACCCTGCTCAAGGGCCACAACAAGATGCGCGTGTTCCAGGAAGAAATCTTCGGCCCGGTGGTCAGCGTCACCACCTTCAAGGACGAAGCCGAAGCCCTGGCAATTGCCAACGACACCGAGTTCGGCCTCGGCGCCGGCCTGTGGACCCGCGACATCAACCGCGCCTACCGCATGGGCCGGGCGATCAAAGCCGGTCGCGTGTGGACCAACTGCTACCACCTCTACCCCGCCCATGCTGCCTTCGGCGGCTACAAGAAGTCCGGCGTCGGCCGCGAAACCCACAAGATGATGCTCGACCACTATCAGCAGACGAAAAACCTGCTGATCAGCTACGACATCAATCCGCTGGGGTTCTTCTGACGCACGCAGGCATTGGCAGCGAAAACGCCTCCTGCTTAGCTAAAAGCGTCATTCGCCGTGCCAGCCGTAACATCCTGTTGCAGCTGGCATAGGCGTTGCGTAGATCCGCAAGACTCTTGGTCTATTCCACTACTTAGGGCGGGTACTCATGACTACAACAACGACACTCAAACCTACACTCGGCACCCTGCATCTATGGGGTATTGCCGTCGGCCTGGTGATTTCCGGTGAATATTTCGGCTGGAGTTACGGCTGGGGCAGCGCTGGCACACTGGGCTTTCTCGTCACCACGCTGATGGTGGCGGCGATGTACACCTGTTTTATCTTCAGCTTTACCGAACTGACCACGGCCATTCCTCACGCGGGCGGCCCGTTCGCTTACAGCCGCAGGGCCTTTGGTGAAAAAGGCGGGCTGATTGCCGGGCTGGCTACCCTGATCGAGTTCGTCTTTGCGCCACCGGCGATTGCCATGGCCATCGGTGCGTACCTCAACGTGCAGTTTCCGGGGCTCGACCCCAAACTCGCCGCAGTCGGGGCTTACGCCGTCTTTATGACCCTGAACATCCTCGGCGTGAGCATTGCCGCGACCTTCGAGCTGATCGTCACCGTGCTCGCGGTGGGTGAGCTCCTTGTGTTTATGGGCGTGGTTGCACCGGGCTTCAGCTTCAGCAACTTCGCGCTGAACGGCTGGTCTGGCTCCGACACCTTCAGCACAGCCTCGATTGCCGGAATGTTCGCGGCGATTCCGTTTGCCATCTGGTTTTTCCTCGCCATCGAAGGCGCGGCCATGGCCGCCGAAGAAGCCAAAGACCCGAAACGCACCATTCCGCGCGCGTATGTCAGCGGCATCCTGACCCTGGTATTCCTGGCCATCGGCGTGATGATCATGGCTGGCGGCGTCGGCGACTGGCGTCAACTGTCGAACATCAATGACCCGCTGCCGCAAGCGATGAAGGCGGTGGTCGGTGACAACTCCGGCTGGCTACACATGCTGGTGTGGATCGGCCTGTTCGGCCTGGTGGCGAGCTTCCACGGCATCATTCTCGGCTACTCGCGACAGTTCTTCGCCCTGGCGCGCGCCGGTTACCTGCCTGCCGGGCTGGCCAAGCTGAACCGTTTCCAGACACCGCACCGGGCCATCCTGGCGGGTGGCGCAATCGGTATCGCCGCAATCTACAGCGATGGCCTGATCAACCTGCAGGGCATGAGCCTGACGGCGGCAATGATCACCATGGCCGTATTCGGCGCCATCGTCATGTACATCATGAGCATGCTCAGCCTGTTCAAATTGCGCAAAACCGAGCCAAACTTGGAGCGCAGCTTCCGCGCGCCGGGCTATCCGATTGTTCCAGGCATCGCCCTTGCATTGGCCCTGGTCTGCCTGGTGGCTATGGCCTGGTTCAACCCGGTTATTGGCCTGGTCTTCGTAGGCTTTATGGCTGTCGGTTTTATCTACTTCCAACTGACCCACAAGCAGCGCTCCGAAGCACCGGCTGACGCCATGCTAACCGGCGTTTAAGATGCACCGCTGTCGTGCTAAAGCTCGACAGCGGCCCCATTCAGGTGCACATGCTGAACGGCATGTGCACCTCAGCAGTAACCAGCCGGATCAGGAGCCTATCGACAGATGACCGGTTTCTCTCATAGCGTCGGCACTCAGACGTACCGTTTTGACAGCCTCGCCGAGGTCATGGCCAAGGCCAGTCCGGCGCGCTCCGGCGACTATCTCGCGGGTGTTGCTGCCAGCAATGCCGGTGAGCGGGTCGCGGCGCAAATGGCCCTGGCTGATATTCCACTCAAACACTTCCTCAATGAGGCACTGATTCCCTACGAGGCTGATGAGGTCACCCGGCTGATCATCGACAGCCATGACCTGGCGGCCTTCGCCCCGGTCAGCCACCTGACGGTCGGTGGCTTCCGCGACTGGCTGCTCGACGACAGCGCCGATGAAGCCAGCCTGCGCGCCCTCGCCCCCGGACTGACGCCAGAAATGGCGGCAGCGGTATCGAAGATCATGCGCGTGCAGGACTTGGTGCTAGTGGCGCAGAAAATCCGTGTGGTCAGCCGTTTTCGCAACACTGTCGGCCTGCGCGGGCGTATGTCCACCCGCCTGCAACCGAATCACCCGACCGATGAGCCGGCCGGCATTGCCGCGAGCATTCTCGACGGCCTGCTGTACGGCAACGGCGACGCCATGATCGGCATCAACCCGGCCACCGACAGCATCAGTTCGATCTGCGACATGCTGAAGATGCTCGACGGCATCATCCAGCGTTATGAAATCCCCACCCAGGCCTGCGTGCTGACCCACGTCACCACCTCGATCGAGGCGATCAACCGGGGCGTGCCACTGGACCTGGTGTTTCAGTCAATTGCCGGCACCGAGGCGGCCAACGCCAGCTTTGGCGTCAGCCTGAAGATCCTGCAGGAAGGCTATGACGCCGGCCTGAGCCTCAACCGTGGCACCCTCGGCAACAACCTCATGTACTTTGAAACCGGCCAAGGCAGCGCACTGTCCGCCGGTGCCCACCATGGCCTCGACCAACAGACCTGCGAGACCCGTGCCTACGCGGTGGCCCGCCACTTCAAACCGTTTCTGGTGAACACCGTGGTCGGTTTTATCGGCCCGGAGTACCTTTATAACGGCAAGCAGATCATCCGCGCCGGCCTGGAAGACCACCTCTGCGGCAAGTTGCTGGGCCTGCCGATGGGCTGCGACATCTGCTATACCAATCACGCCGAAGCCGACCAGGACGACATGGACGTGCTGCTCACGCTGCTCGGCGTGGCCGGAATCAACTTCATCATGGGCATCCCCGGCTCAGACGACGTGATGCTCAACTACCAGACCACCTCCTTCCATGATGCGCTGTATGCCCGGCAGAGCCTGGGATTAAAGCCGGCGCCCGAGTTCGAAGGCTGGTTGCAGCGCATGGGCATTTTCACCCAGGCCGATGGCCGTCCGCGTATGGGTAACAGCCTGCCGCCGGCGTTTCGCCAGGCCCTGGCGCAGCTTGGTTAATCAAGGAGCCGCTTATGTACGATGACAGCCCCCTCAGCGGCGCCAGCGAAAATCCCTGGCAGCAACTGCGCAACCTAACCCCTGCGCGCATCGCGCTCGGCCGTGCCGGCACCAGCATGCCGACCCGTGCACAGCTGGATTTTCAATACGCCCACGCCCAGGCCCGCGATGCCGTGCACCTACCGTTTGATCACGCCACGCTGGCTGCCAACCTGGCTCACCAGCATCGGCAGAGCTTGCTGCTGCACAGCGCCGCCAAGGACCGCGACACCTACCTGCAACGCCCGGACCTGGGTCGACGCCTGAGTCACGAGTCCGCAGAACTGCTGGACCAGCACCGGGAGAACAACCCGGATGGTTATGACCTGGCCATCGTCGTCGCCGACGGCCTCTCCGCGCTGGCCGTGCATCGCAATGCCCTGCCGATGATTGAGCGCATCGAAGAAAACGCCGCAACTGAAGGCTGGCGCGTATCTCCTATCGCGCTGGTCAACCAGGGGCGCGTCGCAATAGCCGATGAAGTGGCCGAACGGCTTGGTGCTCGTATGGTGGTGATTCTGATCGGCGAGCGTCCCGGTCTGAGTTCACCGGACAGCCTGGGTTTGTACTTCACGTATGCGCCACGGGTAGGCCTGACCGATGCATACCGCAACTGCATTTCCAACGTCCGCCTGGAGGGGCTGAGCTATGCCATGGCCAGTCACCGCCTGTTCTACCTGATGCGCGAAGCCTGCCGCCGCCAACTGTCAGGGGTCAACTTGAAGGATGAAGCCGAAGTTCCCGTGCTGAATGGCGGCGCCGCACGCGACAACTTCCTACTCGGTTAGCCCGGTTTTATCGGGCGTAGCAGGCAAACACCTGTTTGGATTGCACTTTCAAACTGCTTTAGGCAGCATCGTGGGCGTTTACAGGCAGCGCGGCCGTGTTGCCAAAGCCATCCACATGACTGAAGTCGAGGCTCACCATGCGCATTGTCCAAGCGACCCTGGAGCATCTGGATCAACTCACGCCACTGTTCGTCAATTACCGCGAACACTTCGGCCAGTTGCCTTACCCTGAATCCTCGCGCAAATTTCTGGAAAAACGCATCAGCCGCAAGGAGTCCGTGATCTACCTGGCCATGCCAGACGATGACGACAAAATCCTTGGCTTTTGCCAGCTTTATTCAAGCTTTTCGTCGCTGTCGCTCAAGCGCGTATGGATCCTCAACGACATCTATGTCTGCCAGGACGCGCGCCGTCAGCTGGTGGCAGACCGCCTGATTCAAACGGCCAAGCAGATGGCCAAAGAGACCCATGCCGTGCGTCTGCGCGTGGCCTCCAGCATCGACAACAGCGTTGCGCACAAACTCTATGAATCCATCGGTTTCAAAGAAGACACCGAGTTCAAAAGTTTTGTCCTGCCGATCACCGAAGACTTCACCGCGCCCTAAGCCGCCCCCAGCCAGCGCTGCAGCATGCAGCGCTGGTCAGCCGTTCAGGCTCAGCCATAGACCAATGCCCAGGTGTGCCAGTAACAGACCAAGCACAATCAGGCGCCAGGGCGAGCGGTCACGCCCTGTGTGCAGCCTCGGTTCGCGCTGCGTCAGCAACGGCTGACGCAGCGCCAGCTCGAACTCCGACAAGGCTTCAAAACGCGCCTCCGGCCTGGGCGCCAATGCCCGCGCCAGCACACCATCCCAGCCCACCGGTAGCTGCACACTGAACGACGCCAGCGCTACATAGCGGCTATTGCCGTCGACATCCGCCCGCGCCACGTCCGGCCAACGTCCACAGAACAACCAGTACGCCAGCGCAGCCAGGGCGAACTGGTCAGCACGCCCATCCAGGGCTTGCCCGCTACGGACCTCAGGTGCCAGCGGCACGGCCTCAACCGGCAGCGCCTGCCGTGGAACACCTGGAATCAGCGCGGCATGTTCGGGCAACAGCAGCACCCGACCGCCGTCATTCACCAGAATATTGCGCGGATCCAGCCACAGCCCCTGCATACCACGCCGCTGCAACCCGCGCACCGCGGCGATCAACTGCTCAAGCAAGGCCAACAGCGTCAAGCCATCGACCGGACCATGCGCGGCCATCCAGTCGACCAGGCTGCGCATGCCACTGGCAGGCGGCTCCAGCAGCACAAAGGCATGCTCACGCGGCTGATGCGATGACAGTAAGTGCGGCAGGCTGCTCACCAGGCTGCGCCGCAGCACCCATTCGCGCTGCCAGAAAACCTCATCGGCCGCCTGCTCGGCCAGCCAAAGCAGTGCCTCCCGGCCACAGGGGTCGGTGGCGCGGAACAGCCGTCCCGGTGGGCCAAACGGGCATACAGAGAGCAGCACCCAGCCATCCAGTTGCACACCGGGTTGCGCATGCTGCACGGCAGGCCAGTGCGCACGTGCAGTCTTTACCGCCGCCTGCTCAGCGGCGCCCGGCTGCAGCAAAACCGCCGCCCCAGGCGCCTGTAGCAAGGGCGTGAGCAGCGTTTGCAGGGCCGACGTATCGAGTTCTGCATCAAGTCCGCGCCAGCCTTGCAAATCGACCACATCCAGCAACGGCTGCGGGGCCATCAGCACTCGCTCGCCTGCACTCAGAAGCAGGTGATGCTGCACCAGTGCCAGCTCGGCCTGAGTCCCCAACTGCAACCCCTCACGTCCCATCAGGCGGGTCAACGCCGTGTGCTGAAAACGCTGCAGGCCAATAGACCCCGCCTGGAAGAACTGCGCCTCTGCACCCTGGACCAGTAGCAGCCCAGCATGCAGTTGAGCCGTGCTACGCCCGGCCTGACGCTGACGAAACAGCTGCTGATTGAGCGCCGCCAGCACCTGGCGTGCCGCCTGAGCTTCGCTCCAGCCTGCGGGAGTGCTGCAAAAGTCCGCCAGCAGCCCATCAAGACAGGCCTCCAGCGTACGCACCACATCAGTGCAGTCACGCGCCCAGAGCAGCGCGATCACCAGCAGCGGCGCACGCCCTTCACGCCCTGGCAGCCAGGTCGCGCGAGCACGTGCAGCCTGGCCGGGCAGGTCAAGACCGTTGCCGCAGAGCAGCTTGATGGCGGGATGATGCAGACGCTCGATCGACATTGGCAGCCCTCCCGGGTCGTATACCCTGAGGTCACTGCAGCCTTTGTGCCGACTTGCCCAGCGCCGCAGCCCGGCTTAAGGTGGGGACACCCTAGCGTTCGAGCCGAGTCTATGTGGTCGTTCCGTGCCTGGCGTCGCCAGCGCATCCTTGCCCGTCACCCTATCAGCCCCGCGCAATGGCAGGCCGTGTTGCAGCGCTTACCCATCCTCGACGGCCTGAATGAACACGAACAGCAGCGCCTGCGCGAGCGCGCCGTACTGTTTCTGCATCACAAACACCTCAGTGCCCTGCCCGGCGTCGAACTGGACGGCCATACACGCCTGCTGTTGGCAGTACAGGCCGAACTGCCACTGCTGCACCTGGCCGACCTCAACTGGTATCAGGGCTTCCATGAAATCGTCCTGTATCCGGATGATTTCGTCAGCCCGCAGCGCCACCGCGACGCCAGCGGCGTGGTCCATGAATGGGATGGCGAACACAGCGGTGAGGCCTGGCTGCAAGGCCCAGTGATCCTCGCCTGGCCGGGTGTGTTGGCCAGCGGCCAGTGGGACGGCTACAACCTGGTGATCCACGAACTGGCGCACAAGCTGGACATGCTCAATGGCGACGCCAATGGTCTGCCGCCGCTGCACAGCAATATGGCCATTCAGGATTGGGCCAAGGCCATGCAGAGCGCCTTTGACCAGATGAACGCCGAGCTGGATGCTAACCCCGACACCGAAACCGCCATCGACCCTTACGCCGCCGAAGACCCGGCCGAGTTTTTTGCCGTCACCAGCGAATACTTCTTCAGCGCCCCCGACCTGCTCGCCGGTGCCTTCCCGGCGGTGTACGCGCAGCTGGCGCTGTTCTATCGACAGGACCCACTGGCGCGCCTGGAACAGTTGCAGGCCAGCAACCCGGACTATCAGGTCAGAACCGAAGACCATGAGTTCGCGACCAATGGCTAGGCATCCCGGCGTAGCAACGCTTGGGGAATATGCCTATAATCGCGCCACTTTTTTGGCCCACCCCTCGGGAGTCGCCCCATGAGCTACAGCAAGATCCCGGCTGGTAAAGACCTGCCGAACGACATCTACGTCGCCATCGAGATCCCAGCCAATCACGCGCCGATCAAATACGAAATCGACCACGACAGCGATTGCCTGATGGTCGACCGTTTCATGGCCACCCCGATGTTCTACCCGGCCAACTACGGTTTTATCCCGCACACCCTGGCGGACGACGGCGATCCCCTCGACGTGCTGGTCGTGACGCCGTACCCAGTGGCTCCTGGCTCAGTCATCCGCGCCCGTCCAGTTGGCGTACTGCTGATGAGCGACGAAGCCGGCGGCGATGCCAAGCTGGTTGCCGTACCGCATGACAAACTCACCGTGCTGTACAAAGATGTACAGGAATACACCGACCTGCCCGCTCTGCTGATCGAGCAGATCAAGCACTTCTTCGAGAACTACAAAGATCTGGAGAAGGGCAAGTGGGTCAAGGTTGAAGGTTGGGCTGGCGCCGACGAGGCCCGCAACCTGATTAACAAGGCGGTCGCGGCTTACCAAAAATAAGTCGGGACTCCCCCTAAAAGCCGGCCACAAGCCGGCTTTTTTATTTTCCGATCACTTCCTAGAAAATCCAAGACAACCTGCAGGAGTCTAGATATTCAAAGGCCTTCAGCGCAGAATCCGTCCAACACAATCTTATTACTATCCACCCCATCCAACGAATAAGTGGGGGGATAAGTGGGGGGATGTGTATGTATCTGACCGCGTATGGAGAGCTCAGTGAGCAAACTCAATCCCAAGCAGGTCGAGAACCTGATCACTCCTGGTACCTATGAAGACGGGAGTGGCCTGCGCCTCGTCGTGAAGCCCAGCGGACGCAAATCGTGGCTACTGCGTTTTCAACTCGCAGGACGCAGACGTGAAATGGGCCTAGGTGCTTACCCAGAGATCAGTCTTAAAAACGCTCGCCTCGCCGCAAATACTCAACGAGCCCTGCTCGCAACCGGTATAGACCCCTTAGCTGCACGCGACGCCGAACGCCAAGCGCGGCAGGATGCGCAGCAAGCAAGCGAGGCTCGTCAAATCACCTTCGAGTCCCTTGCACTCGATTACCAGCAGGCACACGGCGCTACCTGGTCTGAAAAATGGCGAAAAGGCTGGCTTCGTAAACTGGATTTGTATGCCTTCGGCACTATCGGAAAGCTTCCTGCGACCGAAATCAACACCGAACAGGTATTGAAGGTGCTGCAACCTATCTGGGTCAGCAAAACACGCACAGCCGACGAAGTACGCGGCCAGATCGAACAGATCCTTGATGCTGCAAAAGCTCGTGGGTTGCGTTCAGGTGAAAACCCCGCTCGTTGGCGCGGGCACCTAGACAATCTGCTTAGTCGCGCAGAGAAAAAGAAGGCCCGAAAACGCCAGCATTTCGCTGCCATGCAGTGGCAATCCGTGCCCGCTCTTATGGAGCATCTACAGGCAGACAAAAGCCTGCAATCAATAGCCACTCAGTTGCTGATTCTTACAGGTGCCCGTGCGCGCATGGTGCGCTTCGCCTGCTGGGATGAGCTCGACCTAGAAGCAGGCCTATGGGCCTTGCCCAGCGAACGCATGAAAACCCGCGTACCGTTCACCATTCCCCTGGCGGAGGCAGTGATTAGGCTATTACGTGGCATCCCGCGTATTGACGGCAGTCCCTACCTGTTTCCCGGGCAGGGTAAAAGCGGAGTGATCCACGACAACGCCATGCGCAACCTGCTGCACCAGATGGGGCATCAGGACATCACTCGCCATGGTTTCCGCTCATCATTCCGCGACTGGGCGGCGGAGAATACTCATTACCCAAGAGAGGTGTGCGAGATGGCACTAGCCCATGATGAGCGCGATCAAACAGAGGGAGCCTATTCGCGTTCGGACTTCCTTGATAAGAGGCGGGCATTGATGCAAGAGTGGGCTAACTTTGTTTTTCCGTCTAAAACAATCGAGACCGGAACAAAAAACTCTCCGGAGCAGCCATGAACGAAGAAGCAGCCTCAGACTCGGCACACATGAAACTTAACCCTGACATCAGTTATGAACTAACCAATTTGGTTGAGAGCTTAGAATGGATAACTACCCATTTCACCAGTAAGACTCCCCCTGAGGAATTACTTAATGGATTGCACCAACAAATCGTGAACGGCGATATTAATAGCTTTACGATTGAAGATCTGACCTTCACTACAACCTCTACTGCTCACCAAGACGAAAGAAAGAAAGCAGCCACCTCTCTAGCCTTCATATATACAGCACTTGCCCAACTCAACCTTCAAGCAAATCAGCCAATGCTATCTTGGTCTGCCGCCTATCACGCAAAGTACAATATCGGCCTTTTACACGGGATTCACTCAAACTCTACAGGAAAAATAGAGAAAGGGACTGAGCGAGCAAGGACAAGAGCTCAGAGCGGAGGAAGCCAGAAAAACGAAAACCTAGAAACAATCAAAAGTCTAATAATTGAAAAGCTCTGCAGCACCAGCATAGAAACCAAGCTCACATCAACCAAGATTGCCGCCGCATGGCTTACTACACAGCTATCAAAAACATTGATCAAGAAACAACTATTACAAGACAAAAATGAAAATGAAATAACAGCCATCTTCAAAGAAATGCTTGATACCGACATCTATATCGGCACCGTTTATGTAAGCCGAAAGTCCTCACGATAGCGGCGATAGAGACTGACCCAATCGCAGCAAACTTAAGGCATGACACCACGAAAGAATGATCTACCACAAACAACAGGCATCCGAAGCCAGTAGTCAACCTTTGTCAAATACTCGGCAACATGCAGCTTCAGGTTATGGATCAGCTCTACATCTGAGCGGTTGACCACGCCAATACCTGGATACTTGTAGCGGTGTTTTTTGGCGTTGCAGTTGAAGTAACGCCCCTGCCCGTCAGTGACGACTCCCCGCCAGTGCTCGCCGATCCGGCGTGCCAGTAGCGAATCTCGGCAGTACTTTGCCCCACTGTAGAAAACCAGTAGATGGAAGTGAAAGCCCGAACGATGGGCATACTCCAGCTTGCAGGCATACCCAAGAAGACCGGGAATCGGAACGCCCTGGGCCAAGTCCTGCCGTAGCTTGGCCCAGTCCTGTTTCACCCCTTTCAAACTCTCCTGCAGATCACGCCCTCGAAAGAAGTCCATTTCGTAAGACAAATCCACTCGCAGAACCACCAACCGCGAACGCTTGGCAAAGTGCGCATCGATGTATCGCCCCAGGCTTGTAGTGCGCTCCCGTGCAGCCTTGGCAAAGCGCCTGATGATGGCCTTGAAGGCCGGCTGAGCGGCCTCCTGGCGCATATCGACAACTAAGCCGTTCATGATCTCCAAATGCTGCTGGGTTTCATGGGGCAAAGCCGTCATGACGTAATGAAAAAGCATTGGCTGTTCGATACGTCCGGCACATCGAAAGAGTAACTCTACGTAAGGATTCAGATGGCACATCGGAAAGCACTCGGCGAATCGCTCTAGGCCAGCCTGCAAAACTTCCAATAATCGCCGGCCTGTAGACGTTGCCCGAAACACCAGCTCGCCACGCCTAAACGGCTTCGCGAAGAACAGCAGCTCACTACCATCCACTGCGCCCTTGACCAATTCAGTTACAGCTATCAGTTCTTCCAGCAGCTCCCTCTCGTAGGCATTGTCCACCTCTGTCTCAGCACAGAGATCCAGCAGATCAAACTCATCAAAATACATGTACCACCTCATGTGGCCCTGTAACGCTTCAGAAAGCAGCACTTAACCAACATCATTCAATTGCAACTAGGCGTAGTTTTTTACTGGCGACACCCATTACTCCGAAAGCTCAGTATCGAGCAATTAGACAAAGAACAACTCACACTTAGACTTGCTATTGAGCCGTGACGACTCAACAGGAGAATGACTTGACATCAACACCACTATTAACTCTAACTACTAATATCAAATACTCCAAGACCAACAACAGAGCTAGCAAAATAAAACCCCCGCAACAAACGGGGATTTTCGTCACAGGCAATATTAATCAAGTAGAAAAGTTAACGTCCTAACTATTACATTGCCCCGCGTGCCTGAGCGGCAAATTGTGCGGAAATCGGGTCTACCGGCAGATGCGGCTGCATATCAATCAATTCCTTTCGGCCATGAATATGTGGTGCAATTACTCCCTTCCCAAGCAACACATTTAGAGCCAGATCAAGTCGCTCGACCTTCTTTATGCTACCTAACCGTTGGAGTGCATAATTCTTGGGTATGTAGCGGTACCCCTTGCTCCGAAAACCCTGTAGCCAAGTGAATAACTTATCAGCGTCCACCTGCTCCTGGGGCCGTGGAACAAAGAGCCGCATGAATTCATCTGAACAGTAGAAACAGATACTGGCAGCCGCCTTGAGCGTCGCCAGCGAGATATGTCCTTCAAACCCCTCAAAGATATGTAGCAAAGCCGCTACACGGAGAATATTCTCGGGCAGCTTTGAGGCATGATCGCCAGCCTTGTCGAATCGTCCACCCGGAGAAATCTGCTCCTCGATAGAATTAAAGACCCAAAGCCACCACGCTCTCGCCTCCGGATCACACTGAATCACGATCCGATCACGCTCACCCAGGAATATCTGGGTATTCTGTTTAAGCAGTTCTGTCACACGCTCCGCAAACTTGTCGCAATGTTCCCATGACTGCGTGCCATTGCGCAGGAAACGTGCTCCCTGAGTGGATGCGGGGTAGCACGTCAGAAACCGGGCCAACAGGCCAGTACCTCGTGCCTGCTCCCCATCACGCTTCATGTACTCGTGCATAGCACTTTCCTGCAGCATCATCGATACCGTGAGGCGTGGGTTCTCAATTCTGAAGCTCTCGGCCGACTTACGCTCCACCGAGATTGGCGAGCCGCTCCACATCGCCGACATCCGTTCTCGATCCGCGAATGCGCGCCCTTTGGTTATCAGCCCACCTTCACCTTGGATTATCCCTGCCGTCGGGATGTTCTTGTGCAGTCCGTAATACAAAGCCTCGCGGGTAGTTTCGTCATACACGAACTGCGGTTTCTTCGGCCTGGCAGGCCTCTTGCGCTCTAGCTCCAGCAAGAGCTGCTCGTCCTCCGCCATACAGACCCCTGAGACCGCTTTCTTCTTGATCACGCTCAAAATGGCCTGTCTTCTGGCCTCCCATGCGGCATGCAGCACTTGCCACTCCTCCAGCGCAACTTGGTAGATACGTTCCTGCTCATTTTGATAATTGCGGATCGCCTTCATGAACACATTCTCTACGGTCGTCTTTCTTTCTCCGGAGTTGGCTATCACGCACAGCATTAGAGAGATCGGAACGACCTGCTCTGTCGGCTTTTGCACATCAGCAATCCACTGCGCCGAAACGGCGATAGCAGAAAGTGCCGACATCAGGATGAGGGGCTTCGGTGCCTGGATGTTGTCCTCCACTTGATTGATCGCAGCGTTCAATCGTTGACAATGCGCGGAGAGCACAGGAAACAGCCCCTGCCGTGGAAGCTCAGGTAGATCGCGGCTAGATGTGTAGCTCATTGCGGCATTCCTCCCTCTACAGGCGAAGGTACAGCTCGGCCAGCGGCCGCACACTCTTCAATCCAACGGCAGATAGCTGACTCCAACCAGCCGACGCGCCCTCCGCGACCAGCCGGTGAGTTGCTCAGCCGGATTGGCTTTGGAAAGGTGCTATCGAACCTGGGAGAACGCTTATTTAAGCGGTCATATATGGTCGAGCGCCCTAACCCAAGACGCTCCTGCACCTGTTTCAGGCGCAGGACGCGGACGACCACCTCATCACTTTGCTTTTCACTCATCTTTTTGCCCTCTTGGCCTCAGTAACGCAGGGCCAACACTAGGGCAGCAGGATTTGCGCAAGTAGGAGGCTGCTTGGTGTGGATTTTTTACTCCAAGGGCGATTCAACTGGGTTGATAGACTTAATGCAGTACCCGAGGGCATGACAGTGAGAGGGGAATCTATGACCACCTGCTGCCTGGTATTCAAACGAAGAAGGCTGCTATTCCTGCTACTGGTAGCAGGAATAGCAGCCTTCTTCTTTACGCCCCATCACTGAATAGGCGATTCGTCGGGGTCATCAGCTCCCTCCCGCCCACCGCTGACCTGATCCCAAAAAACATCAGCCACATATTACTGCGGTGAACCTACCCACCATGGAGCTCAAACCATGTCATTGCAGTGTCCTTGTTGCCTTTCTAGGCGGATCGCTTCACTTCGAACGGCCATGAAAGTCGGTGCCACAATCGGCACTGTCGGCGGTGCCGCTCGCGGTATTAGCGGCGCATTGGCGGGCGTTCAGCTCGGTGCTTCGGCCGGGCTAGTCGCTGGCCCGGTAGGTTCTACGCTCGGCGCGATTTCGGGCGCGGTACTGGGTGGTTTGGCGGGAGGTTTTGGCGGCTGCGCCCTTGGCGCACAGCTAGGTGAAAGACTCGACCGCTACTTCCTCGCCAACAACCTTTGTATCGACTGCGGTCATCGTTTCAACCAGCGCTACGTCCCGGCCTGATCAGGCCTTATCTACCTTTTTTCAAACCCTCATAGCTAGCTGCGCAGTCGCGCAGCGTTTATGCCTGCTCGCTCGAAAAGGAATCACTCATGGCTCATCAAATCGAACAAATGGCTTACGTTGGCACAACGCCCTGGCACGGTCTGGGCAGCCGTCTCTCGCAGAAGCAACCCATCGAAGTCTGGCAACACGAAGCCGGCATGAACTGGCAGATCCAAGAAAGTCCGGTTCACTTCAAGTCGGATGCCGTTGGCCACCTTGGTGCGATCCACTCTTTCCCTGAGCAGAAGGTGCTCTTCCGCTCCGACTCCAAGGCTCCGCTGTCGGTGGTTTCCCAGCGCTACCAGGTCGTGCAGCCGCGCGAGGTGCTGGAGTTCTATCGTGATCTCACCGAGGTCTCTGGCTACGAGTTGGAAACCGCTGGCGTACTGAAAGGTGGTCGTAAGTTCTGGGCGCTTGCGCGTACAGATCAGTCCACCGCGCTCAAAGGCAATGACCAGGTCAATGGCTACCTGCTGCTGGCCACCTCGTGCGACGGCACCCTGGCCACCACGGCAACACCAACCACAGTCCGCGTGGTCTGCAACAACACGCTGACCATTGCCCTGGACGGCACTACCCGCGCCATCAAGGTGCCGCACAACACCCGCTTCGATCCGCAGGCGGTGAAGAAGCAGCTCGGTATCGCGGTCTCGCAATGGGACGACTTTATGTACCGCATGTGCGCGCTGGCTGAGCGCAAAGTGCAGTGGCATGAGGCGCTTGGCTTCTTCATGAACGTGCTGTGCGACACCAGTCCGAACAGCCAGCTACCCGAAGTACTGCCCAACGAACGCGCCCTGCGCAAGGTGCAGAGTCTGTACGAAGGTCAGGGCCGGGGTGCCACGTTGGAATCGGCCAACGGTACCGCCTGGGGGCTGCTCAATGCGGTCACCGAGTACGTCGACCACGAGCGCCGCGCTCGCAGCACCGAGTACCGCATGGACTCGGCTTGGTTCGGCCAAGGAGCACAGATCAAGCAACGCGCACTTGATACAGCATTACGCATGGTCGCTTAACCCCGCAATCCACTCCCCTAATGACGCCCGCTCAGCCCTTTGCTGGTCGGGCGTTTTCTTTTCTGGAAGAAATAGATCATGGCGACTCAACTCACCCGCAATACCACGCAGAAATCCCGCCCGGCGCTGCGCCTGGTTACCACCAAGGCCATGCCTCGCGAGGAATGGCTGGACGTACGTAAACTCGGCATTGGCAGCTCGGATGCCGCTGCAGCTGTTGGGCTTAACCCCTACAAATCGCAGTTGGAACTGTGGATGGAGAAAACCGGCAGGGATGGCTCGTTACCCAAGATCGACCCGCAGGATGAGGAGAGCCCGGCGTACTGGGGCAACATCCTTGAGCCCATCGTTGCGCAGCACTACAGCAAGCGCACCGGCAAACGTGTACGTCGGATCAATGCCGTACTGCAGCACCCAGATCCTGGCCTATCGTGGATGCTGGCCAACATCGATCGTGAGGTGATCGGTGCAGATGACGTGCAGCTGTTGGAGTGCAAGACATGCGGCATAAACGGCGCGCGCCTCTGGAAAGAGAGCGTGCCGGAATATGTGCAGTTGCAGGTCATGCACCAGCTAGCCGTGACCGGCAAGCAGGCGGCAGATGTGGCTGTACTGATCGGCGGCCAGCATCTGGAGATACACCGCATTGAGCGGGACGAGCAGATGATTGCGCGGCTGATCGAGTTGGAGCGGCGCTTCTGGCAATACGTGATCACCGATACGCCACCGCCTGCGGATGGCTCGGACTCGGCTGATCAAGCACTGCGTTGCCTCTACCCCGAGGACAGCGGCAAGGTAGTGGACTTCAGCCACAACCCGGCGCTGTCTGTGGCCTATGTGGAACTCAAGGCGGTTCGACAGAACATCGCCCAGCACGAAAAGCGCGAGGCTCAACTCAAGCAGACGCTGCAGCAAGCCATGGGCGAGGCCAGCAAGGCGAAGTTTGCCAACGGCCAGATCACATGGAAGAAGGCTAAGGACAGCACTGCGCTGGATGTGGCCACGCTGCTAAAAGATAAGCCTTACCTGCAAGGCCGTTACACCATGATCAAGGAAGGCAGCCGTCGCTTCCTGATCACCTAACCCCCCGGCTGCCTTGTGCAACTTCGTACTGGTTGGCACCATCGAATAATCCACGCCTGCATACGGCGAATATCAACTCACTACCAAGGACGAATGTCATGCTCATACTTACCCGCAACACTGGCGGAACCCTGTGCATCGGTGACGACATTACCGTCACCGTTTTGGCCATCAACGGCAATCAGGTCAGGATCGGTATCGAAGCACCCAAAAACGTTGCCGTCCACCGCGAAGAGGTCTATCAGCGCATCCAGGCGGATCAGGCAAACAAAGTCACAGAGTGATTGCTGCTCCCTTTCCGGCCGCCTGACTTCAAGTGGCCCGTCTCTCAATCAGCTCTAGCCTGAGCTGAAGCGCAATCCCCCTCGCAAGCCCACATGACGAGCTGTCGTCAGCTCACTCAATTCTTTTTCCATACCCAACCTGCTGGGCGCGTTCGCGTGCCCGCAAGGTTCTGGGCGACTTCATTTTGAGGAGAACCATCATGCTCAAAGGTCTGGCAATAACCCCACCTGCGCTGGGGCGTATTTCCATCGGCAAGGTCATTGAGAAGAACGGCAAACGTCTGCCGGAGAAGGACGACCAATTCACCATCACCTCTCAGGTACAAGGCCGAGACGGCTGGCTGCTGCATCCGCTGAATGACGAGCTGCGTAAAACGCCAGAAGAGAAGCTGCGCAGTATTCCGGTTCGTCTGCTGTTCAATGAACCCGATCTGAATTTCCGGGCTGAGTACAGCTTGTTCGATCGTCAGACGGGACGGCCGATCTGTGTCGGTAACGGTGAAACCTGCAAGCGTCAGACTGCAGAAGGCATTCAATCGCTGCCCTGCCCTTCGCCGGATGGCTGCACGTTGGCTAAAGGCGGTGCCTGCAAGCCCTATGGTCGTCTCAATGTGGTGATCGGTGACGAGGATCTGCTGGGTAGCTTTGTATTTCGCACCACAGGCTTCAACAGCATCCGCACCCTGGCGGCACGCCTGCATTACTTTCAAGCCATCTCCGGTAATCGGCTGGCTTGCCTGCCGCTGGAGCTGCGCCTTCGGGGAAAGTCGACTCGACAGAGTCATAGCACGCCAATCTTCTATGCCGACATCACCGTGCGCAGCGGCATCACGATGGAGGAGGCATTACTGGCTGCTCGGCAACTGGATGAATCCCGTCAATCAGCGGGGTTCGATCAGGTAGCACTGGACACAGCGGCACGGCAGGGGCTCAGCAATGGGGCGTTTGAAGACAAAGAGGAAGACAGCGGTGCCATTGTTGAAGAGTTCTTTCCTGCCGGGGAGTCGGAACGCACGGCACCTAATGTTAACCCAGCAGCCCGTCCATCACTGGCGGATCAACTGGAGGCACGGGTAGCACAGCCATGATCCTGCTGCGCTGCTTGGCCTGCCTGTTCATCTTCATTGGAGTTCTGGTAGGCACCAGCGCCGTAGTGCTGGTCAGCGTTCTGCTGCTGCGCTTTCCCTTGCTACTCATAGCTCTGGTCTTATCCTGCTGGGTTTTCACCCGCGCGCTTCGACACCATTTCAAATGAAAGCAAAGTAGGCGGGGCCCTACAGCCCCGCATCAACAAGCAAGTCTGAAGGCTTGCACTCTAGAGCCCTCGCAATGCGCGCAATGTTCAGGAAGGTCACATTGCGCTCCCCCCGTTCAATCTTACCCATATGGGATCGATCAATCTCCGCAGCATCAGCCAACGTCTCTTGGGAATAGTTCATCTGCTTACGACGAGCACGCACAGCGGCACCCAGGCGAACCAGGCTTTGGTCTTTATCTTGGTTTACGGAGACTCTTGGCATGCCGCCAATCGTTTCGTTATGCTGCCTTAACGACCACGGTATTTACGACCCATTTCAAGAAGCAAGCTGCCCTACAAGCCAGCTCTACCCCCAGCAATGCCTACCGAAAGGAATCACCATGCAGAAGATCCAGTACGAAGACCTCAATACCGAAGCCGTGACAGCACTCATTCGCAGCAAAGAGTCCTTCGAAGTGGTTGGCCTCAGCGGAAGACTCGGCAGCGCCGTGACCACCGTCGAAAACAAGATCGAATCCAGCGGCATGAAGTGCCGCATCTACACCTACGGTCGAGTTGCCGCAGCAGGTGGCAGCTTCTTCGGTGGGATTACTGGCGTGATTGGCCTGGCGTCAGCAGCGGGCATCGCCGCCCACAACCTGGCCACCTTCAACCCTGATTACGAAATCGCTAAGTACCCCATCGATAACCGGATCGTCGTGAAATACAAAAAGTAGCCGCCTAAAAAAACACCTAAATGGAGCTCAGCAATGAAAGCTAAATACTTGGTAGCAGCAGCTACCATGGCCCTGGCTATGAGTGCCTGGGCCGCCCCGCAAGATGTGTATATGTGTGATGGTGTGATCAAAGATGCGTCCACTATTCCAGCGATCGTAACTCCACGCTGCGGCGAGAACGTTCCGCTACACGAGTACCGCATGTTCAACTTCGTTGATAAGGACGGCCGCCCATATGTCGGCCGCGCCACGGTACTGGCGCGAGTACAATGCAGCGGCGGTGTCTGTGCCGTGGTGCATATGGGGCAATATGGTGAAGCCACTGGTACGGCACCAGACGGCAGCTATTACGTCCAACGCGGCTATTACCTGGATCGCGACAGCGCTGGGCAGATTGTTGCCTATCGCATGGGTATAGGCCCACAGTACGACGGACGCGTAGCTGAAGCCGCCCCTGCATCAAATGGCCTTACCGGCGAAGCCTGTTACGACCAAAAGATAGCTGCCTTCCGTCAGGAGAATGGTGAGGAAGCCATGATCATTTACGATCAGATCAATGAATGGCGTAACCAGTGCGGGTTACCTCCCTCGCAATAGCATCACCAGATTAAAAAAGCTTTAGAGGCTAGTAAACGCGGATTGCGTTCAGAAGAGAAAGTCACAGCGTCGGACCACCGCCAAGCACTTCTACTTGGCTGTGGTCCGATATAAAAGCTCTAGCAATTACATCAAATGGCTTCACTTCGCAAAGCGTGAAAACCACTCATCACATCGGCTGGCCGACGAACTCCTGACCTTAATTTTCTCCTCCTCCGGCAACTCAACGACATTAAGCTCTTTCAACCGTTGCTCCTCAAGTCTTCTGTATTGAAGCTCTTGGATTTGAGCTCTAAGAAGCTCTCGCTCAGAAGACAGTTTTTCAGCCAAAATTTTATCTGCCGGCCGCCAGATCTCCAAAATCAAATAACGGTATCGAGGCCACTCATCAGGCTGCATTTCCAATCCTGGATGAACGATGTCCCTAAAACTGGTGTTAGTTGGGGCCAAAGTCAACACACCATCTTGGAGAATTAATTTCCCCATAAACACGTCAGCAAGCCGCGTTACATCAGCATCCTTTATTGGAGTAAAAAATTTATTCAACTGCCCGACATACTCATTGAATAAATTATCCTGCGACTCTACGGAGCCACCCTCTACAGCGGCCTCAGTAGAGTCAATAAACGTCATAACAAGGGCAGCTTGAAAAGCAACAGTAGAAAAAACCCTTTCGATCAACTCATCAGTTAATTTCTGCAATTGCAACTGAGAGGGATTGCTCTTGAGAAGAGCTTTGAACTCCCCTCCTCTGAGGCCATCATAAAAAATTACTGAGCGCTTATCTTTAAGAGTCTTAATGACACTCTTACGCTGCTCGTTCAATGCATCAATCGTGTTCCGAGTAGCCTCGATCTCAGGAGCGTCCCAATCAGAGGGATCATCTTTTATCTTCTGAGAAAGGTTTGATTCGAAATCCTCGAATGTACGGGATGTACCCTGCCCATCAAATAACATAGATTTAAGGGCAGCTGAACCTGCCTGCCTGTCAAGCCATGTAGACTGCTCAAGAACCGCGATCTCATGTGACTTAAACGGATGAAGTTCACTTAGCAGAACATTAACAATAGGTGCAAATATTTTACGCCAGCTATCTTTGAAGGCGATGCTTACCTTATCAGAATAATTATCTCGCTTAGTTTCCTGCTGCTCTTGCTGCGATAGAATATCTTTTAGTTGCAAGCGTTCAATAGCTGTAGACGCATCTTTTCTCGCGCCCATACGTATTAAATTCTTTTGTATACCAGTGAGCCTGTCGGAGAAGAAAAGCACTCTTTCACAGATGTAGTAAAGATGCGCAACACTTGTTATAGCCAACGGGTTAGATATTGTAGAACGATCCCGCTGATCCAGCTCAACATTATAAATTCTTAGCGATGAAGATGAGCGAGTATCCGCACACTTGATAATTGATAACGTTTCGCGAAGACACTCTGATGCCAAGTCCTGATCATCAAGTAATTTATTACGTGAATCAGATACCTTTCTAGCATTTTTGTTTAACGTCAAAAAAATTCGGCGCGCGGCGCGTACAACATCTATATCACCCTGATTGTTCTCATCGAGATCGGGGAATGTGCAGAGCATTACTGGAAGCTGGATTGAACGAGTATCAAACTTCTTGATTACAGACTCTGGCCATACTTCGTAGTAGTGCTTATAGGGCTGCCTTTCAGCCTGCCCCCAAGCACCTTTTAAATTTCGATACAGGGCAAGCAAAGCCATTGCTCGATGCTGGCCATCAACAATTGCGAGCGCAGAGTTTTGTGTCGATATACGAAGCTTTGCGCCGTCAGCTTTAAATCGTTGATTTTTTTAGAAAGCTGCTCAAAGCTGAAGACTTCTAGACCACTTTCCCCACACATCATGACATCTTTTTGAACATCCGACTGAGAAGAGGAAAGTGGCTGACTTGTAGTATTTACTTTTGGATAATTTTTAGCTGGCCTTTTGCTCAAAGGCTCCAACGGCAGAACGACAGCAACAATAGGAGGGAATAATTTAATAAGCCCCGAGTTTCTATCTTCTAACAAATAAGGAATAAGCTCTAAAGAAACCCTTGCGTCGTCAATATCGCGCTGCATGATTTCATCAAAATCCAACTCATCAAGCTTGAAAACCTCCCTAACAGGAGATAGCTGATCAAGGAGACGCTGATCTTTAGATGAGAATTCATCCAAACTAACATGAGTCAACAGATACTTAACCTCTATTGACTTATGATTGCTTTCTTTATTGGAAACAGAAAATGCACCTATAGTTCCATCAAGCTCCAAGTCCAATGCAGACTGAGTCTCTCCAATAAAAAGATCCATTTCAATTCCTTCCGAAAATTGGGAAATTAATTCTATTTAAAACATTTTCAATATCAACATGCTCGTTGCTAATTGACTTAACCAGTCGAACATGGACAAAAAGATTGGTGGGATCAAACTGCCTCGCAACAATTTGACGCGCAAAACCGGCATCTCCATCAGTCATTTCATCAGCAGCCTTACGACTTTTCGCGTCCCTGAGTTTTTCAATGAGCGCTTTGTGTTTCATCAACCGCTCCCGTATGGAGGTCGCCATACCAATATAAAGAGGAGCAGTAAATGCGGGAGCAGCAACTGACAATGTTTCTGCAATAACCCCCAATCTTGATGGATCAAGGCATAATCGCTCAATCAAACTTTGTGACAACGATACCTGATGAGCAGCCTCACCAACGTATCTTGGCTTTAATGGGCCAGATACAGTGACTTGATAATTATCTTCATGATAACGTCGAAATATTAGCCTCTCTAGTGCCTCACCAACATAAGACCGGGGATCGATGCCCTCGGCACTCAACCGAGATACATTTTCCGTAAAATCATTTAGATCAGCTGAACTTATCAAAAGCCTTGCATACCAGGCATAGACACCCGACTCTTCAGGGGCAGTACTCAGCTCACGCCAACCATATCGACGTACGTCGCCATTCACTTGTGACATACTAAACAGGCCCCGCCGCCCTCTTCTAGGAAAAAGAGGTCATCAATATCAACAGGCCCTTCGGAAAGTTCCCGAAGAGGATTCGGCTTGCGTCTTAATCGCTCACGCTCTTTACGAATATTAAAGTCGGAAATAATTTGTGCTATACGCTCAGGACGCTCTAGATCAACTAGTGATTCGCCCTGACTCCAAGTAAAGGGGGAGCCACTGTTTACAGCACACTTTTCATATTCTTTTGCTTCTTCAAAACGGTCAGGATGATTTTGCTTCAGATTCACCCACTCTATTTTTTGTTGAAAAAAGCAGAAGGTACACCCACTCCGAGAACGCCAATCATAATACTTTGGCAAACCCAATCCAGACGCTTCTAAAATATCAATAACACCGGGCTTATCAATACCGCCCTCTCTAAATGGCAATTTGACGACCAAGTTATCTTCTCTGGCTATCATACCTTCACGATGCTCTTCGTCAGCTCGAATAGCTACATAGCTAATAACTCTATCACCAGATTTAAGCCAAGGATGAATCCACTGCTTGAAAGGATCTAGTTTTAATTTACGAGTACACCAACGTGTATTGGGTGAAGGTAAAAAATTATTGTACTGACGAAGCCAGAAATCAAAATCTCTGTGAGGATTAAGCCGCTCGATTGGCTTCCCTAAAAAACCCTCTAGCCTTCCTAAAAACTCATATACTTCGGGAAGTTCTTTACCTGTATCCGTAAAAAAATATTGGATATTCAAGTCCGGGTAATGTTGACTCATATATACCGCAAGAGCAGCACTATCCTTCCCACCGGACAACCCAAGAACATGATGTTCTTTCATTAAGACTCCTCCTGAACCCGTTGACTCATAAGAAGTGCTCCGGCTTCAGCTAAGGCAGCGATTACAATATCTCGATTCTCACTTTGAGCCATTGCAAGCAGCCGCTTGACAACGTTATCAACAGCAACAACATCGCTTTCTGCAATATCAACAGAACCTGTGGCATCCAAACCATGCTTCGCGCCAAATACCACGCCAATGACTCTACGCGACGCAGGCCTACCATGAAGCGGTGCCATCGCTTCCTCTTTTCTTATCTCTATCGACCACGAGCCGATTTGCGAAAGAGCAGCATCAATGTCACGATCCACCCATTGAGCAGGAGGCTTACTGGTTGCAAGGCTTATAATTTTTTCAATACTTGTCGCGTCATCAGAAAAAGTTTCTAGCCGTGTAGCGAACGCATCAAGTAGGAAATCACCGGTAATTCCTTTTACCCCAGCTGCTCGCCGCTGTAGCTCTTCAATACTGCGTCCCGAGTGGTCGAGCGCAGAAAACAATTTTTCTTTAACTCGCTCCAACATAGCTGGATAGGCAGAAAATAGCTCGTCAGTTACATGCCTCAGCTTAGATATAAGATCATCTGAGTCTTGGGTACCAAGAACTGTAGGCAAGTCTGCAAAAATAACCTTGTGCGGATCATTAGCCTTCAAAAGCATGGCTCTAACATCTTGAGCCATTTGAGATACTGAAGCTGTTCGTCTTGTCCATGCAGGTAAGTTAACTACCATGCTTACCAGACCACGAGCAGCATCTAAAGGCTCAACAACAGCTCCGTTCTGAGAGAAAACAGAGACCGTTTCAGCAATTGCAGAGACAAGTTTGACTTTGTCTTTAGATGCTTCGACAAACTGAAACCTAATTCTTTTTGGGTCTTGCAACCATTCATCGATTGCTGCCTCAGTGATATCTGGAGTAAACCCGTCATCGATATACATTGCGAGAGCAGAACGATTAGCTAAAAAGAAGGCCAAGGCCAAAACAGGCATAAGACCAGACCTGATACCATATGGTGGAGCCCCCCAAAAGCCATATAGATCAGCCAATGTAACCTTTCGCTTGGCCTGTAAAAGATAAGACTCGGTATCCCACCACAAACGATTTATGTCGTCACGCTTACAGTCAGCCGCTGGCTCCCCAAATGCCCAACAATCAGCTCTCTCTGCATGTATACCGGTAGTCTGTAGAACAGTGTAGTAAAGACCCGCATCAGCAGGATGTCCTTGATAACCTAAATTTGGCTCAGAGGAGTGGGCAATCATCCTGTACAAAAGATCCTTACGAGCCTTACTTGAATTACTCGAAAGAACCTCTCGATTTATTAACTCACTCAATATTCGGGGACTTTTGAAGAATATGTCTTTTGCAATCGTAGATGCCATTACAGAGAGCGAACCGACTTTAGCTCTAGATTGCGTTACACCATTGTGATACCACTTCGATAAACTAAAAGCGTCAGCCAGCTCTTCTTCAAGAGAGGATTTAATTGCAGCTACGCGGCCCGTCAATTCGCGCTTAGCTACAGAATCGCCCTCTAACTCAGGTCGCGTACGCATGACCCGCTCAGAAGCTGCCAATTCGAGGCTTAGATCTGCAATCTTCTCTGCATTTGCAGGAACACCAAACAGAAATGCACTTCCGCTATACTCTACGCTAAGTTTTTTTGCCTGCGCATCTGCAGCCTGGCCTGTTTGCCCAACCTCAGGCAGACACAGAAGAAAAACACCCACACTATTTCTTTCGGGCTTCAGTTTCTTTAAGTGCTCAGCCGCTTCAGATAAACGCATTATCTGTCGACTAAACCATCGCATTGTTCCAGTTTCTTGATAAAGTCGCTTGGCAAGTATTGGCTGCAAATCACTTAATGCAGAAACCTGGGAAAGCGCGTAAGTTCCTATTTCATATCTGGCTTGATTTACCGCCGCCTCGATATCAAAATCACTCCCCGCATACACTCCATATGCACCTAGATGCTTTCGCTCAATTAAAATCTTCCAATTTACCAAGTTTCCGAGAGTTTTGTGTATATCTGTAATAGACGCCTTGGGTATAGAAACAAAAAGCACTTTTTCTTCCGGAACAATCCCTGACCCATTCCGGAACATTTCAATTAGAGCTACGACTTTAGTAAGCTCAACATGTATAGCCTCTCCTTTTGCCTCTGCTCGCTCTACAGCATCACACGCAACAGCCCAACGATGACCATCTGGTGAGGCCATTATCGCAGGCTCTAGATTTGCCTTAAGGTAGTCCCAATAATGCGCCGGCCCGTACGTCAGATTATCAGAACTACTAACCCCCTCTAAAAACTCAAGAAAGCCCAATGGCTCTCTTGAAGCTAAAAACCCAAACGTACTTCTCTCATTTTGACCAAAGCGCCGTTTAGATATAGGCCCTAATAAAGCAGCTGTAATGGGATGCAAAGGCCAACACTTCACCAGCGCAGCCCCGATTCCTTGAGGAGCACTTGGTCTTCTAGACTTTATAGACTTAGCAACTACATCTGCCTGAGAGCGAGCCTCAACTAGATGATCCGACGTTGAAACTACAATAGCCTTACCAATAAGCTCAACAACCTCATCGGTTGCTGAAACTAATGGAATATCGATAAACCGCCCTTGGACTTTTGCCCAATCATCCTGAGACTGCCGCCCAAGCCGGGAGGCATATGCATCAAAAGCCTGATGCAAAATACCTACAATAACAAGTTTTCCATTACTTCGACTTGCGGCCTCAGCAAGTTCTTGAAATATATAAATATCATCACCGTCTTGCGCGGCGGCCTCTAGCAACTTCCCTAGCTCGTCAATGACCACAAGAACACCCTGAGGATGCGACTCCGCTACAGAAATCAACTCCCCAACTATGTCATGCGTCTTTTTCTTAGAAGGCAACTCTCCCTTCGCCTTAGCTAACGCATTAGATAACTCACTAACAAAACTAGCTCTCTTTCCAACGACAGGTACTACAATCCAACCTTCTTCGCGCGCATCAAATGCTTTATAGACAACACTATCTAAGGGTAAATCTAAAATATTTTTTGCTTTCTCTCGAAGTCTCTTATTAGTTCCGACTAGCGAGCAAAGCATAAGCGCAAGAGAGGACTTCCCTCCGCCATATGGACCGGTCCAAGTGAACGCCCTTTGACTTGTTTCAGTTATCTGACGCGCCATATTTTCCAATAGAGCGCGCGCGGTACCCTGGCATACGTACCCAGACAAAGCATCATCACGATCTAGATCCGCATCCAAGCGAACAGAGCGAAGAAACTGTCTAGATATTTTGACAACCTCTGACAATTTTTTACTATTCAGCTCTAAATTCTGCTTAACCTTTGGCATAGGCGGCCTTCAAAAATGCGTTCTTAGCTCTTTTAATGTCGTTTAAGGCACTACCTTGGCGAATAACCTGCCGGATACCAGCTTGTTCTGTCCACATCAGCTGCCCTTTACTTAGCTGCTCTAGCCCCATCAATCGATCAGCTACGGCATGCTCGTCCAACTTGAACACTCGACCAGGAGAGCCATAGTCGTGAGCGACACGATCAAAGGCCATGACTGACCCTGACTGACCCAAATTTTCCCAATAATCGAGTAAGGCATACGCGAATACTCCATCGGGTAACGAGCGTTTGGCTCCACGTCGAAACTCAAAACTATCTTTCGTATTTTGCTGAATTAAACCAAGCTCACCAAGAAGCGGCTCACTCATTTCCTCTGGTGAATCCCCGCCAAGCCTTGGGACATAACTTCTAATACAACACTCAACATCCCTTTTCAGAGTTGCAAGTGAAATACGTAAATTATGTTCAGAAATCATTCCGGACAAAGCATCTACAACGCTTTCCCGCTTAAACACCTGCTGTACCACATGGTTATAAATGAAATACCATGTAGTGGTTTTTTCTGGATTGCTTGCGAGAAACCAATGCATTAGCCATGTTGTGGCTGATTGCTCAGCGAATGGATCTAAACCACTTTCAGGGTCAAATAGCATGTCTGCTAACTCAGTTGGCACAAAGCCGCCATCTGACTCTTCGATAATGCGACACGCTGTCGCCCAAAATCTAATGGACGTAACCATATTTTTGCCTACCCCGAATCGGGCTATGGCAGAGTCTTCCGAAAATACGGTCTTAGGCGCAGGGAGTCCTAGATTCCTAAAATAGGCAACGGCATCATAGGCTTTGCGTAGCCAAAGCTGACGAAGGGGAAAGGTCTCGTGACCCGAGAATTGGGGGCGTTGGTTAGGGCTTAATATGATCATAGGCACCAATATTATCCCAGACTGGATGGGGTAACCAGTCCGCTTAGACCACCCATAATACTGTATAAATAGCCATACATCGAATACCTCCTCATAGCTTCATTTCTGTTGCACTCCGTCTTGTTTTGGGATGCTGTGAAAATTTTGCCCTGCCACCACCCTTACCTGTCCACCGACAGAATATGAGAGAGCACAGCACTCACTCGCTGACCACATGGGGGAACAAATGGGGGGACAAGATGGATCTATTTTCAAACCACCCTATTTTTAAAGGTATTTAGGCATAAAAAAGCCGGCCACAAGCCGGCTTTTTTATTGCCTATGCCCCCCGAAAATAAGAATTAAAAATCAGAAGCAGTCTGCAACCCACAGTTCAACCCACAAACTCGCATAATCATTCTCATAATGAGGCGCAGAACTTCATCGCCGTGAGCGCGGACGTGTTTGATGTTGAGGGTGCCGCCGTTAACGCCACAGCTCGGTACTTCGATCAATTTTTGATAGCCGTTGACGGGCGTGTAAACCCTAGCAATAACGCCGTCAAGGCACAGACCAACAGTGTAAGGCCCAGCGCCTGCCCCCAGGCAGCCAGAGTCAAGCCGGCGCCGATCACCACGTAATACAACAAGCCAAACAGTGCGCCTGCTGTGCCAAGGCGGTCGCGATAAGCAATCAGCGCCGCCCCGAGCACATTGGGAATAGCCATGCCGAAAGCCACCACCATCAACAACATCGGCAGAACGAACAACCAGCGGT
The DNA here is from genome assembly GCF_026625725.1 of Pseudomonas sp. SL4(2022). Classification (NCBI taxonomy): domain Bacteria; kingdom Pseudomonadati; phylum Pseudomonadota; class Gammaproteobacteria; order Pseudomonadales; family Pseudomonadaceae; genus Pseudomonas; species Pseudomonas sp. SL4(2022). The sequence goes on from NZ_CP113060.1 coordinate 896,208, forward strand.
CCTGCAGCACTATAACCAGAATGCTGCCCAACAACGCCACGGCACCAGCAGCTAGGACCAGTTGTTCACTGTTCACTCCGCGCTTGAGCAACCCTTTGTTCAGCCACGCCCCCAACCCAGACCCCAGCGCCAGTAAAACACCACTGTAGCCGAACTGTTCGGCGGACAAACCCAGCCGCTCGAAGATGAACGGTCCAAGGCTGTAATAACTGAACAGCGCAATGTTAAATACTGCCACCAACCCGACCGAGCGCAACAATGCCCAGTCCTTGAGCATCAGGCGCAGAGTGCCAAACAAAGGCGCAGTAGGTAGCGTGGCTGGACGGGTTTCAGGCAAGACCCAGAGGCACCAAACCCACAACGCCAGCGCTAGCAACAGCAGGCAGGTGAGCATGCCGCGATAGCCAAAGTAGTGAACCAGGCTTGCCCCAGTGTATAAGCCAATCGCAGGGCTAGCCGCCAGGGCAATGCCCATTACCGAAAACACCTGGGCCAGTTCAGCGCCGCTGAAGCGATCACGCAGAACCGTTTGCGTCACCACCGACCCCACTGCCGCACCGAAAGCGGCCAATATCTGAGCTATGAGCAACCCACCAAAGGTGCTGACGCTCAATGCAAGGCAGGAAGCCCCGCCGTATAGGGCAAGCCCCGACAACATTATCGGACGCCGTCCAAAGCGGTCGCACAACCGCCCCCATACCACCACGCCCAGGGCGAATGCGAGAAAATACACGGAAAGAACTTGCCCCGCTGTTTGGGGACTCACAGCAAATACTTGGCCGATATCCGAGAGTGCGGGGCTGTAGAGCGTTTGGGCAATTTGCGGAAACATCAGCAACGCCACCGCCAGCACCAGTAGATTTTTCAGACTCATAGAAAAGGACTCCTAAAGAAACGAGGAGTATTTTAAGTAGCGGCCATCGGCGTATTATCCAAACTTCGACAAGTTATCGCTAAAATCGGACAACCTATGGCCTGGCTAGCTGCCGATGCGGATTTCGACCCAGACACGTTCAAGTGTCCGGTCATAGGTATCGGCGCCCTGCTTGGCGATCATGATTCAGGGATTCACCAACACCAACGCGGCCAGTTACTGTTTACCCAACAGGGTTGCACACGCATCAGCCTGGCCCACCAGCTGTGCCTGTTACCTCCGACTCGGGCAGCGTGGATCCCTAGCGGAGTGCCACACCGTGCGGTGATGCAACAGGCCGTCGACTACCGTTCGGTGTATTTGTGCCCGATGCTGGCCAAGCAGTTGCCGGCCCAAGTACGGGTAATAGAAGTCAGCGGATTGCTCCGGGCGGTGTTGGAAGCCATGGCAATGGCCCCTTTCGACACCGATTGGGATCAAGGTAAATATGCGCATTTACTGGGGCTCTGCCTCAGCGAGATCAACGAGGCCCGCGAACAACCGACACGTCTGCCACTGCCCAGAGACAAGCGCTTGGCGCCGTTACTGAATAACCTCGAACAACTGCCCCCTGAGCTGCAAGAGCTGCAACAACAGGTGGGCGCCAGCGGCAAAACCATCGGCCGCATTTTTCTACGGGAAACCGGCATGGGTTACCAACAATGGCGCCAACAATGGCGGCTGATACGCGCCATTGAGCTGCTCGCTACCGGACGCAGCATTGCCTACTGCGCCTTTGAGCTGGGTTTCGCAAGCGACAGTGTGTTAATCGCCTTCTTCAAGGCCATGACCGGCACCACGCCACGGGGTTACTTCAAGTAAAGGCCGACACCGTATTGGGCATGTTGCCATGCGGCTTCAGCAGTAGATCGTGGCAATCACCACACGCCTCATGCTCAGCAGGACTAGCCCAAAACCTTGGCGTACGACTCTCCTGAACTGCTCAGACGCCCCCTTATAACCTACACCGTGCAGCTCGACGCCAACGAGGCGTATGCAGCCAAAATAGCGTCAAGCATTAATGCGTTTTGCTATCGGCATACAGCCATATTGGCGACAACGCGAAGGTGCTCGCCAGTAACCAAAACGGCTAAATGGCGCTTACCAAAGACCAAGGCGTTGAAATAATGACCGGCTATGCGTATGTGACGGATGTGAACTGGACGGTCGTTGCGCCCCCACACGGTTAATCACGACCGGCCAGAAGCGACAGTCACAACAGAGCACCCTGGCACGCAACACATGCCAGGGGGGGGGAACAAATGGAGGGGGCCATAAAGCTCACCAAGATTTAAAACAAATAAAATCAATAAATTAGATAGCAAAAAAACCGACTACAAGCCGGCTTTTTCCTTGCCAGTGAGAACTACGAAGGCCGAGCCTGCAGGCACAAAAAAGCCCGTCACAAGGACGGGCTTCTGACAACAGACCAACCCGCTTAGTGCGTGCGGGCGACGGCAAAGCGGCTGAGTTCGACCAGCGCGTCGCGGTATGCACTGGCGGGCAAAACATCCAGGCAAGCGACTGCGCGCTCAACATAATTTCGGGCCAGTTGGGCGGTGTAGTCCAGCGCGCCGGCGGCTTCAACGGCATTGCGAATGCTTTCCAGGTCCTCGATGCCGCCTTTCTGGATTGCCTGGCGTACCAGCGCCGCCTGCTCGGGCGTGCCTTCGCGCATGGTGTAAATCAGCGGCAGCGTCGGCTTGCCCTCGGCCAGATCGTCGCCAACGTTCTTGCCCAGGGTGCTGGCGTCACCACGGTAGTCGAGCAGGTCATCGACCAACTGGAAGGCTACGCCCAGGTGATCGCCGAAAGTACGCAAGGCTTCGGTCTGCTGCGCGTTAGCACCGGCAAGGGCAGCAGCGCTATGGGTCGAGGCCTCGAAGAGCATGGCCGTCTTGCCACGGATGACGTCCATATAAGTTTCTTCGGTGGTGCTGGCGTCGCGAATCTTCGACAACTGCAGCACTTCGCCCTCGGCAATTACACGAGTGGCTTTCGAGAGGATCTGCATCACGGGCATGGAGCCCAACTCGACCATCATTTCAAACGAGCGCGAATACAGAAAGTCGCCGACCAGTACGCTCGGTGCATTGCCCCACTGAGCGTTGGCTGTGCTGCGGCCACGGCGCATGTCGGACATGTCGACTACATCGTCGTGCAGCAAGGTGGCGGTGTGCAAAAACTCAATAGTGGCGGCCAGCAGGCGCAGGTTGTCACCTTCAACCCCCAGAGCTTTACCACTGAGCAAAACCAGCAATGGACGCAGGCGTTTGCCACCTGCGGAGATAATATAGTCGCCGATCTTTTCTACCAGCGGTACGCGCGACACCAACTGGGCGCGGATGATACCGTCGACAGCGGTGAAGTCATCCGCCACCACGCGATAGAAAGCCTGGGGTTGCATCGCTTACACCTGCTACTCATGGGATGCGCGGCATGCTAGGGGGCAGGCTGGGGGCTGTCAAGGCAAGTGGCTGGAGCCCTTGCGCCGCTCGATCAGCTTGCGTACAATCGCGCACCCTGAACTTCCCCCTGGGTATTTCCCTGCCTTACGCAATTGCAAGGGTGTCCTTCCGGCCCCAAGCAGCCATGCCAGCCGACACTTACACCTATAAAGCGCTGGGTGAGCAGGATTAACGGAGATTTACCATGTACGCAGTAATTGTTACTGGTGGCAAGCAATACAAAGTCACCGAAGGCGAATTCCTCAAGGTCGAAAAACTCGAGCTGGCCACTGGCGCAGCCGTGACGTTTGACCGTGTTCTGCTGGTCGGCAATGGCGACGACGTTAAAATCGGCGCGCCGGTTGTTGAAGGTGCCAAGGTTGTTGCTGAAGTGATCGCTCAAGGTCGTCACGACAAGGTCACCATCATCAAG